>JBPRGE010000059.1:0-59371 GCA_051418035.1 Candidatus Longimicrobiales bacterium M2_2A_002
CCTCCGGGCCGCGGTACCGGATCGGTGAAATCACCGTCGAGCAGGACTTTCTCGAGCCGGGGCTGGTGCGTGCTTTCCTGGGTATCTCGGAGGACGTGCCCTACGACGCGGCGCTGGTCAGCGATGCCTATCAGGCCATGCTCACCAGCGGCTATTTCCGCAGCGTGCGTATCGAGCCCGACCTCAGCGTCTCGCCCGACCACCGCATCCCGGTGACGGTACGCCTCACGCCGGCGACCCGCATCGAATACAACGTTGGCGTGGGCGCGTCGACCGACGGCGGCCTGCGGCTGCGAGGCGGTTACGAGAACATGCGCGTGAACGACCGGGGCCACCGCCTGCGGGGGGAGCTGCTGGCTTCGGACGTGGAGTCCTACCTCACGGCAAGCTACCGGTTGCCCGTCGGCGATCCCACGGTGGAGTGGTTGAGCTACAACGCGGGTCTCCGCAACGAGGATACCGATACCTCGGAGACCGACAGCGCGACTTTCGGCGTGAAACGCGTGACAAAACTCGGCGGCGACTGGCTGCGCACCGAGGGTCTCGAGCTCGGCTACTGGGATTACCAGGTGAGCACCGACAGCGACAACAGCGTGCTGGTGCTGCCGTCGCTCGCGTTCAGCCGGGCCCGGTTCGACTGGGACGTGAATCCGCGCCGTGGCTACAGCGTCGGCGTGGAAGCGAGGGGCACCCACCGGGCCATCGGTTCCACGACGAGCTTCCTGCAGTTCTCCGGCTACTTCCGCTTCCTCCATCCGCTGGGGCCGAAGGGCAAGCTGATCGCCGGCACCGAGCTCGGCCTCACCATGAAGAGCGAGCTGGAGGAGCTGCCGCCGGAGTTCCGCTTTTTCGCTGGCGGCGATGCCAGCGTCCGTGGCTACGGCTACCAGACCCTGGGACCCACCGACGAGGAAGGCAACGTCGTAGGCGGCACCCGCCTGGCCACCGTGCGCCTGGAGTATGCCCACGACCTGTTCGGCAACTTCGCCGGTGCGGTCTTCGTGGATGCCGGCAACGCGTTCGACGAGCTCGAATGGTCGCCCAGTGTCGGCGCCGGCATCGGGCTGCGATGGCGCTCGCCGGTCGGGCCGCTCCGGGTGTACCTCGCCCACCCCTTCGACGACCCGGACCGCAGCGTGCGCCTGCACATTACCCTGGGGCCGGACCTCTGATGCGCGTGTTCCGCGGCATCCTGTACCTGCTGATCGCACTGATCGCGGCCGCCGTCGTCCTGACGGCGCTGGTGGTGGCGACGCCCGCCGGTCTGCGCCTGGCGCTGGAGGCGGCGGACCCCTATCTGCCGTCGGCTCTGGAGCTGGGTGAAGTGGACGGGACTCTGGCCGGCGGCGTCGTACTCCGGGGAGGGGCGTGGCGCAGCGACGGGGTGACAGTCGAGGTCCGGGAACTGGAGCTGGAACTCGATCCCTGGCCCCTGATCCGCCGGGATATCCGGCTCGAGCGGCTGCGCGCCCTCGGCGTGTCGGTGACTATCGCGGAGGGTAAGGCGGATGACCCGCAGAAGCCGGGCGGGCGCTTCCGGTTCCGCATGCCGGTGCCGCTCGCCATCGAGGACGGCCGGCTGGAAGACGTGCGCGTGAGCGGCCCGGGCTGGTCCCGCTCGGCCCGGGTGATCGAACTCGCGGCCGGAATGCGGGGCAGCCGCCTGGAGGCGGATCGGCTGATGCTGGACAGTGACTGGCTGGGTCTGGAGGCGCGCGGCGAGGCCCGGTTCGTCCCGCCATACCGGCTCCGGCTCCACGCGGACTGGCGCTATGGCGGCGGCAGCGCTGGACCGGCCCTGGCCGGGTCGGGCCGCATCGAGGGCGACGCCGAGGCGTGGACGGTGACGCATCGGCTGAGCGAGCCCGAAGAGGTGCGCACGGAAGGCACGGTGGAACTCCGCGAGGCCGGTTTCCATGCGCGACTCCGGAACGAGGTGGCCACCCTGCAACTGCCCGTGGACGGCGGCCGGGTCCTCTCGGTGGCGGACGGCCGGGTAACACTCGAAGGCTGGCTGGATGCGTACACGGCGGAGGCGCAGGCACGGCTGACGACGGAAGGGGCTCCCACCGTGAGCGCGCAGGCCACGGGCCGGGGCAGCCTCGAGACACTCGAGGTCGAGCGCCTGCGGCTCGACAGCGAAGCGGGGCGCCTGGAGGCCGACGGTCGCCTGGGCCTGCTGCCTTCCCGGCAGTGGGACGTGGCCTTTCGCCTGCGGGAACTGGAGACCGGCGCATGGGGAGCGCCGCTGGAGGGCACCCTCTCGGCCAGCGGCCGCAGCAGCGGCCGGTGGCCGGAGGGATCGATGCCGACGGGGATGCTGCGCGTCGAGGAGCTGAGCGGCCGTTATGGGGACGAGCCCCTGGCGGGGCGCGGCGAAGTGGAGTTCGGCGAGGGCGGCAAGGCCGCTGCCCGGGGCGTGGAATTCGCCATCGGCGAGAACCGGCTCACGCTGGACGGACGCCTGACACCGGAGCCGGATTTGGCCGTCACCGTGCAGGCACCACGGTTGGAGACGATCTGGCCGGCCCTGCAAGGCGATCTGCGCGGAGACGTGGCGTTGTCCGGTTCGTTGGCCGAGCCGGTAGTCGAGGGAACGCTCGAGTCCGACGGTCTGCGTTGGGACGGCCTCGGGATCGGGCCGGCCAGCCTGCAGGTGAGTCCTGCGACGGCGGGGTCTCGCCTGCGGCTCGTGGCCGCGCAGGTCGAGACCGACGGCGTGAGCCTCGCCGCGGTCGACATCCGGGCGGAGGGCGCGCCGGATTCCCACGACCTCGCGCTTGAAATCGAAGCGGCATCCGGGACCGCGGAATTGCAGGCCACCGGCGGCCTGGCCGACGGGGGATGGTCCGGGCAGCTGCGCGACCTGCGCATCAGCCAGCCGCGATTCGGCGACTGGCGGCTGGACGAGCCCGTCAGCCTCGCCGTGGCGCCACCGGCCATCACGCTGGGCCGCGCCTGTCTGACCGGCGAGGGCCGCGGCACGTTGTGCGCCGAGGCGAGCCGGGATGCGGAGATCACCCGCGTGAACGCGGACGCCCGCCGGGTGCCCGTCGCGCTGCTCGCACCGCTATTCCCTGCGGGCTCGCGGTTCGAAGGGGAAGCCGCAGGCCAGGCCGATCTGACCTGGCAGGCGGGCGTGCTGGACGGCGGCGCCGACATCACCGTCGAGGACGCGCGGGTCGAGGTGATGCTGGACGAGGACCGGCAGACGCAACTAGACATCCGTTCCTTCACGGCCAGAGCCTCGGTGGAGCGCAACGAGGCCCGCATCGAGGCGAATCTGGACCTGGGCGAGCAGGGCGACGGAGAGGCATGGCTGCAGACGGCGGACCTGTTCGATCCCGCGGCCCCGGTGGATGGTCTCCTGCGGCTGGACTTCCGCGATCTCTCCATGGTGCCGCTGCTGGTGCCGGAACTGGCCCAGGTCCGGGGCCACGTCATGGGCCGGGTCGAGATAGCGGGCAGCCGCCGCGAGCCCCGCCTCGCCGGCGCGCTCCGGCTGCGCGAGGCCGGCTTCCTGTTCCCCGAGGCGGGCATCGAGATCACCGAGCTGGAGGTGGTGGCCCGGCAGGAAGAGCCGGGCGTCGTCGACTACGAGGGCAGTGCGCGCTCCGGCGACGGCACGGTGCGCATCCGCGGCACGACCCGTCGCGCCGAGGACGCCGGCTGGGTCAGCCGCTTCACGGTGGAAGGGCAGGACTTCCTGATCGTCCGGCTGCCGGACATGCAGGCCAGCGCGAGCCCGGATCTCGAAATCCTGCTGGACGAGAGCCGCCTCGAGGTCCGCGGCACCATCGAGGTGCCGGAGGCGGACATCACGCTGCGCGAACTCGGCGGCGACGCGGTGCGCACCAGCCCGGATACGGTGGTACACGGTCGCACCGAAGCCGGCGAGGCGCGACTCGGCCCGGCACTGTTCGTCGAGGTGGAGGTGGTCCTCGGGGAGTCCGTGCATCTGCGCGGTTTCGGGCTGGAGACGGATCTGACCGGTTCGCTGCGGCTGACGGGTGGTAGCGAGCGGCCCTGGCTGGGTTTCGGCCGCCTGAGCCTCGTCGACGCCCGTTACAAGGCCTACGGTCAGGAACTCACCGTGGAGCGCGGCGAGCTGGCGTTCTCGGGCCCGCTCACCAACCCCACGCTGGATATCCGCGCCGTGCGCGACACCGGCGAGGTGCTGGCCGGCGTGCGCATAGGCGGCACCGTGCGCTCGCCCAGTTCCACGGTGTTCTCCGAGCCGCCGCTGCCGGAAGCCGAGGCCCTGTCCTATCTGCTGACGGGCCGGCCGCTGGCAGGCACCACCTCGGCCGAGGGCGACGTCCTCAACCGGGCGGCGCTGTCGCTGGGACTGTCGCGGGCCGGCGCCGTCGCCTCTCAGATCAGCCAGGAGGTGGGTCTGGACATGCTGGCAGTGGAGGGCGGTGCCGACGACGGACGTGTGCTGGCCGGCAAGCGACTCAGCGAGGACCTCTACCTGGAATACGCCTGGGGCATCTTCGACTCCATCGGCACGCTGCTGGTCCGCTACGACCTGAGCGACCGGCTGCGGCTCGAGTCCCGATCGGGCGAGCAGCACGCGGTGGACCTGGTGTACCGGGTCGAGACCGACTAGAGCCTGTTAACGGGCCATGGCGCGGCTTGCGGCGCCGCGCGGCACTGCCTACCATGCGCTGCGGCATCGTCCGGCAGCCGCCGGTCCCTGCCATCCGTCACTGCGAAGGAAGAATCCATGGCTCTGCCCGAACTGCTGCAGGGGAACCTGCGCCTACCCGTCATCGGCGCGCCGATGTTCATCGTTTCGACGCCGGACCTGGTGCTCGCCCAGTGCAAGGCCGGCATCGTCGGTGCCTTCCCGGCACTGAACGCGCGGCCCCAGTCCATGCTGGACGAATGGCTGGATCGCATCACCGGCGAACTCGACGCGTACCGCAAGGCCAACCCGGACAAGCCGGTGGCTCCCTTCGCCGTCAACCAGATCGTGCACGCGAGCAACGACCGTCTGCAGGCGGATATGGAGACCTGCGTGAAGTACCGGGTGCCCATCATCATCACGAGCCTGCGCCCGCCGAGCGAGGTGGTGGACGCCGTGCATGGCTACGGCGGGCTGGTGTTCCACGACGTCATCAACCTGCGCCACGCGCGCAAGGCGGCGGAGCAGGGCGTAGACGGCATCATCGCCGTCTGCGCCGGCGCCGGCGGACATGCGGGCACCCTGAGCCCGTTCGCCCTGGTCAAGGAGATCCGCGAGTTCTTCGACGGCACCGTGATCCTGTCCGGCTGCATGTCGAACGGCGGCGACGTGCTCGCCGCGCGGGCCATCGGCGCCGACCTGGCCTACATCGGCACCCGCTTCATCGCCACCGACGAGGCCAATGCCATGCCCGACTACAAGCAGATGCTGGTGGACAGCGCGGCGTCCGACATCGTCTACACGTCGCTGTTCAGCGGCGTGCACGGCAGTTACCTGAAGCCCAGCGTGGCCCGCGCCGGCATGGACCCGGATAACCTGCCGGAGGCGGACAAGAACGCCATGGACTTCGGCAGCGGCGGCAATACCCACAAGAAGGCCTGGAAGGACATCTGGAGCGCCGGGCAGGGAGTGGGCAGCATCCACGAGGTGATACCGGTGGCGGACCTGGTGGAGCGGCTCGCCGACGAGTACGCCAAGACGAAGCGCCGACTCGCGGTCGGCTGAAGATCGCGCCGCGCGTTGAGCTGAACGCCGGCGCGAGCGTGCGGGATGCCGGCCGCCCCGCTCATGCCCTATACTGCAGGGGAGCCCGCGAGAGGCTCCGGACGGAGCCCGGGCTCGATGCAGAGGCAATCATGCTCATTCTTGCGCGAAAGGCCGGTGAATCCATCCGCATCGGCGACGACGTGAAGGTGACCGTGATCAGGGTGAGACGTAACGAGATCAGGCTCGGATTCGAAGCTCCTTCCGACGTGAAGATCCGCACCCCCGAACAGGACGGCGAAGAGGGCCGGGATTCCGACGCCGACGCGGGCGAGGAAGATTAGGCGGCTTACCGCCCGCGGCATGACCAGTCTCTCGGCCCTGATCATGGTGGCCCTGGGCGGCGCGACCGGGGCGCTGGCGCGCTTCGGCCTCACGGTGGCCTTCCAGCGGCAGGCGATCGTGTTCCCTTTCGGCACCCTCGGCGCGAACCTGCTCGGCTGCCTGCTCATCGGCATGCTGGCGGAGATGGCGGCCCGTACCGAACTCCTGAGCGGCAACGCGCGGCTGCTGCTGGCGACCGGCTTCTGCGGCGGCTTCACGACGCTCTCCACCCTGACGCTGGAACTGGTCCAGTACGTGCGGGGCGGTTACCTCCTGACCGCCGCCGGCTACTTCGCCCTGACCTTCGCCGGCGCCTTCATGAGCTTCTTCGCCGGGCTGGCGCTGATGCGGTTGCTCCTGCGCGCAGGCTGACGCGACGTCAGCCTGCCGCCGCGCGCAGCTCCTCGAGGATGACCGGCAGCGCGCGGTCGTGCTCCGGCTTCATGAGCACCGAGCGCAGCACCGTCACCGATTCTTGGTCAAACTCCATGCCGGGCCACCAGCGGGCCGCCAGCGCCGACGGCAGTTCCATCAGTGCCAGGTGCAGGCCCCGTTCGGCCGCCCGTTCGAAGCAGCGCCGCGATGCCCGGCTGACGGCGCCGGCAGTCCCGGCCGAGGGCGCCCAGACGACGATGTCCAGGTCCGGCGGCATCAGCGTCAGGAACGCCGGGTCGTCGGCGAGGGCCCGGTGCAGGGCCACGGCGGCCTGCCGGCAGCGCGCCAGCCCGGCGGCGAAATCCCCGCCCGGCACCGGCGGCAGCAGGCGCTGGGTGGCCCAGAGGGCAACGGCCGCGGCGCCGGCGCGAGAGCACTCCAGGCTGATCTCGCCGAGGTGCAGGTCGTCGGAGGTGAAATAGGTATAGGCGGAGTCGTGGCGGTAGTGGACGGCGACCGCCGGGTCGCGGAACAGGATGCAGCCGCAGCCATAGGGCTGGAGGCCGTGCTTGTGCGGGTCGATGACGATGGAATCGGCCCGATCCACGGCGGCGAAAGCGCGCCCGGCCTCGGGGGACAGGGACTCGAGCAGGCGGAAATAGCCCCCATAGGCCGCGTCCACGTGCACGCGCAGGCCGTGCCGGCCGGCGATCTCCAGGATCTCGGGCAGCGGATCGGTGCTGCCGGTTCCGGTCGTGCCCAGCGTCGCCACCACGGTGCCGATGCCGCCGCCGCGGACGGCCGCCTCGAGGGCGTCCGGATCCATACGCCCGTGGGAGTCGGCCGCCACCTCGCTGAAAGGCATCCGCAGCACGCCCGACAGTCGCCGGTGGGTGTAATGGGCCATGGCCGAGGCGGCGACGCCACGGTCCGGATGCATCTCACGGGCGATCCACAACGCCTCCATGTTGGCCACCGTGCCGCCGCCGGTGAGGTGGCCCAGATGAGTATTCCAGCCGAACATCGCCGCCAGCTGCGCGACCGCCTCCTTCTCCATCGCCGAGCTCGCCCGTCCTCCGTCGAGCGCGTGATTGTTCGGGTTGACGGTCATCGCGAGGGCGTAGGCGAGGCGGGCCACCGGATGGGGTGGCTTCAGCATCTGGCCCGCGTAGAGAGGATGATGGTAGGGGAAGTTGTCGTGCAGGCGGCGCGCCGTGTCCAGCAGCACCTGCACGAGGGCCGGATCGGCCGCCGGATCCTCCCGCTGCGGGTCGGCCGGCAGCCCGGCGGCGAGCTCGGCCGTGGCGCGGGCGAGGGCCTCGAGTTCCTTTTCGGTGTACATCGGCGGGGTCTCCCGGAGACGGTGGCGGGACATTACCGGGCGCCGTAGTCCCACGTCCAGACGTTGGTCACGCACCGGAGGCGGTTTATCATGTGCCCCATGGACCTGATCGCGCTGGCCGTCCCGTTCTTCATCCTCGCGCTGCTCGCGGAAGTGGCGATCGATCGCTGGCGCGGCACCGGCTATTACCGCCTGAACGATGCCATCGGCAGCCTCAGTGCCGGCATGCTGAGCACCACCATCGGGCTGTTCACGCGGGTGGTCAATATCGCCATCTATGCGTTCGTGCTGGATTATTTCGCGATCGCGACCCTGGACATGGCCCTGTTCGATTTCAGCACGGCGGGCCTTGCGATGTGGGCAGGCGCGCTCCTGTTCTGGGACTTCTGTTACTACTGGGTCCACCGCTTCGGCCACGAGATCAGCGTCATGTGGGCCGCGCACGCGGTGCATCACCAGAGCGAGGAGTACAACCTCTCGACGGCGCTGCGCCAGACCAGCTCCGGATTCCTGCTCAGCTGGGTCTTCTACCTGCCGATGTTCCTGGTGGGGATCCCGATCGAGGTCTTCATCACCGTGAACGCCATCGACCTGATCTACCAGTTCTGGGTCCACACGCGCCACGTGGGCAAGCTCGGCTGGGTGGACCGGGTATTCGTGACGCCTTCGAATCACCGTGTCCACCACGCGCAGAACGAGCGCTACATCGACAAGAACTACGGTGGCATCCTGATCCTGTGGGACCGCCTGTTCGGTACGTTCCAGGAGGAACTGGACGAGGAACCCGTCGTCTTCGGCGTGCGCAAACCGCTCAGGAGCTGGAATCCCTTCTACGCCAACCTGCACGTCTACCACTACCTGTGGCAGGACGCCGTGCGTACACGCCGATGGCGCGACAAGCTCGGGCTGTGGTTCCGGCGCACCGGCTGGCGTCCGCCGGACGTGCAGGACGAGCCGAGGGGCAACCTGGCGCCGGCACGGTTCGAGAAGTTCGACCCCGTGCTGCCCGCCGGCGCGAGGCCGTATCTGCTGGGCCAGTTCGTGCTGGCCGTGCTGGCATCCTCCGCCATCGGCGCGTTGTTCACGACGGCTGCGCTCTCGACCACGCTCGTGCTCTGCCTGCTGTTCTGGTTCCTGGTCTACAACCTCGCCGTGATCAACGAGGGACGAGCAAGCGCACTGCGACTGGAACTCGTGCGCCTTCTCGTAGCCGTCCCCCTGGGTGCCCTCTGGCTCGCGCAGGCCGAGCCTGCCTGGTTCGCCGATCCCGCGGTCTGGCCCGCGCTCGGGGGCTACATGGCCTTGTCGCTAGCGAGCCTGGTAATGATGCCCGCGTTCGGCGAGGCTGCCGCCTCAGAACAGCCAACAACTTGATAATTCTCAGCTAGATGCAGCTTATTCCTGAGACGCTTTCAAGCTTAATGGAGTCTGCCGCGAGGGTACCCGGGTGAGCGCAAGGCGAAAATTCTGGGGCTGGGGCTTCGAGGGGCAGGGACCCACCGCAGCGGAAGCGGAGACCGTCCGCCGGATGACGGGCGCGCGCTTCGGCGGACTGCCGGCACCCCTGCCGGTGCCGCAGGCGTCCGACTTCGAGCTGCCCGTGCCCCGGCTTAAGGCCCCGGACCACCTCGCCAGGCTGGTTACCACGGACGATGCCGACCGGCTGGCCCACGCGATGGGGCAGAGCTACGCCGACATTGCCCGGGCCTTCCTGAGGCAGCTGTCCCATGCGCCGGACCTCGTCGCGTACCCGCAGGACGCCGCAGACGTGGAGCGGCTCCTGGACTGGGCCGACGCCCAAGGGGTGGCGGTGGTCCCCTTCGGCGGCGGCACGTCCGTCTGCGGCGGCGTGGAGCCCGACGTGGGCGACGGTTACCCGGGCGTGATCAGCCTGGATCTGTCGCGCATGAACCGGGTGCGGGCCATCGACCAGCAGGACCGCTGTGCGCTGATCGAGGCCGGCGCGCGGGGCCCGGAGTTCGAGGCCGCGCTGAAGCCGGAAGGTCTCACGCTCAGGCATTTCCCGCAGAGTTTCGAACTGGCGACCCTCGGCGGGATGATCGTCACCCGTTCGGGCGGCCATTTCGCCACGCTCTACACGCACATCGACGAGTTCGTGCAGAGCGTGGAAATGGTGACGCCGCGGGGCCGGATGACCACCCGGCGCCTGCCGGGCAGCGGCGCCGGACCGCAGCCCGAGCGCCTGATCTGCGGGTCCGAGGGCATTCTGGGCATCGTCACGGCGGCCTGGATGCGGCTGCAGTCGGTGCCCCGTCACCGGGCCTCCGCCACGGTGCGCTTCGACGGTTTCGCCGCGGGCGCCGAGGCGGTGCGGCAGGTAGCGCGGAGCGGGCTGAACCCGGCCAACTGCCGCCTGCTGGACCCCGGCGAGGCGCTGATGAATGGCGTGGGCGACGGCCGTTCGGCGCTGCTGGTGCTGGGTTTCGAGAGCGCCGACCATCCCCAGGAGGCGAACCTGGCCCGGGCGCTGGAGATCTGCGCGGAGGCGGGCGGGGAGAGCCGCGCCGGAGGGGGAGGCGGCAAGAATGAGAAAGAGCGGAAGGGGGGGCGCGACGCCGCCGCTGCAGCCTGGCGGCAGGCATTCCTGCGCATGCCCTTCTACCGCGAGGTGCTCGTGCCCCACGGGGTGATCGTCGATACCTTCGAGACCGCGTGCACCTGGTCGGCGTTCCCGGACTTCCATGCGCGCATCACGGCGGGTATCCGCGAAGCCATCCGGCGCACCACCGGCCGCGACGGCGAGATCACCTGCCGCTTCACCCACGTCTATCCGGACGGGCCTGCTCCCTACTACACGCTCTACGCGGCCAGCACGCCGGAACGCATGCTGGCTCACTGGCGCGAGATCAAACTGGCGGCCAACGCGCTGGTCGTGGAGGGCGGCGGCACCGTCACCCATCACCACGGCGTCGGCCGGGACCATCGCCCTTCCGGCTACGATCGGGAACGGCCGGACCTCTACGCGGAGATGCTGGCCGGCGCGAAGCGGGCAGCCGATCCCCGTGGCATCCTCAACCCGGGTGTCCTGCTCGGCCGTCAGGGCGGCGTGCTGGCGTCAGCGCAGGAATGAGCCCATGAACCCTCGGCGTGCCGCCGCGCTCCTCACGGCCCTCCTGCTCGTCGCGGGCTGCGGGGGCGATGACGGGGGCGATACTGCCGCTGCGGCAAGCGATCCGGTGTCGCTGGCTCTGGCGGCCGAAGCGCGTCCCGCTGCGGACCGGGAGCGCGACGCTGCGCGCAAGCCCGGTGAGGTGCTCGCCTTCTTCGGCATCGAGCCCGGCATGACCGTGCTGGACGTCTTCTCCGGCGGCGGTTATTACACCGAGATCGCGGCGCGCATCGTCGGGCCCTCCGGGCGGGTCGTCGCCCACAACAACCAGGCCTATCTGGACTATGCGGCCGAGGAGATTGCCGCACGCTACGCCGGCGGGCGGCTGGCCAACGTCGAGCGCCTCGACGGCCCGGTCACCGACATGGAGCCGGAAGCGGGCAGCGTCGACGTGGCGCTGCTGATCCTGGCCTATCACGACATCTATTTCCGGCCCGACGACGGCTCCTGGCCGCGCATCGACGGGCCCGCGATGCTGCGACGCATCCGCGAGGCACTGCGCCCGGGCGGCATCCTCGGCGTGGTCGACCACGCGGGCAGCCCGGACATCACGATCGCGGAGATCGGCCGGCTGCACCGCATCGACGAGGCGAGACTGGTGCGCGAGATCGAGGCCGCCGGATTCGAGCTGGTAGAGCGCAGCGACGTCCTCCGCAACCCGGAGGACACGCGCCTCTCGCCCATGTACGACCCGCAGATACGCGGCCGCACGGACCGCCTCGTACTGAAATTCCGCAAGCCCGAATGAGGGGAGCCGTGATGCCGCCGGGATGTGACCCGGTTCACGACGGCCGGCCGGCCGGACGCCCTACACTTGGTGTTTTCCGTCCCAGGAGCACGACGCTGTACCCGGATCCGCATATCGTCAGCTCTCTTATCGCGGGCGCGGCTTTCGCCGCCGCGTTCCTGCTGACGAGCAAGTGCTGGCTCGTTGCGGGCGGGCTGCTGCGCCGGCCCTCGCACCTGGGCGAACGCATACGCACCGAGCCGGGTGACGATTTCCGCCGCCAGCTCCGGGATACCGACGTCCAGGCTGCCACACACCTGGCCGCGGCATTCGTCCTGCTGAGCGTCTTCGTGGCGCTGTTCTTCGCCGGCACGGAGCGCTGGTGGACCGACCTGCACCCCTGGGCCTGGTGGCTGGTGTCGCTGTTCCTGGCGGCGGTCGCCGCCTACGAGGTGCGCGTGCTCCTCGGTATCCTGCAGACCAGGCGCCGGGCGGCACGTTCGCTGGATGCCCATATCGCCACGGCACAGCGGCTCGAGTACGTGGCGGCGCGGGGAAACTATCTGTTCCACTGCGTACCCGTCGGCGACGATCGTATCGATCACATCGTGCTCGGCACGAACGGCCTGTATGCCGTGCACGTGATCGACAGGCCGCCGACCGGCGACCGCACGGCGAGCCTGCAGGCGGGCAGCGTCGTGTTCGGGGCCGAAGGCGGCGAACGGCATGTGCTCAAGGACTGGCGGGGCGCGGTGAGGCGGCTCACCCGGGAGCTCGAGGCCGGGCTCGGCCGCGCACTCACCGTCCGCTCGGTGATCGTCGTGCCCGGTTGGGAAGTCTCGGCAGCGGAGGATCGTGACACGCTGCTCGTGAACCAGTCCGCGCTGACGATGATGACCGGCTGGCGGGACCAGCGAGCCTTCCTCCTCGATGAGGAGGTGGCGGACCTGGAGCGCCTCCTGACGGAGCGCGTGAGCGCCTGAACCCGGCCGGGCTCCCGCCCGCAGCTAGCGCGGGCCCAGCAGCATCCGCGCCTCCAGCCCGGTGTACTTCCACGAGCGCCAGGCGACGAGGAAGAACGCCTGCATCAGGATGGCGAAGTTCCACTCGATCACATTCTCGGCCTGATCCGGGTCGGGCAGGATGGCTTTCAGCACCACGTTCGTGAGCCCCATCGCGAGCATGCCCGCACACAGCCAGAGGATGATGAGTGCGTGCAGCCGGATGCGCCGGTCGTCCCGCGTCGCCGCGCTGGCCAGCATGTCCCGGGCGGTGAGCAGCTGGGACAGCGCGGTGAAGGCGAAGAAGACGTAGATGCCGTAGCGGCGCATAAGCCGCTGGAAGTCGCCCTCGGTGCCGAGGAAGGTCACGTACACGCCGAGGAACACGGCGCCGATCACGCCGAGCCACAGGATCACGGCGCCGCGTGGCTCCGGCTCGCCGCGAAGCAGGTTCAGCCAGCGATGGTTGATGATCCAGAACAGGATCAGGGCCGCGGCCGTCGGCAGCATCACCAGACGGAACAGGTAGATGGCCGGCGGGTTGCGCCCGGCGGCGCTGACCGAGGTGCAGCCCTCCAGGTAGGGGATGCAGTTCGGGATGGTCTGCGCCTGGATGCTGATCACGAGGCAGAGATTGACCACCACGATCGGCAGCACGCCGACCAGCAGGGCGGGCAGCGTGACCGGGTCGGGGCGACCGTAACGGCTGGTGTCCATAGTGCTCATAGTGCGTGCATGGTAAGGATGGTTGCCGGCGGGCGAAAGCCGCGCCCGTCAATCCCGGGGCGGGCTCCGCCGCAGGGACTTGACCGTCCCGCGGCGCTTCTTCTCGTCCACACGCCGCCGCTTTGCCGCCGGCCCGGGCCGGGTGGGGATGCGGGGCTTGCGGGAGACGCTGGCGAGGCGCACGAGCTCGCGCAACCGCTGGACGGCCTCGCGCCGGTTCTGCCGCTGGCTGCGGTGTTCCCTGGCCTTGATGACGAGCACGCCCTCGTTGCTGATGCGCTGGTCGCCGAGATCGAGCAACCGCCGCTTGACGTTGCCGGGCAGCGACGAGGCGGGAATGTCCAGCCGCAGATGGATGGCGGTGGACTGCTTGTTCACGGCCTGGCCGCCGGCACCGGCGGCGCGCACGGCACTCATCTCCAGTTCGTCGTCGGGCAGTACGATGTTCTCCGTCAGTCTGACCATGTGGCATCGGGCCTCAGAGGTAAGGCGAGAACAGCCAGGCGATGGCGTCCCGGAACCGGACCGGCACCGAGCGGTCGGCGATCTCCCGATAGCCGACCGCCCGGGAGCGGGCCCGGGTCACTTCCATGTGTTCTATCATGCTGCGCGCGAAACTCGAATCGAAAATCTCGACGGCCAGCTCGAAGTTCAGCCGCAGGCTCCTCGGGTCGACGTTGGCCGTACCTATCTGACAATAGTCATCGTCGATGAGGAAAAGTTTCGTGTGGACGAAGGGTCCCGGCTGGTAATACACATGCACGCCCCACTGCAGCAATTCCAGCAGCGAGTTGCGCGTGGCCCAGTGCATGTAGATCAGGTTGTTCTTCGCCGGCAGGATGACATTCACCTCGATGCCGCGGATGGCGGCGGCCTGCAGCAGGGCCACCTGTTCACGGGAGGGCAGGAAGTAGGGCGTCATGAGCCAGACGCTGCGCTTGGCGTCGGCGATGGCGCCCTGCATCACCAGGGCGATGCGGTCCAGGTCCTCGTTGGGTCCGTCGGTGATCACCCGGCAGCGCTTTCGCCCCGGCGCGACGGACCAGTCGGCCTCCGGCGTCTCCTCCGGCGGCTCGCCGGTGGCGAAGAGCCAGTCGTCCCAGAACGCGTCGGCCAGCTGGCGCACCACCGGGCCTTCCAGCCGGAAGTGCATGTCCACGACCCGGCGGCGGCCGTCCGCGCCGACGATGTGACGGTCGCCGATGTTCATGCCGCCCGTGTAGCCGACCCGGCCGTCGACGACCAGGATCTTGCGGTGGGTCCTGAGATTCAGGTGCAGGGTCGGCGGCAGCAGGCGCGGCGGCAGAAAGCGGGCCACCGGCAGTCCGCGGCGCTCCAGAAGCCGGCTGATGCGCGGCCAGGAATAGAGTTCGCCGATGCCGTCCACCAGCACGCGGACGGAGACGCCCCGGTCCTGCGCGGCCGCCAGAGCGTCGACGAAGCGGCGGCCGGTGACGTTGTTCTCGAAGATGTAGCTGGAGAGCAGCACCTGACGTTCGGCGGTGCGGATGCTCTCCAGCATCGCGGGATAGGCTTCCTCGCCGTTGTGCAGGGCGCTGACGCTGTTGCCCTCGAGCAGCGGACGCAGGGAGACGACGGCACCGATATGGCCGCGCCCCGGTTCGTGCTCGGCCAGGTCTTCCTGGGTGATGATGTCGCCGCTCTCGTAACCGATGCGGAAATGGCCGCCGCGCAGCTTCTTCGCCCGTGTGCGCACCCGGTTGATACCGAACATGTAGTAGCCGAGCGGACCGAGGAACGGGATCGCGAGACAGACCACCATCCAGCCGAGCGCCGAACGGGGATCGCGCTTGTACAGCAGGGCGTGTATGGCTCCGATGACCGCCAGCAGGCCGTGGAGGGCGACGGCGAGCCAGCGGAGGAGCAGGTCGGGGAGCTCCATGGCAGCATTCTCGCCCGCCCGGACAACGCGGGCAACGTGGCGGCCGGATTCAGACGACGCCGTAGGCCAGCATGGCCTCCGCCACCTTGCGGAATCCGGCCCGATTGGCGGCGTCGATATAGTCGATGCCGCCGTCATCTTCCATCTCGTGGGTGCACTTGTCGTGGATGTCGCGCATGATCTCCTTCAGCCGCCGGTCCACCTCGTTGCGCGGCCAGCTCACCCGGGCGACGTTCTGGGTCTGCTCCAGCCCGCTGACCGCGACGCCGCCGGCATTGGCGGCCTTGCCCGGCGCGAACAGCACCCTATGCTCGCGGAAGCACTCGATGGCCTTTTCGGTGCAGGGCATGTTCGCCCCTTCCACGACCGCCATCAGCCCGTGGTCCACCAGCGTGGCGGCCGCCTCCGCGCCGATCTCGTTCTGTGTGGCGCAGGGCATGGCGACGTCGCAGGGCATGCCCCACGGCGCCTCACCCTCCGTGTACGAGACCCCGCTGATCCTGCCGTCGAGTTCCGCGAGGCGACCCCGCGCGCGGAACTTCAGCTCCTTGATCTCCTCAAGAGCCTCGGCCTCGAGGCCGGCTTCGCAGCGGATGTGGCCGTGGGAGTCGCTGAGGGTGACCACCTTCGCGCCTTCCTGGATGGCCTTCTCGGCTGCATACAAAGCGACGTTGCCGGCGCCGCTGATGGCGATGCGTTTGCCCTCCAGGGATTCGTCGGCGCGCTCCAGCATGTTGCGCAGGAAGTACACCGCACCGTAGCCTGTTGCCTCCTTGCGCACCGCACTGCCGCCGTAAGACAGGCCCTTGCCGGTCAGCACCCCCTCGAACTCGTTGGTCAGGCGCATGTACTGGCCGAACATGTAGCCGATCTCGCGGCCGCCGACGCCGATGTCTCCCGCCGGCACGTCCACGTCCGGACCGATGTGGCGGAAGAGCTCGGTCATGAAGCTCTGGCAGAAGCGCATGACCTCGTTGTCGCTCTTCCCCTTCGGATCGAAGTCGCTGCCGCCCTTCCCGCCGCCCATGGGCAGCGTGGTCAGCGCGTTCTTGAACACCTGCTCGAAGGCCAGGAACTTCAGGATCCCGAGGTTCACCGATGGATGGAACCGGAGCCCGCCCTTGTACGGACCGATGGCGCTGTTCATCTCCACCCGGAAGCCCCGGTTGATCTGCGGGTCGCCGGCGTCGTCCACCCAGGGCACCCGGAAGAGCACCACCCGCTCCGGCTCGATGATCCGCTCCAGGATCTTCTCCGAGCGGTACTCGGGGTGCCGCTCGAGGACCAGGTCGATGGATTCCGCTACCTCGTGCACCGCCTGGTGGAACTCGGGCTGCGCAGGGTCCTTCGCCTTCACGTCGGACATGAGGGACGACAGATAGTCCGTCACGGGGAATATCCTTTCACGGCGCTCGTGGGCCGTCGTTGGGTCGGTTCGGTACTCGCGAGGATGCCGCGAGGGGGGCGCGGCAGGTTCGATCGTCGGGATGCCGGTCGCATAGCGCGTGTCGATTCGAACCCGGAGTCAGGTTGCCGATCGGGCATCAGCGTCCGACCGGCGCCGGTAACGTGCCCATCCCCCATCCTCTGCGCAAGGGGCTGTCGGCGCGGGCCGGAGACCGGATCGGGTCACCGCTTCGGGAGGGGCGCCCGACCCGGTTGCCGTGCGCCCGCCGGTGGTCGACCGGCGCCGTCGCCCATCAAAGTCGACATGCTCGCGGGTGGGCCTTTGACGGTCGTTTGACGGTCCGTCGCTACTATGGATGCAGACGGCCGATGAAACGGCCAGCTGCAGTACGCACCTACCGGGCCCCGCCGAGCCCCGAGCGGCATGATCACCGGGCGCTGTCCCACCCCGCCCACTGTCGCCGGGGCTCTCCCACGTCTGTGGGGGTCAGCGTTCCACGAGGCGGACCCGCAGCCAGCGGCGCGCGCTGTTGATGAACCACAGGCGGTCGGCCCGGAGCACGTCCTCGAGGGTGAGGTCGTCTTCGGTGATGGTGCCCTGGTCCAGCAGCTCGGCCCGGAAGCAGCCGGGCAGGAGCCCTGCATCGAGCGCCGGCGTCCGGAGCCGCCCGTCGAGCTCCGCCACCAGGTTTCCCCGGCAGAACTCCGTGACCCGGCCATCGGGGTTCCGGAGCAGCACATCGAACGCCCGATCGGGTGCCTGGGCACGGTGGCGGCGGTAGACGGCGCGGTGGGTGGTCTTGTGGTAGAGGAACGGGTCCGTGGGGTCAATGGGTCGTTCGGCCAGGACGACGACGGGGAGCTCCGGACCATCCGGGTCGACCCCGGGCATCCCGGCGCGGTCGAGCGGCTTAACCTCCACGTCCACATCGCCGGCGGGCCCCGCGGTGACACGGAGCATGCGCCGGTCGGACAGGCCGCGGACAGCGTCGCGGATCGCGGCCCGTACATCGTCCTCGTCGAACCGGAAGTCGAACCGCTCGCCCGACGCGGCCATGCGTCGGAGGTGGCGCTCGAGGCGGACGGGCTCCCCGGCCTCGGCCGCCAGGGTCTCCAGGAGCCGGAACGCCGGCCACGGGTTCCGGACCACGGCGGTCTTTGCGAGCAGCTCGTCCCACTCGCCCGCCGGGGTCGAGTCCCAGACGATGCCGCCCCCCGTGCCGTAGCTGATCTCGCCCGCGGCCCGGTCGATGACGGCGGTCCGGATCGGCACGCTGAACGTGCAGTCGCCGCCGGGTCGGACCCGGCCGATGGCGCCGCAGTAGACGCCGCGGGCCGAGGGCTCCAGCTCCGCGATCATCCCCATGGTGCTGATCTTCGGTGCGCCCGTCACGGAGCCGCACGGGAAGAGGGCCCGGAAGAGGTCGACGAGCCCGATGTCGGTGCGCAGCGTGCCGGTCACAGTGGACGTCATCTGCCAGACCGTACGGTAGCGCTCGACCTCGAAGAGTGATGGGACCGAGACGCCGCCGGGGACGCAGACCCGGCCGAGGTCGTTCCGGAGCAGGTCTACGATCATCAGGTTCTCCGCCCGATCCTTCGGCGACGCCTCCAGCTCGGCTCGAAGCGCCCGATCCTCCTCCGGCCAACGGCCCCGTGGCCGCGTCCCCTTCATGGGGCGGGCGGTGATGGCCCGGCCACGAGTCTCGAAGAAGAGCTCCGGTGAGGCCGAGACGATGACGTGGCGGCCGAGATCGAGGAGAGCGTGGAAGCCGCCGCCCTGGGCGCGCCGCAGCGAGTGGTAGAGTGCGTCCGGGGAGCCCGTGAACGGCGCCCGCATCCGGGTGGTCAGGTTGACCTGGTACGTCCGTCCCTCGGCGATGGCGTCGCGGATCGCCGCGATGGCGGCGGCGTGCTCGTCCCGGGACAGCTCCAGCTCCCAGGGGCCGGTCCCGGGGCCGGGGTACGCCCCCCGATCCAGGTGCCCGGCCTCGCCCGGGACGCGGTCCTCCGCCTCGTACACGCCGAACCAGAGGAGCGGCAGCGGGCCGGCCCGCCGGACCGCCATGGCAGGATCGAGGGCCGGGGCGGCCTCGTACGCCACGCAGCCCGCCGCGTGCAGACCCGCGGCCGCCGCGTCCGCGATCGCTTCCAGCGCCGGCACGACCTCTGGCAGCGTATCGGCCCGGATCACCCGGACGGGGTCGGTGAAGACCGCCCGACCGGTACGGTCGGTGCCGCGGTCGGTGCGGCCGGTGCCGGGGAAATCGAAGCGGAGTCGGGTCACGCCCGAAGATGTCGGCCCTGGCCTGCCCGGGACAAGCGCGTCGCGGTCGAACTTCGCGGCGCGTGCCGCTATGTTCCTGCCCCGATCGCGCAGTGACTCATGAGGACATGACCGACGAAGCGCCCAGCCTGTTCGACAGACCCCATCCGTCCCGCGGGCCCGACACCGGCTCCGGTCCGGCTCCGGACGGCGAGCACGCCTCCGGGCCCGGCCGACGGGCGTCGCGGGACCCGTACGCCGTGCTCCGGGGCGTGTTCGGCTACGACTCGTTCCGCCCGGGCCAGGAGGAGGTCATCGAGGCCGTCCTGAGCGGCCACGACTGCATCGCTGTCATGCCGACCGGGGCGGGAAAATCGCTGACGTTCCAGGTCCCGGCCCGTCTGCTGCCCGGCACCGTGCTGGTGGTCTCACCCCTCATCTCGCTCATGAAGGACCAGGTCGATGCGCTGGGCGAGTGGGGGTTCCGGGCCACGGCCATCAACTCCACGCTGGCGTGGGAGGACCGCAAGGACCGGATCCGCGACATCCGGGCCGGGGAGTACGAGCTGGTCTACCTGGCGCCGGAAGCGCTGGACGGCTCGCTGCGCAGCGAGATCCGTCGCTGGCCGATCTCTCTGCTCGTGGTCGACGAGGCCCACTGCATCTCCCAGTGGGGCCACGACTTCCGACCGAGCTACCGTCGGCTCGAGGGGCTCAACAGGGAGCTGGACGCGCCGGTCCTGGCCCTCACGGCCACGGCCACCCGGAAGGTCGCACGCGACATCCTCCGGCAGCTCGGGATGCGGAAGCCCGAGGGCTACAAGGGCTCGTTCTTCCGCCAGAACCTCCATATCCACGTCCGGAAGAAGGGGCAGGGCGGGAGTACGAAGCGGGAGATCCTGGCGCTCGTCCGGGAGCGGCTGGGAGAGGCCGGGATCGTGTACTGCCTGTCTCGGAAGAGCGTGGAGAGCACGGCGAGGTACCTGTCGAAGCACGGGATCAGCGCGCGGCCGTACCACGCCGGGATGAGCGGCGAGGAGCGGGCCGCGAACCAGGAGGCGTTCCAGACCGATGACGCCGATGTCATCGTCGCCACCATCGCATTCGGGATGGGGATCGACAAGTCGAACGTCCGGTTCGTCATCCACCGGGACATGCCGAAGGACACCGAGAGCTGGTACCAGGAGATCGGCCGGGCCGGCCGCGATGGGCTGGTCTCCGACTGCTTCCTCTTCTACTCCTGGGCCGACGTGAAGATGCACGAGCGCTTCCTCGACGAGATCGAGGACGACGCGCTCCGCCGCCAGAAGCACCAGGCCACGGTCAACCTCTTCCGCATGGTCGACCGCCAGAGCTGCCGACACCAGGCGATCCTCGCCCACTTCGACGAGGCTATCGGTCCGTGCGGCGAGTCGTGTGACGTCTGCCGGGGCGTGACCGTCGAAGAGATGGCTGCGGACGCGATGATGCGGTTCGGGATGAAGAAGGCTCGGGGCTCGGGGCTCGGGGCCCGGGCGAGCGGATCGCGGATCGTGGATCGTGGGGGCTCGCAGCAAAAGCCGGGCTCGCTGCGCGGAGGCGGGATGCGCGGCGGAGCCGGCTTCGGGGGGGCGTCGAGCGATGAGCTGCGCTCCGACATGGCGTCGTTCGACGACGTGCCGCCGCCGGCGTTCGACCCGGACACGGACCCGCTCTTCGAGAAGCTGCGGGCGCTTCGGAAGCGGCTGGCGGACGAGCGGGGCGTGCCCGCCTACATCATCTTCAACGACAAGGTGCTCCGGGCCATGTGCGACGAGCGGCCGACTTCCGCCGCCGAGCTCCTCGCCATCTCCGGGATCGGGCCGAAGAAGCTGGAGCGCTACGGTCAGGTGTTCCTGGACGCCATCGCCGAGGGGTGACCGCCGGGCGCGTAGCCCTAGCCGCGGACCCTGTCGACCCCGGCGAACAGGCTCAGGCCGAGCCAGTCCGGGAACGAGCGGCGGAGCTCCGCGGGGCCCCGGAGCTTCACCTCGCGGCGCTTCAGGACCTCCTCGAAACGGTAATCGCCGACCCATACGCCGGTCATGGTGGCCAGGTCCGTCTCCACCGCCAGATCCACCGGGTACCCCGGGTCCCGCCAGCACAGGTCCACCTCCCCGGCTCCTTCCACCACCAGCCAGTACAGCCGCCGACCCTCGGGCTGGTCCGTGAACCGGAACTCCACCACGGTCCGGCCCGGCGGTGCGTCCGTGGGGTCCAGCCGGCGCCGCACGTCCCACATGAGCAGGTCGGCGTCCATCTCGTCCTCCGTGAGCTCGCCGCTGATCCAGCGTCGACCCCAGCGACCCAGCGCTTCGACGATCGGCCGGAGCTCCTCGCCCGCGTGCGTCAGATGGTACTCCGGATGCCCGCCGTCCGGACCCTCCTCCCGCACCACGATCCCCGCCTCCCGTAGCTCGTCCAGCCGCTTCGACAGCAGCGATTGCGACATCCGGGGCACGCCCCGCCTCAATTCGTTGAACCGCGTGCTCCCGCACAGCAGCTCCCGGATCACCAGCGGCGTCCACCGCCGGGTCAGCACCTCGGACGCGAGTGCCACCGGACAGAACTGGCCGTAGGTATCCATGCCCTCATCATATGCAGCCGGGAGCGCGGATTCCAATACAGTTTCTGTACTTGAATGGGCGCCGCCGCTCCGGGATGTTGGGGTTGAGCGAGCGGACCAACATGCGGAGGAGCCCCCATGAGCGTGATGAGCGAAACGCTGGACGAGGCCATTCGTGGCCCGGTCATCACCCCGGAGGATCGGCAGTACGACGACGCCCGCACCGTCTACAACGCCATGCACGACCGCCACCCCCGGGCGGTGGTCCGCCCGGTGGACGCGGCGGATGTCATGGCGGCGCTGGCCCACGCGACGGACCGAGGGCTGCCGGTCGCCGTCCGGGGCGGCTCGCACAGTGTGCCGGGGTACGGCACGGTGGACGACGGCGTGGTGATCGATCTCCGTCGGATGCGCGGCGTCCGGATCGACCCCGACCGTCGGACGGCCCGGGTGGGCGGTGGCGCACTGCTTGGCGACGTGGACCATGCGGGCTACCCGTTCGGGCTGGCGACTCCGCTGGGGTTCGCATCGACCACGGGAATCGGCGGATTGACACTGGGGGGTGGGATCGCGGCCTACCTGGGCCGGAAATACGGGCTGACGTGCGACAACCTGCTGAGCGCGGACGTGGTCACGGCCGATGGCCGGCAGGTCACGGCCAGTCGGGATCGCAACTCCGACCTCTTCTGGGCGCTCCGCGGGGGCGGCGGGAACTTCGGTGTGGTCACGTCCTTCGAGTTCCGGCTGCACCCGGTGAAGGACGTGGTCGGCGGTCCGATCTTCTTCGAGATCGACGCGGCCCGGGACGTCCTGTCGTTCTACCGTGACTACCTGGAGGCCGCGCCCCGTGAGCTGGGCGGATTCGTCGGGTTCCACCGCGCCCCTCCGCTCCCGTTCATCCCGGAGGCCCGCCACGACGAGCCCCACGTCGTGGTGGTGACCTGCTGGAGCGGTGACCCTGAGGAGGCCGGGGACGTGATCGCCCCGATCCGGGCGGCCGGGCCGGTCGCAGCCGAGCACGTCGGTCCGATGCCCTACCCGGTGCTCCAGAGCGCCTTCGACGAGCTCGTTCCGGCCGGGCTCCGGCACTACTGGAAGCCGGACTTCGTGGCGGAGCTGACCGATGACGCCATCGCGGCCCATGCGGCCCACGGCCGCCGGGTCCCGTCGGTGAACTCCACCATGCACCTGTACCCCACCGATGGGGCCGTACAGGACGTGGCCCCGGAGGCGACCGCCTACGCGCATCGGAGCGCGGATTTCGCCATGACCATCGTGGGGATGTGGCGGGAGCCGTCGCAGGCGGAGGAGCATATGGCGTGGGTGACCGAGTACTACGAGGCCGTGCACCCCCATTCCGGGCACGAGGGCGGGTACACCAACTTCGCCGCGGCGGACGACCAGGCCCGGGTGCGCGAGAACTATGGCTCGAGCTACGATCGGCTGGCCCGGATCAAGGCCGAGTGGGACCCGGACAACGTCTTCCGGCTGAACCAGAACATCGAGCCCGCCTGACGGGTGGGGCGCCCGTCCTCCCGGTTCGGCCCCCCGGTCGCGGCGCCCCTTGTTCCGGTCCACCGGCGGGCCCATGATGCACGCCGGAGCCCATCCGGGGCGCTCGAGCCCACCAGAGAACGGAGCACGCAACGATGGCACTGCCGCTTCCCGATACGGTCGATTCCATGTGGCGCGCCACGTACGGCCCGTACGAGCCCGGTCCGTCGCTGCAGGAGGACATGGCCGTCGATGTCGCCATCATCGGCGGCGGGTTCACGGGGCTGACCACGGCGTACGAGCTCCGCCGGGAGGACCCGGGGCTCGACGTCGCCGTGCTGGAGGCACGGGAGATCGGCTACGGGTCCAGCGGCCGGAACGGGTCGTTCGCCATGACGGTGGTCGGGCTCGGGTTCGGCGCCACGGCGCTGATCAAGGGTGAGGACTACCTGGTCCGTGCGCACCGGTACATGATGCACGCCGTCGACACGCTCTGGGAGCTGGCGGAGCGGGAGGGGCTGAAGGAGCAGGCGGAGGTGATCCGGCCGGGGTTCCTCCGGGTCGGAACCACTACGAAGTACCTGAAGAAGATCCGGGCCGAGGTCAAGCTGATGAACCGGCTCGGGTTCCACGACATCCATTTCCTGGACGAGAGGGAGACCCGGGCGAAGGTCAACTCGCCGATCCACCTGGGCGCCATGTGGGAGCCCCGGCTGGTCCTGATCCACCCGCTGAAGATGGTCCGGGCGGAGAAGGAGCTGGCTGTCCGGGAGGGCGCACAGGTGTTCGAGAACTCACCGGTGACGGAGGTGAAGCGGGACGGCCGGTTCGAGCTTTTCACCCCCGGCGGGACGATCACGGCCGAGAAGGTGGTCTTCGCCACCAACGCGTACTCCCATTTCTTCGGCGGGCTCAAGCGGAAGCAGGTCCCGGCGGGGACGTACATGCAGGCCACGGAGCCGCTGACCGAGGACCAGCTCGAGCCCATCGGCTGGGAGGGGTACGAGGGGGTCGAGGACGCCCGGAACCTGATCCACTTCTACCGTCGCACGATGGACGACCGGATCGCCATCGGCGCCGGCCCGGTGGGCTTCACCTGGGGCAACGACCTCATCCACCTCGACCGGTACGACTACGCGTGGGAGGAGCAGCGCAGCCACTTCAAGGTCACGTTCCCGCACCTGCGCGACGTGGAGTTCACCCACCAGTGGGGCGGCCCGTTCAGCGTGACGCTCGACCTGAACCCGGCCATCGGGCACCTGGGCGACGAGCGGGCCCTCTACTCCATCGGCTGCATCGGCCATGGCGTCAGCATGAGCCACCTGAACGCGCAGGTCCTGCGCGACATGGTCCTCGGTCGGAAGACACCGCTGGTGGAGTCGTGCCCGTTCGTGGACCGCACGGTGTTCCCGTGGCCGCCGGAGCCGATCCGGAGCGCCATGGGCCACGTCATGCGGACCTGGCTGCGGGTGGAGGACTGGGCCAACGAGGGCGAGCTGCGGAGGACCAAGGCCCAGGTCCACGCCTTCGACTAGCGCTCAGCCCTCGCCGTCGCCCTGGATCAGCTCGAGCCGGATGTACTTCTCGACGGCCACAATGTCCCGCGGACGCATCTGGCGGAGCCCCCAGTGGGGCATGCCCAGGGTGTTCCCGATGAAGACCTTCCGGTGCAGCGCGTCCGGGTCATCGGCGTAGGGCCAGTTCTCGCGCTGGAACGACGGCGGACGGATCGTGTCGCCATCGATCACCCGGCCGGCATCCCCGAGTCCCTCCTCGCCGTGGCACTCGGCGCAGACCCACTTGAAGATGTCCGCCCCCCGTGCGATGGCCGCGCTGTCACTGGCCCACTGCACGGTGTCGTAGGCCGCCGGGTCGTACTGCTGCGCGGCCTGGGCCGTCTCCTCCGACTGCGTGACCGGGCGCTCCTGCTCCTGCTGCGCGTCGCACGCCCCGACCGCTGCTGCGGTGACGACGACTGCGGTGACTCTCAACCAGCGCATGACCCCCTCCTGATTGGTTCCGATGGGGTTCAAGATACGGGTGGAGATTCGAATGGAAAGCCCGGAGCCCGACCGGCTGGGACCGGTCCGGGCTCCGGGCGGGTCTTGCTGCGACGGGCATCAGCCCTTCAGCACCGGCGCCAGCACGTCCTCCAGCGTGGGTGAGCCCAGGACCTGCAGCTCGTACCGGATCCGCGTGGCCGGGACCGGCAGCTCCACGAGCCGGGCCAGGTCGATGGGCGTGCCGATGGCGATGGCCTCGACGCCGCCCTCCACGGCCCTGTTGATCGTCTCCTGGAGGTCCGCGATCTGCTGCTCGCCGTACCCCATGGCCGGGAGCAGCTCGCCGATCTCCGGGTACTTCTCGTATGTCCCGGCGATCTCGCCGACCGCGAACTCCCGCGGGTCGATGATCTCGGCCGCGCCCGCCTTCTGCGCGCCGATGACCGCGGCGCCGTACTGCATCCCGCCGTGGGTCAGCGTCGGGCCGTCCTCGATGCACAGGACCCTCTTCCCCCTCAGCGCATCGGCGTCATCGATGAAGAGCGGCGAGGCCGCCTCCACGAGCGTGGCGTCGGGGTTTACCGACCGGGCGTTCCGCTCCACGGTGAAGACATCCTCCATGGCCGCCGTCCCGATCTTGTTGACCAGGATCGCGTCGGCCAGCCGGACGTTGATCTCGCCGGGGTAGTAGCTCAGCTCGTGCCCGGCACGGTGCGGGTCGACCAGCGTGATGTAGACATCGGGGCGATAGAACGCGAAGTCGTTGTTCCCGCCGTCCCACAGGATCACGTCGGCTTCCTTCTCCGCTTCCCGGAGGATCGCCTCGTAGTCGACGCCGGCGAATACCACACTGCCGGCGGCCAGGTGCGGCTCGTACTCCTCGCGCTCCTCGATGGTCACGTTGTGCCTGACCAGGTCGTCCTCCGTCTCGAACCGCTGGACCCGCTGCGCCGCCAGGTCGCCGTACGGCATCGGGTGGCGGATCACCGCCACCTGCCTGCCGGCGTCCCGGAGCAGCCGGACCACCGCCCGACTCGTCTGGCTCTTCCCGGCGCCCGTACGCGACGCGCACACCGCCACCACCGGCTTCGACGATTGGAGCATCGTCTGCTTCGCGCCCATCATCGCGAACTCGGCGCCCGCGGCGTTCACGCGCGCGCCCAGCCCCATGGTGTACTCGTAGCTCACATCGCTGTAGGCCATGATGCACCGCTCGACGTCCAGCTCGTCGATGAGCTCCTCGAGGCGGCTTTCCGGGTAGATCGTGATCCCGTCCGGGTACAGCTCACCGGCCAGCTCCGGCGGGTAGGTGCGCTCGTCGATCCCCGGGATCTGCTCGGCGGTGAAGCCCACGACCTCGGTGTCCGGGTCGTCCCGGTAGACCACGTTGAAGTTGTGGAAGTCGCGCCCCGCGGCTCCCAGGATCAGCGTCCGTGTCCGGCCCATATGGGTATCCCTTCCTGATTTTCGGTTCGTGCTGTGCGTGGACCCTACGAGACCGGCGGCAGGGAAGCAATACTGCCGGGGCCGTCCCTGCCCGCGGGGGCCGCCACATCGCCGGCGCCCGCGGCGGGTGGCTAGCGTCCCGTCGCCTGTCCATATTGACGCCCCGGCCCGCGACGACGTACCGAACCGAGGAGCACAGACGTGGCAGCACCCCGATCGTTCCAGGAGCTGCGCGACCGGGCCCGTGCGGGCAGCCCGGTGGCCGTCGCCGTGGTGGCTGCCGGGAGCGTGTCGGCGCTCCGGGCCGCTGGGGCCGCCGCATCCGATGGCTTCGCCCGCCCCGTCCTGGTCGGCGACCCCGACGCCATCCGGGCCGCCATCGACGACGCCGGGATCCGCGGGCTCGATGACGCACGCTTCGTGACCGCAGAGAACGACCAGGCCGCCGCCCGCACCGCCGTCGCGCTGGCCCGGGACGGCGAGGTGGGCGTGCTGCTCAAGGGGGCACTCCGGACCGACCAGCTCATGCGCGCGGCCCTCGACCGCGACGACGGGCTGCGCACCGGCCGGCTCCTCTCCGATGTCCTCCTCTACGAAGACACCCTCGCCGGCGAGACCCGCCTGGTCGGCGTCACCGACGGCGGCATCAACCCGGCGCCCGACCGGGAGGCGCTCCAGCAGATCGTCGCCAACGCCGTGGAGGTCTTCACGGCGCTGGGGTGGGACCGGCCCCGCGTCGCGCTGCTCAGCGCCACGGAGGCGGTGACCGAGGCCGTGCCGTCGACCGTCACCGCGCGGGCCGTGGCCGTCTGGGCGGCCGACGCACTGCCCCACGCCGATGTGGCCGGCCCGCTCGCCCTCGACAACGCGCTCCTCGCCTCCGCGGCCGAGGCGAAGGGGATCACCGGCCCGGTGGCCGGCCGCGCCGACATCATGGTCACGCCGACCATCGAGGCCGGCAATATCCTGGGGAAGGGCGTCAAGTACCTCGGCGGGTCCATCACAGCCCACGTCGTGGTGGGCGCCCGTGCGCCGATCCTGATCCCGTCGCGGGTGGAGAGCGCGGAGGACAAGCTGCACTCCATCGCGCTGGGGGTGTTGACGGTGGGGTGAAGCTGCACGATGCAAGATGCAAGAGTGCAAGAGTGCAAGATGCAAGAGTGCAAGAGACCAGAGAGAGGGGGCGTGAGGGGATGGGGTTGATACTGGCGGTGAATCCGGGGTCGACATCGACGAAGGTGGCGGTGTTCGATGGGGGCGGGGCGATCATCGAGCATGCGATCGAGCACGGGGACAGCGTGCTGGCGCCGTTCGCCGACGGGCCGGTCCTGGACCAGCTGGGGCTCCGGCTGGAGGCGGTGCTGGGGCTGCTCGAAGGGCGGGGCGTCGACCCTGCCGGGCTGGAGGCCACCGCGGGCCGGGGCGGGCTGCTCCGGCCGCTGCGGAGCGGAACGTACCGTGTGACGGACGCCATGCTGGACGAGCTCCGGACGGCCGCCCGTGGCGAGCACGCGTCAAACCTCGGCGCGTTCCTCGCCCGGGACCTGGCGGAGCCGGCCGGGTGCCCGGCCTTCATCGTGGACCCGGTGAGCGTCGACGAGTGGGACGACGTCGCCCGACTCTCGGGGCTCGCGGGCCTCGACCGCCAGTGCCTCTCTCACGCGCTGAACACCAAGGCGGTGGCGAAGCGGTACGCCGTGGAGGTCGGGACAGCGTACGACGGGCTCCGGCTCATCGTCGTCCATATGGGGAGCGGCCACAGCGTCTCCGCACACCGCGACGGCCGGATGGTGGAGGTGACGAACTCCCGGGAGGAAGGCCCGTTCTCCACCGAACGGGCCGGAACCGTCCCGACCGTCCGGCTGGTCCACCGGGTTCTCGACGACGGCCTTTCCTCCGACGAGGCCGAGCGCATGCTCTTCCGCGAGGGCGGCCTGCTGTCGTACCTGGGCACCCGGGACCTCCGGGAGGTGGAAGCCCGGATCGATGACGGCGACGAGGAGGCCCGCCTCGTCGTCGGCGCAATGCTGTATCAGCTCCGGAAGTCGGTGGGCGCCATGGCCGCCGTCCTGGACGGCGATGTCGACGCCATCCTGCTCACGGGCGGGATGGCGAAGAGCGAGCGGCTGGTGGGCGAGCTGTCCGCCGGCCTCGCCTGGATCGCACCCGTCCACCTCTACCCCGGCGAGGACGAGCTGCGCGCGCTGGCGGAGGGGGCGGGGAGGGTGCTTGGCGGTGAGGAAGAAGCTCTGGAGTACTGAACAGCTCGTTTGAGAGGCTTGAGGGGGCGTCTTTGCGGGGCAGGCGTTCGTGCGGTTTCACGGGTTTGCGGCCGGGCTTGAGGGGGCGTCATTGTGGGGCAGGCGCTACGGCGGGCTCGGTCGGGTGGGGGCGGCTCGGAGGGGGCGTCGTCGCAGGGTAGCCGTCATGGCGGGCTCCTCCGGGACTGCAGGGGCATGAGGGGTCCTCGCGGGGGCGCGGACGCACGCCATGCGGCCTGGCCCATCCTGGCTGCCCGCTCAATTGTCCACGTCCCACCAGTCGAAGATCCCGGCCTGTCCGCGCCGATGACTCCGCTCAATTGGTGACGCGCCCGCAGGTCGAAGATCCGGCCCCGTCCGCGCCGATGACTCCCCCTCGATTACCGACGCGCCCGCAGGTCGAAGATCCGGCCCCCTCCGCGCCGATGACTCCCCTCGACTGGTGACGCGCCCGCAGGTCGAAGATCCGGGCCCGTCCCCGCCCGGTCCGCCGCTCAGTCCCCGCCGCACCCTCTCAGAACGAGAATGCCGCCGGCCCCACCAGCCACTCCGCCCCCGTGTCGAACGCGGCCTCGTTGGCCTCGATGGTCTTCGGCGGGACGTTCTCGCGGATGGCGGTGATCCAGTGGTCGCGGTCGATGTAGAGGAAGTCGGAGAGTGCGCCGAGCATGACGGTGCTCGAGAGCTTCTCGTTGCCCAGCTCCTTGGCGAGCTTCAGCGCGGGGTAGCGGTGGACGGCCACGTTCCGGGCGGCGGCCCGCTCGTCGAGGTCGTCGGGGTAGCGGGCCATCTTGAGCGACTCGATGGACGGCTTGATCCGCTGGTCGTTGACCAGCGCGACGCCGTCGTCCCTGACCAGGTCGAAGTGGCGGGCGGCCTCCAGCTCCTCGAACGCCACCAGGAAGTCGGCGGCGCCCTCGGGGATGGCGGAGCTGAGGACGTTCCTGCCGAACCGGACGGTGGTGAGCACCGTCCCGCCCCGCTGCGACATACCGTGCACCTCGGACGTGACGACGTCGTGGCCGGCCAGCTCCGCGGCGGTGGCGAGCACCCGCGTCGCCAGCACGGAGCCCTGCCCACCCACGCCGGCCAGGACGATGTTGGTCACGTCGCGGGTGGCCCGGCCGGGGCCCGCGCCGGTCCGGTCTGCCCCGGTGCCGCCGTCCCCGGTGCCGCTCCCGCCGGTGCCGCTCCCGCCGGTGCCGTCGCTCATCGGCTCGCCCCCGCCTTCTTCAGGTAGTCCGTGGTCAGGTCGGCGGTCCGTCGGCCGGTGGCCACGGCCTGCGTCACCGTGCCGTGGTTGAACGCGGCGTCGCCGCAGGCGAACACGCCGGGTCGGGACGTGGCGCCGGCGAAGTTGACGTCCACGTGGCCATCGGCGGAGACACCGCTCCCGGCCAGAAACTCCAGCTCGGCGCTCTCGCCGACGGCCAGGATCACCGCGTCGTACGCGTCGGTCTCCTCGCTGGACTTCACGGGCACCGGGCGGGCGCGGCCCGACGCGTCGGGCTCGCCCTGCTCCATGGCGATGTGCTCGAGCGCGGTCATCCGCCCGCCCTCCGTGACGACCCGGACCGGGTTCCGCTGGAACCGGAAGAGCACGCCCTCCTCACGGGCCTCCTCGACCTCGTCGGGAATGGCGGGCATCTCGCCCTCGGTCCGGCGGTAGAGGACATCCACGGAGGCGCCGAGCCGGCGGGCGGCGCGGGCGCAGTCGATGGCGGTGTTGCCGCCGCCGATCACCGCGACCCTCCGGCCGACCTCGAGCTCATCGCCCCGATTGAAGCGACGGAGGAAGTCGAGTCCCGGCAGCACGGCATCGGGCGCGTCGTCGGCGCCCTCCAGCGCCACGTCCCGCGACGCGTGGTGGCCCACGGCCACGATCACGGCGTCGTGGTCGTCCTGGAGCTCGGCCAGCGTGACGTCCCGGCCGATCCGGACACCGCACCGGAACTCCACGCCGATCCCTTCCCACCGGTCGAGCTCGGCGTCCAGGACGTCCCGGGAGAGGCGGAACGGCGGGATCCCCGTCCGCAGCATGCCGCCGGGCGCGTCCTCGGAGTCGAACACGGTGACCCGCGCACCGGATCGGCGGAGCTGCCACGCTGCGGCCAGCCCGGCCGGGCCGGACCCGACGATGGCTACCGACCGGCCGCTCTCCGCCGTCGGGGCGAACCGGTCCGCGGCCACGTGGTCCAGCGCCCAGTCGCCGAGGTACTGCTCGATGGCGCGGACGCTGACCTTTTCGCTCCCGTCCGGGAACCGCTCCATCAGCTCCGGGTGCCGCTCGGCGTACGTGGCGGCCTGTGGGAACCCGAGCGCGTTCACGTCGTGGTCGCACGGGTGCGGGCATACCCGGGCCGAGATCGCCGGCATCGGGTTGGCCCGCATGACCACGTCGAACGCCTCCTCGACGCGGCCCTGGTCGACCAGCTCGAGCATCAGCGATACATCGATCCCGGCGTTGCAGTCGGCACACACCTGCTGGCACTGGGTGCACCCGTTACACAGCAGATCATTGACCGCCAGCCGACCATCATACTCCTCGATGGCCGGGCACCCGAGCCGGGTGCACGCGTGGCAGTCGGTGCACTTGTCCCAATCGATGGTGACCGGGTCCGCGAACGTGATCTTCTCCTTCAGCACGCACGGCTTCTGGGCGATGACGACAGTGGGGTGCTCCGCGCTCGTCGCCTCGTCCAGCGTCCGCCACGCGCCCAGCAGGTCGTAGGTGTCCATGCTCCGGACGTCCTCGACGCCCACGGCGCTGGCCAGCGCACCGATATCGATCCGGGGCGCCTCCTCCCGGTCGATGGTGCACCCGGTCCCGGGGTGCTCCTGGTGGCCGGTCATGGCCGTGGTCCGGTTGTCCAGGACCACGACCGTGCCGTTCCCGCCGTTGTAGACCAGGTCCATGAGCCCGGTCACGCCCGAGTGGTAGAAGGTGCTGTCGCCGATCACGCTGACCAGCTTCTTCCGCTGGTGCTCGGGCAGAACCTTCTCCATCCCGTGGGCCATCCCGATGGACGCGCCCATGTTCATGGTGGCGTCCATGGCGTCCAGCGGCCGGAGCGCGCCCAGCGTGTAGCAGCCGATGTCGCCGCTCACGATGGCGTCCATCCGGCCGAGGGCGTGAAACGCGCCCCGGTGGGCGCAGCCGGGGCAGAGCGCCGGCGGGCGGCCCGGGAGCGGCGCCTCGAGGCCGTCCCGCTCATCGACGTCGGTGGGCGCGGCGTTCACCGGCAGCGACCGGTCACCGAGCACGGCCTTCCGCACGGCGTTGACCGACAGCTCGCCGTACCGTGGCCAGGTCCGCTCCTCGAGGCCGATCCCCAGCGACCGGATCTTCTCCTCCAGGTACGGCTCCAGCTCCTCGATGACGTACAGCTTCCGGTCCGCGTGCCGGCGCGCGAACTGGAGGATCGCCGTCCGCGGGATCGGGTAGGTCATCCCCAGCCGCAGGACCGGCGCCTCGGGGAACGCCTCCCGGACGTAGAGGTACGGCAGCCCGGCCGTGATGAACGCCACGTCGCCCGTGCCCGGGACCTCCTCCGCCCACTGTTCCGACTCGGCCCGGAGCCCGGGGATCCGGTGCTCCTCGATCCACCGATGCCGGACCCGGCCATGAGCCGGGAGCACCACGTTCTTCTCCCGGTTCTTCTCGTACGGCCGGAGCGGGACGTCGCGCCGCGGCCCGATCTCGACCCGACCCGTGCCGTGACTCAGCCGCGTGGTCGAGCGGAGCAGGACGGGCGTGTCGTGCGTCTCGGAGACCGAGAACGCCGCATCGGTGTAGCGACGCGCTTCATCGGGGGTGGCCGGCTCCAGCAGCGGGATCCGGGCGTGCCGCGCGAAGAGCCGATTGTCCTGCTCGTTCTGCGACGAGTGCATCCCCGGGTCGTCGGCGGTGATCACCACCAGCCCGCCGCTCACGCCCATGTACGCCACGCTGAAGAGCGGGTCGGCCGCCACGTTGACGCCCACGTGCTTCATGGTGGCCAGCGACCGGGCGCCGCCCAGCGACGCGCCGACGGCCACCTCCAGCGCCACCTTCTCGTTCGGCGACCACTCGGTGTCCACGTCCTCGAGCTTCGACAGCGCTTCGAGGATCTCGGTGCTCGGCGTGCCCGGGTACCCGGCGCCGACCCGTACACCGGCCTCCCAGGCGCCCCGGGCGATGGCCTCGTTCCCGGACATCAGCGGCGGACGCTTCGGTGCGGGACGGGCGTCGTGCTGCCGGTCGTCGTGCGTCCGGTCCGCGACGTCCCGCCCGTCGTCCTTCCGGTCCTCCGGTCCCACGGTGTGGGGGGCGTTCTTCACTGCCACGTGGCTCCTCCCTCGCAGGGGCTTCGGTCTCGTGCGCGGGGCTGCTTCAGGCCTGCGGGGAAACGTTCGCGCCGTGGCGACCGCGCTACAATCGGGAAAGTCCCCCGCGCACACGTGGGGAATTTCCCGGCGGCTCCGTAGACCGCCCGGTCACGGCCCGCCGCCGGTCGCACGGAGCGCCTCCTTGCTTCGAGGGGCGCGTCCACGACATCTTCCGGAGTCCCTCCGTTGAACCCCCCGTACGAGGCAGAGCCGGCGTGGCCGAGACCCAGTCCTCCCCCGCAGTCCGTTTCTTCCGCGAGCTGAAGCGCCGTCGCGTGTTCGGCTCGGCGGCGGCGTACGTGGTCCTGGCCGCGCTCCTGATCGAGCTGTCCGGCGCCATCTTCGAGGCGCTCCTCTTCCCGGCATGGACCGCCCGATTGGTGACGGTGATCCTGATCCTGGGGTTCCCGGTGGTGGTGGTCCTGGCGTGGTTCTTCGACATCTCGGCCGGCGGTCTGAGCCGGACGGACGAGTCCACGGGCGACGTCCCCGCCGGCAACGAAGCGGGAGGACTGCGGGCCGCGCTGCAGCGGGCGGGCGCCGTCCCCGTCCCGGCGGAGCCCGTGCGACGTCGGCGTCGAGCCGTGGAGCCGGCGGAGGAGGATACGGTGTCCGAGCCCGATGACGCGCGTGTCCGTGCCGCCACGCTGGGCCACGTCCGTCACGAGCTCCGGACCCCGATCAACGGGATCATCGGATACGCCGAGATGCTCGTGGAGGACGTGGACGACCCGTCCATCGTGGAGGATCTGGACCGGATCCGGGCGGCGGGCCGGCAGCTCCTGGACCGGGTCGACGCCGTGCTGCGGCCGGAGGGACTCTCGGGGACCACACCCGGGGAGCTGGAGGCGTTCGGCGAGAAGGTCCGGGTCGACCTGCGGACCCCGATCAACGCCGTCGTCGGGTACGCCGAGATGGTCATGGAGACGTGCGACGACGAGGGGCTCGACCACCTGCTGCCGGACCTCGAGCGGATCCTGACCTCGGCCCGTCGGCTGCTGGAGCTGAGCGAGGACATCGTCCGGATCGCCACGCTCGGGTCCGAGGCCACAGCGCCGGCCTCGCTGGCCGCGAGCTCGGCCGCGACCCGGCAGGTCCTGTCGAAGATCCGGCCGGGCGAGGCGGGCGTGCGGGACGGCGAGGGGCGGCTCCTGGTCATCGACGACAACGAGACGAACCGCGACCTCCTCTCCCGCCAGCTGGCCCGTCACGGGTACGCCGTGGCCACGGCCGAGGGCGGCGAGGCGGGGCTCCGTCGGCTGGAGCGGGAGGACTACGACCTGATCCTGCTGGACGTGATCATGCCGAACATGGACGGCGTGGAGGTGCTGCGCCGGCTCCAGGCCGACGAGCGGTGGTCCACGATCCCGGTCATCATGCTCTCGTCGCTGGACGAGGTGGACAGCGCCGTCCGCTGCATCGAGATGGGCGCTCTCGACTACGTCGCGAAGCCGGTCCAGCCGACGCTCCTCGAGGCGCGGATCGCGGCCGCGCTGGAGATCCGGGAGCTGCACCGACGGGAGCGGACGTACCGCAAGCGGGTGGCGGCCGATGGCGCCCTGATCGGACGGCTCCTGGGTGGCGCCGTGCCCGGTCCGCTGCGCGATCGCGTCGCCGAGGGCGCGCTGGAGATCGTGGAGCCGCTCCCGGCCGTGACCGCCGTCCGGTGCGTCGTCGCGCCCGAGCTGCGGCCCGGCACCGAGGACGGTGACCGGGTCCGCGCGCTCACGGCGCTCCTCGCACGGTTCGAGGAGCTCACGTCGGACGAGGTCGACATCTGCCTCTGGCGTCCCGACGGGTGCCTGGTCGTCCTGGGCGAGCTGGACGGGCGCACGGGCACGGGCCGGGCCGCCGACCTGGTCCTGGCGGCGCAGCGTCACATCGGCGACGGCAGGGCCGCGTTCGGCGTCCACGCCGCCGGCGCGCTGGCCGGGGTTCTGGGCCGAAACCGCCCCCGGCTGGAGGTCTGGGGCGAGGCGGTGGAGGTCGCCGAGGCGCTGGCCCGCATCGCGTCGCCCGGCGAGGTGCTGGTGGCGCCGGGGGTGCAGGGGGAGCTGCGCGACAGCCATGTGCTGCAGTCCCGGGGGGTCCGGGAGGTGGGCGGAACGCAGATGCGGCTGCACGCCCTCGTGGAGTCCGGCGCGGCGGGCGGGCGCGGCGACGGCCGGCCCGCGTCCGACGGTGCCGCGTCCGAGGGTGCAGCAGGCGCCGGGGTCCCGCGCTAGCCGATCAGCGCCTCGATCTTCCCCAGGAGCCGCTTCAGCTCGACGGGCTTGGTGTCGAAATCGTCGCACCCGGCGGCCCGGGCCTTGTCCTCGTCGCCGGACATGGCGTGTGCGGTGAGGGCGATGACCGGGATCCCGGCCGTCGACGGGTCGTCCTTCAGTGTCCGGGTCGCGGTCCAGCCGTCCATGACCGGCAGACTCATGTCCATGAGCACGATGTCCGGCTCCTCGGTCCGGGCCATGCTCACGCCCTGCTCGCCGTCGGTGGCGATGACCACGTCGTAGTCCCGCTTCATGAGACGACGGGACAGCATGTCCCGGTTCATCTCGTCATCCTCCACCAGCAGAATCTTCGGCACTGCGTCTCCTCGTCTCAGTGGGTGAATCAATGGGTCGGGTGCGGGCTTCCGGGCTCTGCCCCGATGAGCAGTCGCAGCTCGTCGACCATGGCACGGGCGCCCAGCTCGTCCTTGCTGAAAACGGCCGCCACCGCGCCGTTCAGCCGGTTCCGGTCCTCGCGGGTCAGCTCCTTGGCCGTGATGACCACCACGGGGATCCGCCGCCACTCCGGATCGGCCCGGAGCGCCTCGGCCATCTCGAACCCGTCCATGGTCGGCATCATCAGGTCCAGCAGGATCAGGTGGGGCCGGAACGAGTCCAGCATTTCGAGCGCCGCCCTGCCGTTCCCGGCACGGGCCGACGTCCAGCCCCCGCCATCGACGAGCGCGGCCAGCCGGTGCCGGGCGGCCTCGTCATCGTCGACGATCAGGACCCGGGCGCCCGCTGTCGGGCAGAGTCTGCGCAGCACCGAGGCCAGTCGATCGGCGTCCACGGGCTTGGTCAGGTAGTCCGACGCGCCCAGCGAGAATCCGAGGTTCTGCTCGTCCACCATGGTCACCATGACCACCGGGATGTCCGCGGTGGCCGGATCGCTCTTCAGCCCCGTGAGCACCTCCCAGCCGTCCATTCCCGGCATGAGCACATCGAGCAGGATCGCGTCCGGCCGGTTCTCTCGTGCCCGCTCCAGACCGTCGGAGCCGCTCAGTGCGGCCTCCACCCGGAAGCCCCGCCGGGACAGTGCCCGCTGGAAGAGGTCGTGGACCTGCGGATCGTCATCGATCACCAGGACGACCCCGGCCAGCCCCGTGCCCGCGCCCGTCATCACGGTGTCCCCGCTGTCGTCCTCCTGCTCCGGTGAGCGAACGTGGCGGTCCAGGAGCACCGTGAAGCAGCTGCCCTCGCCGGGTACGCTGTCCACGGTGATGTCGCCGCCCATCATGCGGGCGAACCGGCGACTGATCACCAGCCCCAGTCCGGTGCCACCGTACTTTCGGGTGGTGGCGGCCTCGGCCTGGCTGAACGCCTCGAACAGCCGCTCCAGCTGCTCGTCGGTCATCCCGATACCGGTGTCCTCCACGCTCATGACCACGGTCTCTCCGTCTCCCCGGGCCGTCACCCGGATCTCGCCGTCCTCGGTGAACTTGGCGGCGTTGGAGACGAGGTTCAGCAGGATCTGGCGGACCTTGGTCACGTCGGCGCGCATGCGGCCCACGTCGTCCTGGATGTCGAGCACCAGACGGTTGCGGTTCCTGGCCATCAGCGGTATGGCCGTGGACTCCACCTCCCGCAGCAGCTCCGGCAGCTCGAAGGTCTCCAGATAGAGCTCGGTCTTCCCGGCCTCGATCTTCGAGAGGTCCAGGATATTGTTGATCAGCGCCAGCAGGTGCTTCCCGGCGGTGGCGACCTTCCCGAGGTCCGCGCTCAGATCCTCGTCGCCTTCGGCCGTTGCGTCCTCCAGCAGCATCTCGCTGTAGCCGATGATGGCGTTCAGCGGCGTGCGCAGCTCGTGGCTCATGTTGGCCAGGAAATGGCTCTTCGACCGATTCGCCGCCTCGGCGTCCCGCCGGGCCTGGCGGAGCTCCGTGATGTCGTGGTACATGGCGATGTAGCCCACCGGCTCTTCCCGGATCCGGACGGGGATCGAGAAGAGCTCCACGTCCACCAGTGTGCCGTCCTTGCGACGCCGCTGCCCGAAGCCGTGCGCCGTCTTCCCGGCCAGCGTCTGCTGCGTGTAGTCGGCGGCCTCCGACTCCGCCAGGCCGGTGGCCACCAGCGAGTCCAGGTGCTCGCCCACCACCTCGCTCTCCCGGTAGCCGAACAGCTCCAGGAACGCCGGGTTCGCCGCCTGGATCCTGAACTCCAGGTCGAGGTTCGCCACGGCCACGGGGTTGTTGTCCACCAGTGTCCCGTAATAGCGCTGCGTGGCCTCGTAGAGGCGGGCGTTCTCGATGGCGATGGCGGCCTGGGGCGCGAACAGGTTGAGGAGCTGCATGTCCCGCTCACCGAACTGCCGGTCCGGGTCTTCGTGGACCGCGGCAATGGCGCCCACGAGCCGGCTGCCGACCTTGAGCGGGATCCCGATCACCGCCTGAACGCTGGACTGGTCGTACACCCGGGACCGACCCTCCCACTCCTGGTACCGCGGGATGACCAGCGACTCCCCGTTCCGGGCCACGTGGCCCATGACCCCGCTGTCCAGGGAGATCTCCGTGCCCACGGCGTTGTGCTCCATCCCGTGGCTCGCGACCACGATGAGCGCGTCCCGGGCGTCGTCGTAGATGGCCAGCTCGCCACCGGTCACGCCCAGGAGCCCCACCGCCCGCTCGAGCACTCCCTGGAGCACGGGCTCCAGCTCCAGCTCGCCCACCAGGTCCCGCGTGGTTTCCAGGAGCGCCTTCTGCTCCTCGCCCCGCCGGTGCTCCGCCTCGAACAGCCGGGCGTTCTCGATGGCCACGGCGGCCTGGGGCGCGAACAGCTCGATCAGGCGCAGCTCTTCCTCGCCGATGCGCCGGTCCGCATCCGATTCGACGATGGCGATGACGCCCACCAGCCGGTCGCCGATCAGGAGCGGGGCGGCCAGCACCGTCTGGACCTGATCATTCGTGTATTTCGAGGACCGGCCCGCCCACTCCTGGTAGCGAGGGATGACCATCGGCTCGTGCGTCTGGGCCACGTGGCCCATGGCCCCCTCGCCGAGCGCCATCCGGGTGTCGCTGGAGTCGACCACCATGTTGTGGCTGGCGACGATGGCCAGCTCTTCCGCCGACTCGTCGTAGATGGCCAGCTCGCCGCCGGTCACCTCCAGGAGCCTCACCGCACGCTCCAGCACGGCCTGGAGCACGCGACCGAGCTCCAGCTCGCCGGACAGTGCGCGGAGCGTGTCCAGAAGCGCCCGCTGCTCCTCGGCCCGGCGGAGCTCCGCGGTGTAGAGCCGGGCGTTCTCGATGGCGATGGCCGACTGGGACGCGAACAGGTTCAGCAGGCGCAGGTCCGACTCGCCGAACTCGTGCTGCGGGTCCGAGTGCACGCCGGCGATAGCGCCCACCAGCCGGTCCTCGATGAGCAGCGGCGCCACCATCACGGCCTGGACCGGGTCCTGACCGTACTGGTCGGACCGACCCGACCACTTCTGGTAGTTCGGGATGATGATCGGCTCCCGGGTCTCCGCCACCCTCCCCATCGCTCCTTCGCCCAGCGCCATGCGGGTGCCCGTGGAGTCGGCCCCCAGATTCAGGCTGGCCACGACCACCAGCTCGTTGGCGACCTCGTCGAAGACGGCCAGCTCGCCGCCGGTCACGCCCAGGAGCGGGACGGCCCGCTCCAGCACGGCCCGCAGCACCCGGTCCAGCTCCAGCTTCCCCGACAGGTCGGCCAGCGTGTCCAGCAGCGCCCGCTGCTCCGAGGCCCGGTGCCGCTCCGCCAGCAGCAGCCGCGCCCGGCCGATCCCGATGCTGGCCTGATTCGCCGCCGCCGCCAGGATGTCCACGTCGCCCTGGTCGAACGCCTGACCGGCGACCCGCTCCACGACCAGCTCCCCGATGGTGCTGTGGTCCACGCGGAGCGGCAGCCGGAGCTGGGCCCGGTCGTCATCTCCGCTGTCGAGCCGTCCCGCGGACGCCCGCAGCTGCGGGTCGAACGCGGAGGTTCCGGCCAGGTACAGCCCCACGGCGTCGAAGTCGAAGGATGGATGGTGCAGCCCCTCGACGACGGCCTGGCAGACCTCGGCCTCGTCCTTGGCCTCCGCGATCCGGGTGCTGAGCCGGAGGAGTGCGGAGCGCAGGGCCGTCAGCTCACCGGGGTCGGCGTGCTCCGCGCCATGGGCCCCGGACGCGGAGCCCGGTCCGCCCGGGGGATGACCCGTGCCCGGCGTTCGCTCGCTCACGACGCCGGCTCCCGTGCCATCAGCCCCTGCAGCTCCACGGCGAGGGCGCCGAGCTCGGCCTCATCCTTGTGGAAGACGCGGGCCACCGAGCCGTTCAGCTCCGCCCGCTCCGCCGGCGTCAGGTCCTTGCCGGTCACCACCACCACGGGCACGTGCCGCCACGTCGGGTCCTTCCGGAGCCGGCTGGCCAGCGCGAACCCATCCATCTCCGGCATGACCAGATCCAGCAGGATCAGCTTCGGCTCCACGGTCTCCAGCTGCGCCAGGGCAGCGACCCCGTTTTCCGCCTCGACCGGCTGCCAGCCGCCGTCGCGGACGAGGCGGACGAGCCGGTCGCGGGAGGCGGGGTCGTCGTCTACGATGAGGACGGCGGCGTCCGGCTCGGGTGCGAGCCGCCGGAGCACCGAGAGGAGCCGGGCGGGCTCCACCGGCTTGGTCACGTAGTCGGTGGCGCCGAGGGCGAAGCCGAGGCTGCGGTCGTCGAGCATGGTGATCATGACCACCGGGATCTCGCTCAGCGACGGGTCGCTCTTCAGCGACGTGAGGACCGACCAGCCGTCCACCCCGGGCATCAGCACGTCCAGCAGGATCACGTCCGGCTCCAGCTCCCGTGCCCGCTCCAGTCCGTCCGTCCCGTCGGTGGCGCTCTCCACGCGGAACCCGTCCTTCGACAGCATCCGCTGGAGGAGGTCGTGCACGGTGGGATCGTCATCGATGACCAGCACCACCCCGGCCTCGCCGGTCCCGGCCGCGTCGGCGATGTCGACCTCGTCCACGGCCGCGCGGTTCGGGCGCGCCACCAGCGGGAGCCGGACGGTGAACGTGGTCCCGACACCGGCCTCGCTCGCCACGTCGATGTCGCCGCCCATCATCCGGGCGAAGTGGCGGCTGATCACGAGCCCGAGCCCCGTTCCGCCGTATTTCTTGGTGGTGGCCGCCTCCGCCTGGCTGAACGCCTCGAAGATCCGGCCGAGCTGATCCCCGGTCATCCCGATCCCCTCGTCGGCGACCCGGATGAGCACCGCCAGCGGGTCCGACGGGTCGGGCTCGGCGCTGAGCCGGATCTCCCCGTCCTCGGTGAACTTCGACGCGTTGCTCAGCAGGTTCAGCAGGATCTGGCGGACCTTGGTCATGTCGGCGGTCATGCTGCCGACCTCCGGTGCGACCCGGACCTCGAGCCGGTTCCCGTTCTTCCGGACCAGTGGCTCGGCCGTGGCGGCGACCTCCGCGACGAGCTCGCGGAGGATGAACCGCTCGAGGTACAGCTCCGTCTTCCCGGCCTCGATCTTCGACAGGTCCAGGATATCGTTGATGAGGGCCAGGAGGTGGCGGCCGGCCTTGTGGATCTTCTCCAGGTCCGGGACGTAGTCGTCGTTCCCGTCGTCCGCGGCCTCCTCCTGCAGCATCTCGCTGTAGCCGATGATGGCGTTCAGCGGCGTCCGCAGCTCGTGGCTCATGCTCGCCAGGAACTTGCTCTTGGCCTCGTTCGCCTGCTCCGCCGAGGCGAAGAGGCGGGCGTTCTCGATGGCGATGGCCGCCTGGGGCGCGAAGAGGTTCAGCAGCCGCAGGTCCTCCTCCTCGAACGGGCGCCGCGGGTCCGACCGGACCGTGGCGATCACGCCGACCAGCCGGTCGCCCATGACCAGTGGCGCCGCCATGGCCGTCTGGACGGTGTCGCCGCCGTACTTCGGCGACCGCTGCAGCCACTCCTGGTAGCGGGGGATGACCAGCGCTTCCCCCGTCTCGGCGACCCGTCCCATGGCGCCCTCGCCCAGCCCCATCCGGCTGCCCACGGCGTCCGCGCCCATGGCGTGGCTGGCCACGATCTCCAGCTCCCGGGCCTCCTCGTGGTAGATGGCCAGCTCGCCGCCCGACGCGTGGATCAGCGTGGCCGCCCGCTCGAGCACCTTCTGGAGCACGGCGCTCAGCTCCAGCTGGCTCGACAGGTCCCGGAGCGTGTCCAGCAGCGCGCGCTGCTCCTCCGCCCGCGTCCGCTCGGCGGTGAAGAGCCGCGCGTTCTCGATGGCCACCGCGGCCTGCGGCGCGAAGAGGTTCAGCCGGCGCATGTCCTCCTGGCCGAACTGGCGGGCCGGGTCGGAGTGGACCGCCGCGATCACGCCCACCAGCCGTGTCCCGATCATCAGCGGCGCGGCCATCACCGTCTGCACCGTCTCACCGGCGTAGCTCGCCGACCGGTGCTCCCACTCCTGGTAGCGCGGGATGATCAACGGCTCCCGCGTCCCGGCGACCCGGCCCATGGCCCCCTCGCCGGGCGCCATCCGGGTCCCCACGGCGTCCACGCCCATCCGGTAGCTCGCGGCGATGACCAGCTCCCCCGTCCGCTCGTCGAGCATGGCCAGCTCGCCGCCCGTGACCTCCAGCAGTCGGGCCGCGCGCTCCAGAAGCGTCTGGAGCACTGTCGAGAGCTCGAGCTCGCCGGCCAGGTCGGCCATGGTGTCGAGCACCGCGGCCAGCTCCTCGGCCCGCCAGTGCTCGGCGCTGTAGAGCCGCGCGTTCTCGACGGCCACCGCGGTCTGCCGGGCGAACAGGTCCAGCAGCCGCTGGTCGCTCTCATCGAACGAGTGGCCCTGGGCCCGGTGGACCACCGCGATGACGCCGACCAGCGTGTCCCGGGCGATGAGCGGCACCGCCATCACCGACTGGACCACGTCCTGGGTGTACTTCGACGACCGGTGGGTCCACTCCTGATAGTTCGGGATGACCAGCGCCTCCCGGGTCTCCGCCGCCCGGCCCATGGCTCCCTCGCCGGGCGCCATGCGCGTGCCGACGGCATCCGTGCCCATCCGGTGGCTCGCGGCGATGACCAGCTCGTCGGTCGCCGGATCGACCAGCGCCAGCTCGCCGCCGCTCACGCCCAGGAGGCGGACCGCCCGCTCCAGGATCGCCTGGAGCAGCTTCGACAGCTCCAGCTCGCCGGTCACGTCGGCCAGCGTGTCCAGGAGCGCTTTCTGCTCGTCCGCCCGGCGGCGCTCGGCCTCCAGGAGCCGGGCCCGGCCGATGGCGATCCCCGTCTGCTGCGCCGCCGCCGTCAGGATCTCGAAGTCCTCCTGCCCGAACGCGTCAACCTCCACGCTCTCCACCGCCAGCACGGCGACGACCTCGGCGTCGACGATGATCGGCAGGTCCACCTCCGATCCCTCCACGGGTCCGGGGACGAACCGGTCGTCCACCATCACGTCCGGCGAGTAGTGCATCCGGCCGTCCAGCAGCGGCCGCTCGCTCAGCCCCTTGCCCGGCTCGATGCGATAGCCGTCGGGGCCGCCGTCCCACCCGACACTGGCCCGGAGCACCCGGTCGCCGGTGCCGGGCTCGACGGTCAGGACCGAGACGAAGTTGTAGCCGAGCGCCTCGTCGCGGAGCCCTTCCACCGTGGCCGCGTAGACCTCGTCCTCGCCGTGCGCCGCGGCGATGTTCGTGCTCAGCCGCAGCAGCGCGGACTGGCGGCGAGCCCCGGCATCCGTCCCGCCGGCGCTCACCGGACGCTCCCCGGCTCCGACGCCGGGTCGGGGCGATGATCGGTACGGTCCGCCACGGCCCCGGCCATGCCGCCCGGGCCCGGCTCCTCCCGCCTCGACGCGTCCCTGGGCAGACGGACCGTGAACGTGGTGCCCACGCCCGGCTCGCTCTCGACCTGGATGTCACCGCCCAGGAGCTGGCTGAACCGCCGGCTGATCACCAGCCCCAGCCCGGTCCCGCCGTACTTCTTCGCGACCGACGCGTCGGCCTGGCTGAACGCCTGGAACAGCCGGCCGAGCTGCTCCTCGGTCATCCCGATCCCCTCGTCCGCCACCCGGATCAGGAACTCGTCGGGGCGGTGGCCGTCGGGGCGGACCGAGAGGTCGATCCGTCCCCGCTCGGTGAACTTCGACGCGTTGCTGAGCAGGTTCAGGAGGATCTGCCGGACCTTCGTCACGTCGGTCACGATGTCCTCCACCCCCTCCAGCTCCACGCCGAGCCGGTTCCCGTTGGCCTGCACCAGCGGCGTCACGGTGGCCTCCACCTCCCGGATCAGCTCGGGCAGGTCGACCGTCTCGAGGTGCACCTCCGTCTTCCCGGCCTCGATCTTCGACAGGTCCAGGATGTCGTTGATGAGCGAGAGCAGGTGCCGCCCGGCCTTGTGGATCTTGCCCAGGTCCGGCACGAAGGCGTCGACGCCCTCGTCCTCCGCCGCCTCCTGGAGCATCTCGCTGTAGCCGATGATGGCGTTCAGCGGGGTCCGCAGCTCGTGGCTCATGTTGGCCAGGAACTGGCTCTTCGCCTGGTTCGCCGACTCGGCGTCCCGGCGGGCCTCCAGCAGCTCTGTCACGTCGTGGTACAGGGCGACGATCCCGATCCGCTCGCCGCCCACCTCCACCGGCACGCCGGCGAGCTCCACGTCCAGGTACGAGCCGTCCTTCCGCTTGCGCTTCCCGATCCCGTGGGCCAGCTCGCCCGAGGCCGCGGCCTCCGTGTAGTCCTCGGCCTCCGCCAGCGTCTCCTCGGTGTTGATCAGGGTGTCCAGCTCCCGGCCCATCGCCTCGTCGCGCGTGAAGCCGAAGAGCCGCTCGAACGCCGGGTTCAGCTCCACCACCCGGCCCTCGAGGTCCAGCGTCACGATGGCGACGGGGCTGTTCTGGACCACCGCCTCGAAGTACCGGCGCTGGCGCTGCGCCTCGGTGTAGAGCCGTGCGTTCTCGATGGCCACCGCCGCCTGGGGTGCGAAGAGGTTCAGCAGCCGCAGGTCCTGGGGGCCGAACGTGCGGTCGGCCTCCGTATGGACGCTGGCCAGCGTGCCCACCAGCCGGCTCCCGATCAGGAGCGGCACCACCATGACGCCGCGGGCCGTGGTCTCCTCGTACTTGTCCGACCGGCCCATCCACTCCTGGTAGTTCGGGATGATCAGCGGCTCCAGCGTCTCGGCGACCCGCCCCATGGCCCCCTCGCCCGGCCGCATGCGTGTGCCCGTGGAGTCGGAGCCGATCTGGTGGCTGGCGACGATGACGAGCTCCTCGTCGTCCTCGTCGTAGATGGCCAGCTCGCCGCCCGTCACCCCCAGGAGCGAGACCGCCCGCTCCAGCACCGCCTGCAGCAGCTTCGACAGCTCCAACTCGCTGGAGAGGTCCGACAGCGTGTCCAGCAGCGCGCGCTGCTCCTCGGCCCGCTGGTGCTCCACCGTGAAGAGCCGCGCGTTCTCGATGGCGACCGCGGCCTGCGGCGCGAACATGTCCAGCAGCCGGAGGTCCGCGTCGACGAACGTGCGGTCCGCCTCCGTATGCACGCTGGCGAGCGTCCCCACCAGCCGGTTCCCGATCAGGAGCGGGACCACCATGACACCACGGGCCGTGGTCTCCTCGTACTTCTCCGATCGGCCACGCCACTCCTGGTAGTTGGCGATGATCAGCGGCTCGTGCGTCTCCGCCACCCGCCCCATGGCGCCCTCGCCGAGGGCCATGCGCGTGCCCGTGGAGTCGCCGCCGATATTGTGGCTGGCCACGATCTCCAGCTCGCGCGCGCTCTCGTGGTAGATGGCCAGCTCGCCCCCGGTGACGCCGAGGAGCGTGACCGCCCGCTCCACCACCCGCTGGAGCAGCTTCGAGAGCTCGAGCTCGCCCGAGAGGTCGCCGAGGGTCTCCAGCAGCGCGCGGTGCTCTTCCGCGTGCCGGCGCTCGGCGGCCAGGAGCCGGACGCGGCCGATGGCGATCCCCGCCTGCTGGGCCGCCGCCGTCAGCACGTCGAAGTCGCCGTCATCGAAAGCGTCGGGCTCGCTGCTCTCCACCACCAGCACGCCCACCAGCTCCTCGTCGTCCAGGACCGGCACATCGACCTCGGCGCCCGTGCCGAGCGTCGGGACGTAGCCCGGGACGTCGGAGACCCGCGGGGTGTAGTGGAGCTGCCGGTCGTCGACGGTCCGGGTCGAGATCCCCTTGCCCGGCGGGACCCGCATCCCCTCCGCCGCGCCCTCCCACCCGACGCTGGCCTGCAGGACCCGGTCGCCCGTCGCCTCCTCGATGAGGAAGATGCCCAGGAAGTCGTAGCCCAGCGCCGGATCGTTCAGCCCCTCGACCACGCTCCGGCAGATCTCGCCCTCGGAATGGGCCGCCGCGATGGCCGTGCTCAGGCGCAGGAGTGCTGCCTGGCGGGCATGGAACGCAGCCGTTTCGGAAGCCCGGGGGGGCATGCGGTGGCTCTCCGGAAGCATGGGGAAGAGATGAGGGGGTACGATTATCTAGCGGGTCCCCGGCCGGGGTGCAAGACGCCGGCCCTCCGGGTCCACGGTCGCGGATGGGATTGGCGGGCCCGGGTCGCGGGCCCCATAGTAGGAGCGTTGTCGGACCAGTCCCCGAAGAGGAGCCTGAACCAGCCGAGGTCGAATCATGCCGCGAGCCGAGATCATAAGCACCGGATTCCACGTCCCCGCCAACGTCGTCACCAACGAGGAGCTCACCGAGTGGTGGGACACCTCCGACGAGTGGATCCGCGAGCGCACCGGGATCGAGCAGCGCTACTGGGTCGACAAGGGCGGGGTAGCCGAGGGTGCGCAAGCCGGGTCGGACCTTGCAGCGGAGGCCGCCCGGAAGGCGCTGGATCACGCCGACATGGACGCGTCGGAGATCGACGCCATCGTGTACGCCACCCTCAGCCCCGATTACTTCTTCCCGGGCGGCGGCGTCTTCCTGCAGCGGAAGCTCGGGCTCGGGCACGTCCCGGCGCTGGACGTACGGAACCAGTGCACCGGCTTCATCTACGGGCTGAGCGTGGCCGACGCGTGGATCCGGACGGGTCAGTTCCGGCGCGTCCTCCTGGTCGGCGCGGAGGTCCATTCCACCGGACTCGACCACAGTCCCGCTGGCCGGGACCTGGGCGTCCTCTTCGGCGACGGGGCCGGCGCCGTGATCCTCGGCCCCACCGAAGAGGACGGCCGGGGCGTCCTCTCGACCCACCTCTTCGCCGACGGGAACGGCGCGGAGAAGCTCTGGCTCGGCGCCGAGGGCAGTGCCGACTACCCGCGGCTCTCGAAGGAGGACGTCGAGACCGGAAGGATCTATCCGACCATGGAGGGTCGGGAAGTGTTCAAGAACGCGGTGGTCCGGATGCCCGAGTCCGTCCACGCCGCGCTCGAGGCCAACGGCCTGACCACCGACGACATCGACCTGGTCATCGCCCATCAGGCCAACCTCCGGATCAACGAGATGGTCACCCGCCGGCTCGGCCTCTCCGACGACAAGGTCTACAACAATATCCAGCGGTACGGGAACACCACCGCCGCCACGATCCCGATCGCCATGCACGAGGCGGTGGAGAAGGGGCTGCTGGAGCGGGGCGATCTGCTCATCCTCACCGCGTTCGGCAGCGGATTCACCTGGGCCAGCGCGGCCATTCGCTGGTAGCAGAGCAAAGAGAAGAAAGGAGCGGGACCATGCGCTTTTCGGTGAAGGCCTTCGCACTGGCCTGCGGGATTACCTACGCTCTGGCCATGTTCGCCGGTGGCGTGATGGCGCTCCTGTGGCCGGACTGGGGCGCCCGGTTCATGGAGCTCGCCGGCGCCCTCTACCCCGGGGTCGAGGGCGTGGCGTTCGGGCCGGTCGTCGTCGCCACCCTCTACGCCCTCGTGGACGGCACCATCTTCGGCGCAGTGTTCGCCTGGCTGTACAACCGCTTCGCGCTGCCGGGGCTGGTCGAGCCGGGCGGCTGATCGCGGCGGCGCCGACACGCCTTTGCCCACACACCATCACGTCCGAGCGTACGCCGCTCCTGACGCGGAAGCCCCGGACGCGTAGATTATCGTGACACCGGAGCGCTGCCATGTCACGATTTGCGCGGGAGCTGTACGAGCGGCGGGTCCCCCACGTCCTGGGCCTGTACCTGGCGGGTGGCTGGGGGCTCCTGGAGTTCACGAGCTGGGCCGCGGAGCGGACCCTCGTGGCGGACGGCTTCGTGAACGTGCTCCTGGTGATGTGGCTGATCGGGTTCCCGCTGACGGCGGTGCTGGCGTGGCGTGATGGCGGTCGGCGGGTGCAGCCGGCGGTGGACCCGTCGCCTGCCTCCCCGAGTGATGCCTCCGTTGCGGTGCTCCCGTTCGCGAACCGGAGCGTCGACTCCGAGGACGCCTTCCTGAGCGACGGGATCACCGACGAGGTCACCACGGCGCTCGCCCGGACCGCCGGGCTGCGGGTGGCGTCGCGGACATCGGCGTACGTGTTCAAGGACCGGTACGAGGATGTCCGGGAGATCGGCCGTGCGCTGGGCGTGCGGACGGTCCTGGAGGGGAGCGTCCAGCGGTCCGACGACCGGATCCGGGTTTCCACCCAGCTGGTGAACGTGGCCGACGGATACCAGCTGTGGTCGGGCCGGTTCGACCGGGAGCTCAGCGACCTGTTCGCCATCGAGGACGAGATCGCCGGCAAGGTCGTGGAGGCGCTCCGCGTAGTGCTGGGTCAGGGGGCCGGTCTCCGCAAGATCCCGCGGACGGACATCAGGGCGTACCAGTACTACCTGCGGGGGCGGCAGTACTTCCACCAGACGCGGCGCAAGAGTCTGCGGTACGCCCGGGAGATGTTCCGCCGGGCCGTCGCCATCGACCCGGGGTACGCGCTGGCCCACGCGGCGCTGGCCGACACGATCTCCATGGAGCGGACGTTCTACCCGGCCGCCACCGACGCGGACCTGACGGAGGCCGAGCGGGCGAGCGAGCGGGCGCTCGCGCTGGACCCGGGGCTGGCCGAGGCCCACGCGGCCCGGGCGTTCGTCCTGTTCATGGACCATCGGCTCGACGAGGCGGAGGCGGAGTTCCGGGTCGCGATCCGGCTCGACCCGCAGCTGGCCCAGGCCCGCTACCTGTTCGGGCGGATGCGGTTCCAGCAGGGGCGGATGGAGGAGGCCGCCCGGCTGTTCTCCGAGGCCGCCGACCTGCGGGACGACTACGAGGCCGCCTTCTTCGCGGCGCAGGCACTCGAGGCGCTCGGCCGCGAGGACGCCGCCCGGTCCCAGTACATCCGGGGGCTCGAAGCCGCCGAGACCCACATGGACCTGAACCCCGACGACGCACGGGCCGCCACGACCCGGGCCGTGGCCTCCTTCCGCGTCGGCCGCAGAGACGAGGGGTTCGAGTGGGGGCAGCGCGCGATCCAGATCGACCCGGAGGACCCGGGTATTCGCTACAACGTGGCCTGCCTCTTCGCCGTCGCCGGGGAGCGGGACCGGGCCCTCGCGCTTCTCGAGGAGGCCGTGGCCGCGGGGTTCGGCAATCGGGAGTGGCTGGTGCGGGACCCGGACCTCGAGTCGGTCCGGGACGAGCCCCGGTTCAGCGCGCTGCTGGTGAGCATGGCCGGCCCGACAGCCTCGACCGGTTCGTCGACGGCCGGGCCATCATCGTAGGTAGAGGTCGACCAGCTGGTCCGGATCCGGATCGACCGGGCGGCGGCGATCCGGCGACCCGTCAGGACACGCGGGGCCGGTCGTGGTCGATCCCGGGCTCGGGGAAGTCCATGGGCCCGGGCGGTCGCATGGTCAGGTCGAGCGCGAGCCAGACGGTCCGGGTGAGGGGGTAGAAGACGATGGGCGCCAGGACCATGAGCGGTGCGCCGACCCACAGCAGTGCGTTCCACGGCACAGCCGGCCAGGTCAGGATCACGGCCAGCAGGAGGAACGCGGCGAGGAGCAGCTCGACACCGATGAAGTTCAGCGTGTACGCGCCGAGGAAGAAGTCGCCCTCGCCCCGGTTCAGCTTGAGCTGGCAGCGGGGGCACGCATCTTTCGGTTCTGTCCAGCCGTCGAACAGGCCGGAGCCACCGCAGAGCGGGCAGCGGCGTCTCAGGGCGCGGCCCAGCATCCGGGCGGCCGGCGGGCGGGGGTACTCATCCATGAGGAGAAGATAGCATGACCGATAGACTGCTGGCGGCGGCCGGGCTCGGCGCCGCGACAGGACTCCGGAGCATGACCGGGCTGGCGCTGGCTTCCCGCGAGCTGGCGGAGCGCTCGGCCGGCGAGGCCGATGCGCTCCGGGAATGGCTGGCCGATGACACCGTCTCCCACGTCCTCACAGGTCTCGCCATCGCCGAGGTGGTGGCGGACAAGCTGCCCGGGGTGCCCGACCGGGTGGCCCCGGCGCCACTGGCCGCGCGGGGCGTGGTCGGAGCCGTGGTCGGCGCCATGGCCGGCGGCGAGGACTGGTGGGCCGCCGGTGCTGCCATCGGGGCGGCCGCCGCCGTCGCCTCGGCATGGGTCGGCTGGGCCGTCCGCAAGGAGGCCGGCTGGGCGACCGGCCTGCCCGATCCCGTGCTGGCCGTGCTCGAGGATGTCGCGGCCGTGAGCACGGCCCGCGGCTCCGCCCGACTGCTCTGACGGGCCGCCCGGGCGCTACCGCGTGACCGGTACGTCCTCCGCCCGGAGGTCCCGCAGCCCGCCGCCGTTGATCACGTTGTCGAAGCCCTCGCTCTCCAGGATGTCCAGGGCGATTCCCGACCTGCGACCGCTCCGGCAGTACACCACGATCTGCTCGTCGTCATAGGCCTCGAGCTCGTCGTGGCGCGCCCGCATCTCCGTGTGCGGGATGTGGATCGCACCCTCCACGTGACCCGCCTCCCACTCCTCCTGCGTACGCACGTCCACGTACACGATCGCCGTGTCCGCGACCGCCGCGGCCGCCGCGGCCGGCCGGTCGCGGGTCGCCGCGCTCTGCTCCGGCGCGTCCGCGCACGCCGCGCCGACGCCGAGCGCCAGGATCATCACCAGCCACCGCGAGTACCTCGTCCCCTTCATCACTTTCCTCCCGTACAGGAATACCTTGATCCGGCGGTGCATACCCGACGACCGGCCCCGGGGTTCACACCCCGTCCGTCTCGCAGCTGCCGATCCCTACTGCCGGACCGCCTCGTCCGCGTCCGCCTCGTCGCTCACGAGCCGCCCGGTCACGAGCTCCTCGACGATCCGGTCGGCGTCATAGACGTCGTCGAGCGCCTCGGTGATGGCCCGGACGTCGACCATGATGTTGCGGCCCTGCTCCGGGAGATAGATGAAGTCCCGGGAGAGCCCCTCGATGTTGCGATCGAAGTTGAGTCCGACCATCCGGACGTCCGGGGTGACGGCCGGCGAGCCGGAGTTGCCGCCGTACGTGTCGGCGGTGGAGATGAAGTTGAGCGGCGTCTCGAGATCGAGTCCGGCGGGGGCCGGGAGCCAGCGTCGCGGCAGCTCCCAGTCGGTCCCGTCGCCGTAGGAGTAGTAGTGGTCGTACATCCCGTAGAAGGTGGTGTAGACCGGTGCCCGGGTCCCGTTGTAGTCGTAGGGCCGGACCACGCCATCGGTGATCCGGGGCGACGAGGTCCCGTCCGGCGGCACGCGGGTCCCGTACACCTCGAACCGCGCACGTCCGAGCTCGCCGGCCAGGTCGTCCTCGCGCCGGGAGAGGCGGTTCCACTCCGTGGCGAACTCCTGGTACTGCGGCAGGACCTCCTGTGCGAGACGGACGGCGATGTCCTGCTCGAGGAGCGCCGACTCGACGCTCTTCTCCGTGGCCACCCGGGTGGCGAGCGTGCTGGCCTCGAGGAGCGATGTGGCCGCCTCCTGCGGCGTCATCTCCCGCAGCCCCACCGCGGCGATCCCGCTCTCCGGACCCAGGTAGCGGAGGAAGTCGGCCAGCTGGATGGTGAGCATGGCGTGCTCGAGTGATGCCGGCAGGTCCCGGATCGCCGTGAGCTGGCGGGCCAGTGTGTCGGCGCGGGCCTCGTCCCCCGCCTGTCGCGCCTCGAGCATCCGGGCGGCGATGACACCGCGGCGGAGCACGGCCGGCGAGCTCACGGAGCTGGTGATGAGCCGGAACGCACCGTAGCGGTCGGCCAGCTCCCGCTTCCCGGTCTGGATCGCCGCAATGGAGTCGATGACGCTCCCGAACTCCGCCCGCAGCTCGGGATCCGCCTGGATCGAGTCGACGAACCGCTCCTGGGCGATCCGTTTCCGCGTCATGATGGACGGGGTCCTGAGCGCATCCAGCCGCCCGCTGTACGCCTTGAGCGAGTTGCTGTAGCTGAACATGGTGTTCCGCAGGTCCATGGCCTCGCCGACCTCGGGGTTCTCGGCGTAGAAGGCGCGCATGGCATCGAGCCGGTCCCCGAGGGCCCGGACGGTGACCGGCGTGATCACGTCCCGGAGCAGCTCGAGCTGGGCCATGGTCAGGAGCCGGTTCGTCGACCCCGGGTTGCCGACCACGAACACCGTGCTGCCTTCGTCGACCCCTTCGAGGCTCCACCCGAGGTGCTGCGCGCTCTCGAACGGCTCGCCGTCGTCGTCGTAGACCCGGAGGAACGCGAAGTCGAGGGCGTAGCGCGGGTAGGTGAAGTTGTCGGGGTCGCCGCCGAAGAACCCGGCCTGGAGCTCCACCGCCGCCACCAGCCGCACATCGTCGAACCGGCGAAAGACGTACGCCGAGTAGCGCCCGCCGTGGTAGAGCGCCCGGACCTCGACGTGGACGGCGTCGCCGAACTCGGCCCGAAGCCGGTCCTGGACCGCGCCGATGGCCGCGGAGCGGGCCCGTCGCCGCTCCTCGGGCGTGGCGGCCGCGTCCATGGCGTCGAGCACCTCCGCGCTCACGTCCCGGGCGGCGATCAGCCGGTCGGCGTAATACCCGGGTATGCGACGCTCCTCGTCCAGCGTCGTCGCGTAGAAGCCGTTATCCAGGAGCGACTCGCCCTCCCGGGCCACCGTCGGGATCCGGCCCCGGACGCAGTGATGGTTCGTGGCCACCAGCCCGTTCGGCGATACGAAGCTCGCCGAGCACCCCGGCACCCGGAGCACGCTCATCCGGACCCGGTCGAACCACGCCTGGTCGGCGTCGAAGCCGTAGGTCTCGGTGAAGTACTCCATGGGCGGGTACTCGTACGTCCACATCTTCCCGAAATCGAACCGCTCCGGGATGGTGTCGACCTCTACCGCCTGGGCGGTCGCATGCGACGCGAACGCCGGCAACATCATCGTGGCGAGGAACGCCGCGCCGAGGAGACGACGGCAGCTGACTGCGAACATGGCTCTATCCTTCAGTACGGTTCCGTTTGCGGGCTCCGGTGGTAGCTTCGCCGGACGGCCGGGCGGCCGCAAGCGAGGTCGGGGGTCCGGGCTGGGCACGGGGCCACGTTCGGGGCCGGATTCCGCGGTCGGTTCGGGGTCGGCGTCAGGCGTGGGTTCAGCGACGGATTCGGGACTCGGCCGGGGCGCTCGGGGCGCTCGGGGCGCTCGGGGCACTCGGGGCACTCGGGGCACTCGGGGCACTCGGGACAGTACCCCCTGGATCCCGCTGATCCCTGATCCATGGGGGATCGACTACGAAATGTGTTGAGAATCCCCCGATGGATGGCCGGCGGAACGATCGGTGGGGCATCGTGCACGTCCCTTGTGCAGGAGTCCCCACGGATCCGCTCGAAGCCCGTCCCGCGGGGCATCGTCCCGTTCCACGCCCGCCGCGCCGAGCCCCCGAGCCCCCGAGCCCGTCGCCCCGAGCCCGTCGCCCCGAGCCCCGTGCCCGAGCCCCCGAGCCCCTCTACTCCACCCGCAGCGTTTCCATCGGGTCGGTCCGCGCGGCGCGGCGGGCCGGCACCCAGGCGGCGGCCAGTGCCACGAGGGCGAGGAGTGCGGCGACGGCTGTCAGGACGAGGGGGTCGGCGGGGCCGACGTCGTAGAGGAGGCCGCGGAGCAGCCGGGCGGCGGCGAGCCCCCCGGCGACGCCGAGGACGAGGCCGATGGCCGTGAGGGTCATCCCCTGGCGGATCACCATCCGCAGCACGCCGCCCGGCTCCGCCCCGATGGCGATCCGGACGCCCATCTCACGGCGTCGCGCCGTGACGCTCTGGGAGAGGACGGCGAAGAACCCGGCCACGGCCAGGACCAGCGCCAGCGCCGCGAAGGTCGCGAGCGTCATCGCGTAGAAGCGCGGCTCGGCCGTGGTACGGGCCAGCAGCTGGCTCATGGTGGCGATATCGCCGGGCGGGACCTCCGGATCCACGGCTTCGAACGCCCGTCGTACCGCGGCGATGACGGCGGGTGGCGCCGTCTCCGAGCGGACCAGGAGGCGTGCGCTCCGAGGCGGGAGCTGGGCGGCCGGGTAATAGAAACGCGGCTCCGGCGCGTCGGTCAGCGACGCGTGCACCGTCGGGCTCACGACTCCCACGATCTCCCGCATCGCACTGTCGAAGTACGTCCGTGCCCGGCGTCCCACCGGGTCATCGCCGTCGAAATAGAGGCGGGCGAACGCCTCGTCGACCATGGCGACCGGGGGCGCATCCGCGACGTCGCGGTCGTCGAACGTCCGGCCGGAGACCAGGTCCAGCCCGAGCGTCTCGAAGTAGCCCGGCGCCACGGCGGAGACCTGGACCCGGGGCGGATCGTCCAGCTCGCGTCCCTCGACCAGCGCAGGGGTCACCATGTAGGAGCCGCCCACCGGCAGGTTCTGGGCGAGGCTCGCGTCGGCGACCTCGGGCAGTGCCCGGACCCGGTCCAGGAGCCGCTCGTGGTAGCTCCGAAGTCGCGCCACCTCGGGGTAGCGGAACCCGGGGAGCGAGATCTCGAACGTGGTCACCCGTTCGGCGTCGAACCCCGGGTCGGTGGAGATGATCTCGTAGAAGCTCCGGCCCAGCAGCCCGGCGCCCACCAGGAGGACGACGCTCAGCGCCACCTCGGCCACCACGAACACGCGCTGGATCCGACCGGTCCCGCCGGCGCGGATGTCATTCGTCTTCAGGTCGACCACCGGGGCCCGGCGCGCCGCCCGGAGCGCCGGGATCGCCCCGGTCAGCAGGCCCGTCAGCAGCGAGACGACGACGGCGAAAGCCATCACGCCGGCGTCGAGTCCGAGCTCACCGGCCCGCGGCAGGTCCGCCGGGGCCAGCGCGACCAGGCCGTCGAGGATCCACGCGGACGCGAGGATGCCGGCCCCTCCGGCGGCGATGGCCAGGATCATGCTCTCCGCCAGCAGCTGTGTCGCCACCCGACGGCTCCCGGCGCCCAGCGCGTCCCGGATCGCCAGCTCCCGGCGCCGGCGCGCGGTGCGGGCCAGTAGCAGCGTGCCCGCGTTCGCCGCCGCGATCAGGAGCACGAAGGCCACGGCCCCAAGGAGGATCAGCAGCGGCGTCCGGAAATCGCCCACCAGCTGCTCCTTCATCGGGACCACCCGGGCCTCGAACCTCTCGTCGGGGATCCCCTGGATGATGGCGTTCATCTCCGCCTCGGCCGTCGCTGCCGTGGCGTCGTCCGCGAGCCGGCCGAAGGTGGGGAGGATGTGTGCGCCCCGGACCTCCATGACCGGCGCATCCGGCGGGATCGGGATCCAGGCGTCGGTGCCACGCGGCAGGTCCAGGTCCGGGCCCGCCACTCCGACCACCTCGTACGGCTCCCCGTTCAGCCGCACCACGCGGCCCAGCGCGTCCGGGCTTCCGCCGAATCGCTCCCGCCAGAGCGCGTCACTCAGGACCACTACCCGCGGCCCGCCCGTCCCGGCGTCCGACGGCAGGAGCACGCGACCCAGCGCCGGCGGCACGCCCGGGACGCGGAAGAAGTCGCCGGAGACGGACGCGACGGCCACCCGGCTCGCGGGCCCGCCGTCGTCCAGGATCATCTCGCCGGGGCTCGCCACCGCGAGCGCGCTCAGAGACGTGGTCGCCGCCCGGAGGTCCCGGAACGTCGGGCCCGAGGTACCGTATTCGTACCCCTCCACCGGATCGACCTGCCGGATCTGCACCAGCGACTCCGGCGTCTCGTACGGCAGCGGTCGGAGGACCACGCCCGCCGTGATGCTGTAGACGGAGACCGTGGCCGCGATCCCCAGTGCCAGCAGGAGGACCACCATGAACGACGGTCCCGGATCGCGCACCAGCGCCTTCCAGGCGTGGCGGATATCGGCCAGCAGCGACTGCATCATCCCATCCTCGTTCCCTGTGGCGGGGCTCGCCGCAGGACAGTATGCGGAAGACCCGTGCCCCACGGTATCCCGGGCCGGCATCCCCTTACGCGACAACGATTTGTACCCGGTCCGGTGCCCGTTCCATGTCCGGTCCGGTGTCCGGATCCGGGACGGACGCTTCCGGACCCGCACGGGGGCTCGGGGTCGAACGTTCGGTGGACCGCTGCGTGGGGTGTCGGGCTGGAGGGAGAGGCGAGGGGGCTCGCGAGAATCGACTTTGCCGGGCGCACCGGCCAGCAGGCACGGACTGCGAGGCTCGGGCGCCGCCGCGAAGGTCCGCGGCCCGGAGGGTCGGCTGTTCGCCCGGCGGTGGAGACTCGCAGCGAGCCCCCTCGCCTCGACCGCCCTCCTGGCGGCAGCCGTCGTACCGGCTCCGGCGTCGCCCGCAGCGACCCGGCTTCCTTGCGGCGCCCGGCGCCCGCACCCGACATTCCGTCCCCATGACACTCGTCGCGCTGGACTGGTGGATCATCGGGCTCTACTTCGCCCTGGCGCTGGGCGTGGGCGTGTACGCCGCCCGCCGGGCCGGAAGGGACACGAAGGAGTTCTTCCTCTCCGGGCGGAACATGCCGTGGTGGCTGCTGGGCGTGTCGATGGTCGCGACCACGTTCTCGACGGACACGCCGAACCTGGTGGCCGACATCGTCCGGCAGGATGGCGTCAGCGGCAACTGGGTCTGGTGGGCGTTCCTGCTGACGGGGATGCTGACGGTCTTCGTCTACGCCAAGCTCTGGCGCCGCGCGGGCGTCATGACCGACCTGGAGTTCTACGAGATCCGCTACAGCGGGAAGCCGGCGGCGTTCCTCCGGGGCTTCCGGGCGCTCTACCTGGGCGTCTTCTTCAACGTCATGATCATGGCCACGGTCACGCTGGCCGCCATCAAGATCTCCGGGATCCTGCTGGGGGCGACGCCGTGGCAGACGATCCTCGTGGCCGGCGGCGTCACCGTCGCCTTCAGCGCGCTGGGCGGTCTCACGGGCGTCCTGCTGACCGACTTCCTCCTCTTCGTCACCGCCATGGTCGGCTCCATCGCGGCCGCGGTGGTGGCGGTTGGGCTGCCGGAGGTCGGCGGGCTCGACGGGCTGCTGGCGAGCGACGCCGTCGCCGGCAAGCTGTCGCTGCTGCCGGACTTCAGCGACCCGTCCGCCTTCATCCCGGTCCTCATCATCCCCATCGCCGTCCAGTGGTGGAGCGTATGGTACCCGGGCGCGGAGCCGGGTGGTGGCGGCTACATCGCGCAGCGGATGCTCAGCGCGAAGGACGAGACCGACGCCACCGGCGCCACGCTCCTCTTCAACGTGGCCCACTACGCGCTGCGGCCGTGGCCGTGGGTCCTGGTGGGGCTCGCGTCGCTGGTGGTGTTCCCGACCGTCGAGTCGATCCAGGCGGCGTTCCCGGACGTGAGCGACGCCCTCCTCGGCCACGACCTGGCGTACCCCGCCATGCTCACCTTCCTGCCGTCCGGGCTGCTGGGTCTCGTCGTGGCGTCGCTGGCCGCCGCCTACATGTCCACCATGTCGACGCACCTGAACTGGGGGTCCAGCTATGTCGTCCACGACTTCTGGCGACGGTTTGTCGACCCCGACGCCAGCGAGCGGACCCTCGTCGTGGTGGCCCGCGCGACGACCGTGCTCCTGATGGTCCTCGCCGCCGTCCTTGCCCTCTGGCTCCGGAACGCGCTCCAGGCGTTCCAGATCCTGCTCCAGATCGGCGCCGGGACGGGACTCCTCTTCATCCTCCGGTGGTTCTGGTGGCGGATCAACGCCATCAGCGAGATCACCGCCATGGTCGTGAGCTTCCTGGTGGCCGTCTGGCTCGAGCTGGTCCAGCCGCGGCTGTACCCCGGCCTCGACCTGGACGCATCCCTGAAGCTCGTCATCGGCGTCGCCATCACGACGGCGGCCTGGGTTGCGGCGACGTACCTGTCCCGACCCACCGGCGAGGCGACGCTCCGGACGTTCTACCGGACGGCCCGCCCCGGTGGCCCGGGATGGGCCGGGGTCGCCGACCGGGCGGCCGCCGCCGGTGAGCCGCTGTCGACGGACCCTGCCGAGGACTGGACGGTTCCCGAGGGCATCCTGGCCATGACGGCCGGCGTGCTGGCCGTCTACGCGGCGCTGTTCGCCACCGGGTACTGGATCTACGGCCGCTGGGCGCTGGCCACCGCCCTCAGCGCCGTCGCCGTGACCGGCGCCGTGGCGCTGGCGAGGATCTGGGGCAGGGTGGCGGGACGGGCGTAGCCGCTCCGGCTCAGCCCCCAGGCCGAACGTGGCGTGGTTCTTTCAACGTCCATCTCCCCGCAACGCGGATCCCGATCGAGAGGACGACATGGCGGACTTAGGACACGAGTACTTCCAGGACACCGAGGCCGTGCTCGACGAGCTGGACCGGGAGGCAGAGCTGCGGGCCCGGACGGCCGACTCCGAGGAGGGCGCGGAGTTCGACACGGTGCACCGACCCGACGGCACCATCGAGCAGCGGGGCTACGTGGTCACCGAGGACGACATCGTGGGCGTATGGGCCGAGATGGACGAGGAGGGCCACAACCACGAGACGACGTTCTACGCCGCGGACAACGATGGCACGCTGCGCGTCGAGGAGTTCCTCGATACCGGGTGGACGATCCCGGAGGTGAAGGACCAGGCCCGGGAGTGGCTCCAGGAGCTCAGGGCCGCCGAGTAGCGCCGGGCGGGGCAGCCCGGTCGCCCAGCGGCCGGATCTCGACCCGGTTCTCGGTCATCACCGGGATGAGGATCCGCCGGCGCTCGGCGTCGAACCCGATGTCGGCGGGCGATGGGATCCCTTCCGCTACCACCGTCGCCTCGCCCTCCGCCGCCGGCGGGACGTGGTAGATGGTCGACGTCTCCCAGCTCGAGACCAGCATGGACCCGTCATTGAGCACCACCACGCCATCGAGCTGCGCGCCGGGCAGCTCCGTCAGGACGGCGGGCTCCCCGCCGGCCGCGGGCACGGTCCGGACCTCCGGCGTGGACATGCTGACGATCACGAGCACGTCGTTCCGCATCGCGAGGCCGTTCGGCCCGGCCAGCTCGGCTCCTTCGGCGACGGCCACCGGCTCGCCGTCCTCGAACCGGTAGACCGCGCCGGTCCCGGAGCTGGAGAAGTCGGCGTTCACGCCGCTGTCGGAGACGTAGAGCATCCCGTCGGGGCCGACGGTCAGGTCGTTCAGAAACGTCGAGCCGGGCACCTCCCGGCTCCCCAGGGGCTCGCCGGTCACCCGGTGGAAGGCCCGAACCGCCGTGATGTCGGCGACGTAGAGCGTGTCGCCGATGATGGCCGTCCCCTTGGGCGCGTCGAGCGTGACGCCCTCCCGCTGGCCGTCGATCCACTTCAGCGCGGCCAGCTCGCCGTTCGGCGCGAGCCGCGAGATGAACCCGTTGCCGTCCTTGTCGGTGGGGGCGCCGTTGACGTTCGAGACCAGATAGACGTCCGCGTCGGTGTCGTGGAGCACCGACTCCGGGGCATCGAAGCCGACATCGGCCACGGTGATCATCGTATCGGCCACCGGCTCGTGCTGGTCCGCTCCCGGCTCGCCGCACGCGGCCGCAGCGAGCGCGGGCAGTACCAGTATCAGGGCCAACCTGTGGAGCTTCGTCATTTCGGTTCTCCTCCCGAGGGAAAAAGGGAACTGTCCGGACGCAGCGGTCTCCTCGGATCCGTCTTGCAAGGGTGGTGCCCGGGTGCCCGCCGGCCCGGCCACGGGCCGATCCGGAGCCGAACGGTCTCCCGGCCCGCCTTCAGCCCGCCGGCCCGGACGCGGACCACCACCCGCCGGTGTAGAGGGTCACGGCCACGGCGGTGGCCAGGTTCAGGCTCGAGACTCCCGGCCGCATCGGGATCGCGACCCGGCGGTCGGCCCGATCGAGGAGCGC
>JBPRGE010000060.1:0-37483 GCA_051418035.1 Candidatus Longimicrobiales bacterium M2_2A_002
ACGTCCGTCATCGATGATCCGGACCTGGTCCCGTCCAACCTGGTGATCGCACCGGGCGAGGTCTTCAATGATGACAACACCGTGCAGATCGATGCCCGGATCACGAACGAGAGCACCGTCGGGACCGGGAGCGGCTTCGACTGGCGCATTGATGTAGCTGGGAATACGGTGGCCAGCGGCAGTGAGTCCGCGCTGGCCGCCGGCGGGTTCGTGGACATCTCCGCGTCGGGGCTCGGGCCGTTCACGGCCGGGGACAACCTGGTGGAGGTCATCGCCGATGTGAACGATGCCGTCACGGAGAAGGACGAGACCAACAACACCGTCGCCGACAGCCTCTTCGTCCAGGAGCCGGGCTTCCAGATCGAGCTGATCTACGTGAGCTCGTTCACGGCCACCCAGCAGACCATTATCGATGCCGCCGCGACCCGTTGGGAGTCCATCATCACCGGCGACCTCCCGTCGGAGTTCATCGAGTACTTCCCGCCGCAGCCGTACTGCCCGGAGAGCTTCGAAGGCAACGTGGACGACCTGAAGGTCTGGGTCTACACGACGGACCACAGCAGCGGAGTTGGCGGCGTCCTGGCGTTCGCGGGTCCCTGGTTCCTGCGCAGCAGCGAGCTGGCGGCCTGCGGAACCATGTACTTCGACATCAACGATCTGGCGAATCTCGAGAGTGACGGCCGTCTCGGGGATGTGGCGGGCCACGAGCTGGCCCACGTCCTCGGGATCGGCACCATCTGGGATGACGACCCCAACCTCGTCAGCGATCCGGTGGACCTCCTGAGGGGCGTGGGAACCACCGACCCGTACTTCGCGGGCACCCAGGCCATCGCCCAGTTCGACGCCGCCGGCGGGGGGTCCTACGCAGACAACAAGGTCCCCGTTGAGGACGAACAAGGCTACGGCCACTGGCGCGAGAGCGTCCTGGACACGGAGCTCATGACGCCGTTCGCCGAGCCGGCCGGCACGACCAGTGAATGGAGCCTCATCACCGCCGGGGCTTTCGAGGACATGGGCTACCAGGTGAATCTGAGCTCCGCGGAGATCGACTCGTACACGCTGTCCCTGCCCAGCGTTCTGGCCGAATCGCGGGAATCCGGGCAGCCGGCGTTCGATGACATCGTCGTGCAGCCCCGGTTCATCCGCCTCCCCGACGGCCGGGTCATCCAGCTGGGGAGGTAGACGGTTGGGCCCCCGGTCCCGGGCGGTCGTTCTGCTTCTGCTGGCGGCCTTTGCGGGGTGCCGCGACGGCGCCACGGGACCGGCGCAACGCGCGCTCGAGCTGTCCGTGTCCGGCTGGCTCGAGCGCGGGGCGACGGTGCGGCTCGACGTCCGGAGCGGCGGGGACCCGGTGGCACCGGGCCGGGTGACGTGGACCGCGGAGCCGGCATCGGCTGTGGAGTTCCTGGCCGGTGGTCTTGCCAGGCTGCTGCAGACGGGACGTCTGGAGATCACCGCGCGGGTGGACGACCGCGAGGCGACGAACTCCCTGACCGTCGCCCTCCCGCCCTACATCCTCTTCGATGATCGCGTGGCCGGGAACAGGGACATCTTCCGGGTCCGCCTCGACGGCACGGACCGGGAGCGGATCACCGAGGACCCGGCGGACGACGCCGATCCCACCGCCGGTGGCGGCGACGTGGTCTTCTCCAGTCTCCGGGACGGCAACGGCGAGCTGTACCGCATCGCCACCGGAGACATCGCCACCCGGCTGACCACGACCCCGGACGCCGACGAACGCCAGCCCGCCCTCTCCCGGGACGGCGCCCACCTCGCCTTCGCCCGTGCCGGCGAGGGCACCGAAAGGGTGTGGACGCGGTCGATGCTGTCCAGCGATGATGAGCTCCGGGTGACCGACGGACTCGATGCAGAGAGCACGATAGAGGTGTCGCCCTCATGGAGCCCCTCGACGGACCGGCTGGTCCTCACCTCCATCGCCCGGGGCGAAGCGGATGTCTGGACGGTGGCCGCCACGGGGTCGGAAGCGTCGCTCCTGGTCGGCAGTGGCACGGCGGAAGTCGAGCCCGCCTGGCACCCCACGGAGGAGAAGGTGGCCTACGCCGCCGTGGTCGAGGGTGGGGACACCGAACTCTTCGTGGCGGACCTCGCGGAGGGGATCGCGCGGCTCACCAGCCGCTCCGGTCCCGACGGTCAGCCCGCCTGGCTGCCGGATGGCCGGATCGTCTTCACGGCGTGGACGGGATCCGGCACCGCCCTCATGTGGCTGGACCCGGCCGATCCGGAGCTCCTCCATGAGATTCCGCTCCAGGACGGCGAGCCCCGGAACCCGTTCGGGATCTACTGACCGTCCGGCCCCCGGGAGGCCGCGCCAGGCGGCCGGCCTACTTTCTCCGCTTCTGCAGCAGCCACCCCCGGTGCACCGCCCGCGGCTCGTCCACTGTCACGAACGCGTCCGGGTCCCAGACATCGATGACCTTCAGGACACGGGGCACCTCGGAGCGGCGGACCACCGTCGAGATCAGCTCGACCTTCCCTTCCCGCCCCTGTCCCAGAAACTCGGTGACCCCGAAGCCCTGCTCCCGGATCGCTTCCGCCAGCTCCACACCGCTGTGGGCGCTGAACGCCTGGATGCGGGCCAGACCCAGCGCCAGCTTCTCCTCGATCCACAGACCCACCGCGTTGCCCGCCGCGAACCCGCCGGCGTAGCCCACCGCGTGGAGCGGGCTGCCCAGGTACTGGATCGCCGTCCCGGCCGCGAACAGCCAGATCAGCACCTCAAAGAACCCGATGAGCGGGACCAGTACCCGCTGTCCCCTCACCGTCAGCAGCATCCGCAGTGTGGCGAGCGACACATCGAAGATGCGCAGCCCGAAGATGACCAGGGGGCCCAGCGGCCCCGCGAAGACCTGTTCCAGTAGTTCCATGCGGGGTGAATACAGGGAACGCGCCCGTTTCGCAACCGCAGGCCGCCCGCCGCCCTCGCAGCAGGCCCGCCGCAACCGCAGGCCGCCGACGAGCGAATCGCCGCCCGATGCACTATTATCCGCCGTGACGGTTCCCTCACAGATCGAATCCGTACGAGACGCCGATGGAATTCCTCGACCGCATGCTGTTCGGCAACCCCGTCCTCGACTGGCTGATCGCCGCGGGCGTGGCCGTCCTGATCCTGTTCGTCCTCAAGGGCGTGAAGGCCTTCGTGGTCCGGAAGGTCTCGGCCTTCTCCGCCCGTACGGCCAACGATATCGACGACCTCGTGGTGGCCGTCCTGGAGCGGACCCGCCTCTTCTTCCTCCTGGCGGTGGCCGTGATCGGGGCGTCCCAGTTCCTGGAGCTTTCGACCCGGGTCCGCGACATCATCGAGGCGCTTGTCTTCGTCGCCACGCTCCTCCAGCTCGGCTTCTGGGGGACCGCCGGGATCGAGGTCGGGCTCGGCCGCTACACCAGCCGCCGCCTCGCCGAGGACGCCGCCGAGGAAGCCACCACCATCCGGTTCGTCGGGTTCCTCCTCCAGCTCGCGCTATGGGTGCTCGTGGCACTGGTGGCGCTGGACACCGCCGGCATCGATATCACCGCCCTCGTCGCCGGGCTCGGGATCGGCGGGATCGCCGTGGCGCTGGCGCTGCAGAACGTGCTCGGCGACCTGTTCGCGTCGCTTTCCATCGTCCTCGACAAGCCCTTCGTCATCGGCGACTTCATCATCGTCGGCGACATGATGGGCACCGTCGAGCACATCGGGATGAAGACGACCCGGGTCCGCAGCCTCTCCGGCGAGCAGCTGGTCTTCAGCAACACCGACCTGCTCAGCAGCCGGATCCGGAACTACAAGCGAATGCAGGAGCGACGGGCGCTCTTCCGGTTCGGCGTCACCTACCAGACTCCCCGGGACGAGCTCGCCCGGATCCCCGACATCGTTCGCGAGATCATCGAGAGCCGGGACGAGACCCGGTTCGACCGGGCCCACTTTGCCGGCTTCGGCGACTCGTCCCTCGACTTCGAGGTCGTCTACTACATGCTCGTCCCGGATTACAACGCCTACATGGACACGCAGCAGGCGGTGAACCTCGAGCTGGTCGGCCGGTTCGAGGAGCTGGGCATCGACTTCGCCTACCCCACCCGCACCGTCTTCGTGGAGGATGGCACCGACTCCTGACTCCTGACTCCCGACTCCTGACTCCTGACTCCTGACTCCTGACTCCTGACTCCTGACTCCGCCGTCCCATGCCCCGCTTCAAGTTCCCGAAGTTCACGTGGAAGGACCTGGCCCAGTGGGGTCCGCTGGACACGTCGCCCTCGTCGCCGAACGAGCTGGCGCTGGTGATGACGGGCGGCGGCGCCCGGGGTGCCTACCAGGTCGGGCTGCTCCGGTGCCTGTCCCGGCGGTTCCCGGACCTGGAGATCCCCATCATCACGGGCGTCTCGGCGGGCGCGGTGAACGCCGTGCACCTGGCCGCCCACCACGGCACGCTGCAGCAGGCCGCCGAGGAGCTGACGGAGCTCTGGTGCCAGCTGACGCCGGACCGGGTCTTCCGCACCGGCCCGCCGCACCTGGCGTGGATGGTCACCCGGTGGGCGCTCCAGCTCGTCTCCGGCGGACTGCTCCCGCCGCCGACCATCAGGGCGCTGCTGGACACCACGCCGCTGCGCGGATACCTGACCGAGGCGATGGCGACGATCGAGGGCGAGATCACGGGGATCGACTACAACCTCCATCGGGGCCGACTCAAGGCCGTGGCCGTGAGCGCCACGAGCTACACCACGGGGCAGAACGTCGTCTTCGTCCAGGGCCGCGAGCTCGAGAGCTTCTGGGAGCAGCCGAACCGGAAGAGCGTCCAGACCACGCTCCGTGTCGACCACGTCATGGCGTCGGCCGCGCTGCCGGGGTTCTTCCCTGCCGTGAAGATCGGCGACGAGTACTACGGCGATGGCGGCATCCGGCTCACGGCCCCCTTCTCTCCAGCCGTCCACCTGGGCGCCGAGCGGATCCTCGCCGTGTCCACCCGCTACGACAGGAGCCGGGCGGAGGCCGACGAGGGCGAGATCACCGGCTACCCGACGCCCGCCCGCGTCATGGGCGTGTTGAGCAACGCCATCTTCCTCGACACGCTCGACAACGACGCCCGCCGGCTGGAGCGGCTGAACCGACTCCTCGAGAACGTTGCCGAGGACGAGCGGGAGGGGCTTCGCCCGGTGGACCTGATGATCCTCCGGCCGTCCCGGGACCTCGCCCGGATGGCCCGGGACTTCGAGCCGCGACTGCCCCGCGGGGTCCGGTTCCTCAGCCGCGGGATCGGCGCGACCCGATCGGGCAGCCCGGACGCGCTGGCCATGATGATGTTCCAGCCAGACTACACCCGTGCGCTGGTGGAGCTCGGAGAGAAGGACGCCGAGGACCGAATCGACGAGCTGGCCGCGCTGCTGGACGTCGAGCCCGCCGCCGGTGACCCGGAGCCGGCGCGCGCATAGCGCTCCGCGCCGCTAGAACCTCCGCTCGAACCGGACGAAGAAGCGCGGGTCCTGGTCGACGTCGCTGTTCAGCGGCAGCGCCACATAGAAGCCGAGCTGATCAAGGAGGAACCCGACGCCGGCGTCGTAGAGCATGCCGGTGTCGCCGGATGGCGCTCCCTGGGCATCGCCGTACGCCCACCCCTGCCCCGCGTCGAAGAAGACGACCCATTCCGGGCTGAAGCCGACGTGGACCTCGTCCCACCAGTCGTCGTCCTCGTCGTGGTCCGGGTCGTCGAACCCGAAGTCCACCGACAGCTCGCCTCGATACTCGACCTGGCCGAGAATGAACCGGTCACAGCCGTACCCGGTGTAGAAGCGCGTGTCCGCGTACTGGCCGGTAGCGACCCGGGCCCCGCAGTCGGCGAAGAAGGTGGAGAAGCCGGGCAGCGTGCCGATCCCGCCCAGCGCGTGCTGGAACTGGGCGGGCAGCGCCCGCTCGCTCAGGCTGCCACCCGCCACGAGCCGGAGGTTGAGCTGCGACTCGTACGAGATCGGCATGTACCGTCGCACATCCACGAGGGCGGTGGTGAAATCGGTGTCGAGCTCCCGGGCCGGCAGCGCGTCCGCCCCGGGCTGGCCGTCGGGTCCGACGAACGAGAGCGCCGGGCGCGTGAGCGTGCCGTCCACCGGCCGCTGCACGGAGACGCGAGCGAGCCAGCCGCGCCACGGGTAGTCCTCGTCATCGCGGTAATCCAGCTCCAGCGACGCCTCGACCAACCGGATCTCGCCCGCCGCGATGACCGGCTGCGCCCGCCACACCTCGTCGCCGTCGAAGAGCGTCCACGGATCGCCCGGCGCTACCACCGCGTGGTCCTCCTGCCGGTAGCCGACCCGGACCTCGACCTCCCGGGTGGGCGCGACCGTCGCGAACGCGCTCCACCCCTCGCGCTCGTAGTAGTCCCGGTAGTCGTCGTGGAAGAGCACCGTCGCCAGCGACGCCTCCAGCTCGCCGAGCTGCCACCGGTCCATCGGCTCGACCACCGAGTAGACCGAGCCGCCGACGCTGAAGACCCGGTCCCCGCCCAGATACTGCTCGGCCTCGATCTGGTACCCCGTCCGGTCGGTGTCCAGCACCCCGGGCTCCGTCCGCCAGATGGCCAGCGCCTCGAGTCGGAGCGGGTTGGCGCCCGCCGTCTGGAGCACCGGCCCGAACATCAGGGGCAGTCCCTCCACCCGGTTGTACCCGGCGCCGGCTCGCACCGTCAGCCGGGAGAAGCCGGACTCCCGATAGCGCCAGCGGTCCTCCCCGTCATCGTCGCCCCGGCGATCGCTGCGATCGTCGTGTCCCCGCGACGACGTCGCGTACGCCGTGATCGTCCCCACCACCTCGGCGTCATCGCTCATCCGGACCTCGCCGCCGACCACCGTGACATCGCCCGTCACCGTGCCCCCGGGCTCGATGATCACATCGCCGCCGACCATGGCCAGGCTCCCCTCGATCCGACCGGAGACCCGGAGCGGACCGCCCATCACCGCCACGTCGCCGCGGATCACGTCCGAAGCCGCGATGGTCGCCGGGCCGTCCATGCGGCGGGCGCCGCCATCGTACATGCGCAGCAGCTCCCACTCGAGGTCCCGCGGGAGATTGGCATCACGGATCTCCCGCTCCTGGGCTACGGCCGGGACGGCCACGGCCAGGAGCAGGACGGTGGCGAGAGCTCTCATGGTCTCCGTCTCCTGCTCTGTTCAGAACACGGGCTTCGGGAACACAGTACGGCGCCGGCGTGAATCGGGTTTCGCGCCATGGGAGTCTCGCCGTACCCCTTCGCGGCTGCGCGTGAGCCCGGGGTCGGACGCCCCGGCTCGAGACCGCTCACGGTCAGCCCGGCCGGTACTCCGCTTCGCCTATCCCGGGGGGAGCCGCTCGCCCCGGTCCAGCGCCTCATACCGCCGCAGGACCTCCAGCGTCGCCTCCAGTGGGAGCGCCTCGGCCGTGCCCCGGTGACCGGTGACGGTGGTGGCCCGGAACAGCGAGTTGTAGACGGCCTCCTCCGTGGCCTCGGCCACCGCCTGGAAGAGCGGCGACATCGCGTCGTTCGGAAGGTCCCGCACCGTTCGCGGCGCGCGGCCCTCGCCGCGACGAACGGACTCGGCCGCGGAGAACGCGATCACGTAGTCGCCGGAGCCGTTGCTCATGATCGAGCCGGTCCGGGCCAGCCCCGCGAGCGCCCGCCGGCCGAGCCGCTCCAGCGACCGGGCGCTCAGCGGCGCGTCCGTGGCCACCACGATCATGATGCTGCCATCTCCGCCATCGGTGTCGGGCGCATCGCCCTCCAGCGCGCCCCGGAAGGAGTAGCGGCCCAGCGCCCGGCCCACGGGCGCCCCGTTGATGGTCAGCACGCCGCCGAAGTTCGACTGGACCAGCACGCCCACCGTCCACCCGCCCAGCGACTCCGGCAGCGCTCGCGACGACGTGCCGATCCCGCCTTTCCACCCGAAGGCCCGTGTCCCCGTGCCGGCGCCCACGCTCCCTTCGGCAACCGGGCCGCCGGTGGCCGATTCCAGCGCGGCAACGACATGCTCCGGACGGATCGGGCGCGCCCGGATATCGCTCAGGTACCCGTCGTTGGTCTCCCCGACCACCGGGTTGATGGACCGGACGTCGGTCATCCCGTCCCGCTCCAGGAGCCACGCCACCATGGCGTCGGCCGCGCGCCAGACGCACAGCGTGCAGGTCAGCAGGATCGGTGTCTCGATCTCGCCCAGCTCCCGGACCTGGGTCACGCCGACCAGCTTCCCGAAGCCGTTTCCAACCACCACCGCCGCGGGCACCTTCTCCCGGAACACGTTCCCGCCGCGGGGTAGCACCGCCGTCACGCCCGTCCGGATGCTGTCGCCCTCCCGGACCGAGACCTGCCCCACGGCGACACCGGCCACATCGGTGATGGCGTTGTGGGGACCGGGCGGCAGGATCCCCACGACCACGCCCACCGCCCGGGCCCTCGGCCGGTCCGTCTGGGCGGCCGTCACGGCCGGGACGGCGAGAAGGAGACCGACGAGGATCGCGGCGAGACTGGGGTCGAGATGGCGTCGCATGGTGCTCTCACGTGGGCGCTGGTCATGGGGTCCGGGTGGCTGCGGTCGGCTCAGGCACGATAGGTGCACCCGGAGCCGCGGACAACACGCTCCGGCGCATCGCGGGGCGGAGGCCGTACGGAAAGCAACGGGCACGGGTGGGGAAATCCCCGACACGGCCCCCGAAAACGAGTCGGGCAACGGTTGACGCGCGTGCGTGTGTTGCCTACCCTTTGCCGGCTCCGGTGCCTCCACGGGCCCCGAAACGAGACGAACCCGGACAGTCAATGCGAGACCGCCTCTCGATATTCGCGCGCCGGCTGATCCCCGGCGCGTTCCTGTTCCTCGCGGCATGCGCCCGCGAGTTCCCCCAGACCATGACCGAGCCGGTGACGGAGTACGGCCGGCTCCAGACCGCGCTCTGGGCCACCGTCACATGGTGGACGGTCGGGATCATGGTGGTGGTGTTCGGCGCGCTGGTCTTCATCCTCATCCGGTACCGGGAGCGGCCGGACAGTCCGGAGCCGAAGCCGATCTACGGGAGCACGAAGCTGGAGATCGCCTGGACGGTGATCCCGGCGCTGATCATCCTGTTCATCGCCGTGCCCACGATCCGGACCATCTTTGCCACGCAGGCGGAGGCGCCGGACGACGCGCTGGTGGTCGAGGCGATCGGACACCAGTGGTGGTGGGAGTTCCGGTACCCGCAGCACGACGTGATCACCGCCAACGAGTTCTACGTCCCCGTCGGCCGTCCGGTGGCGCTGCAGCTCCGGTCCGCCGACGTGATCCACAGCTTCTGGATCCCCCGGCTGGGCGGGAAGAAGGACGTGAACCCGGTCCCGCGGACGCCCGAGGGCGTGGACCCGCTGCACCTGAACCAGATCGTGGTGGAGGTCGACTCGGCGGGTGAGTACCTGGGCCAGTGCGCGGAGTTCTGCGGCACATCCCACGCCATTATGCGGATGATGGCGATCGGCGTGGAGCCGGCGGAGTTCGAGGCGTGGATCCACGACATGAACACGCCGGTGGAGCCGTCCGACGAGCTGGCGGCCCGGGGTCGGGACATCTTCATGGGCAATGTCTGCATCGCGTGTCACGCCATCGAGGGGACCCGGGCCCAGGGTCGGGTCGGACCGGACCTAACCCACTTCGGCGAGCGCTCGACCATCGCGGCCGGCCTCATGCCGAACACGGAGGAGAACCTGACGGAGTGGATCCTCCAGGCGCCGGAGCTGAAGAAGGGCGCCAAGATGCCCGGTGCGCAGGTCGGCGGAGGCGGCATGGCGCCCACCGGGCTGAGCCGTGAGCAGGCCCGGGCCATCGCCGCGTACCTGCTGGACCTGCGACGCCCGATGGCGGGCCGACGCGCGGCGACCGAAGGCACGGTGCAGGACACGACCCCGCAGGACACGACCGCGCAGTAGTCACTCTCGGAACGGATAGACGATGGCAACAGTGGAAGCACAGACGCCGGTCGCCGCCGAGCCCCGGAGCGGGCTCTGGGACTGGCTCACCACCATCGACCACAAGAAGATCGGGATCCTGTACGGCGCCACCGCACTGGTGTTCTTCATCCTGGGCGGGCTCGAGGCGCTGCTGATCCGGTGGCAGCTGGCGCAGCCGGAGGCCGCCGTGATCGGACCGGACCTCTACAACCAGCTGTTCACCATGCACGGGCTGACCATGGTGTTCCTGGTGGGGATGCCGATCGCCGTGGCCTTCTTCAACTACGTCGTCCCGCTCCAGATCGGGGCCCGGGACGTGGCCTTCCCCCGGCTGAACGCCTTCTCCTACTGGGTGTTCCTCTTCGGCGGGCTGTTCATGTACTCGAGCTTCTTCATCGGTGCGGCCCCCGATGGCGGCTGGTTCGGGTACGCGAACCTCAGCAGCCGACAGTTCAGTCCCGGGCCGAACATGGACTTCTACGCCCTCGGACTCCAGATCCTGGGGATCGGCTCCATCGCCGGTGGCGTGAACTTCATTACCACGATCGTGAACCTGCGGACGCCGGGCATGAAGCTGATGCGGATGCCGCTGTTCACGTGGATGGCGTTCGTCACCAGCTTCATCATCGTGACGGCACTCCCGGTCCTGGCCGTGGCGCTGTTCATGCTCACGTTCGACCGGTTCTGGGATACCAACTTCTTCAATGTGGCCGCCGGCGGCGACCCGATCCTCTGGCAGCACCTGTTCTGGCTCTTCGGCCACCCGGAGGTCTACATCCTGATCCTGCCGGCGTTCGGGATCGCCAGCGACGTGATCCCGACGTTCAGCAGGAAGCCGCTCTTCGGCTACGCCATCATGGTGTTCAGCGGCGCGCTGATCGGCTTCATCAGCTGGGGCGTGTGGAGCCACCACATGTTCACCACCGGTCTCGGGCCCATCGCCGACTCGTTCTTCACGATCTCGACCATGATCATCGCGATCCCGACGGGCGTGAAGATCTTCAACTGGCTGGCGACCATGTGGGGCGGGAAGCTGAAGTTCACCACGTCCATGCTCTTCAGCATTGCGATGGTGGCGCTCTTTACCATCGGCGGGATCAGCGGGATCATGCACTCGGCCTCACCCGCCGACCTGCAGCAGCACGACACGTACTTCGTGGTGGCCCACTTCCACTACGTCCTGATCGGCGGGCTGCTCATGGGCGTCTTCAGCGGCCTCTACTACTGGTTCCCGAAGGTCAGTGGCCGGTTCCTGAGCGAGACGCTCGGGAAGTGGCACTTCTGGACCTTCGTCCTCGGGTTCAACCTGACGTTCTTCCCGATGCACTGGGTCGGGCTGCTGGGGATGCCACGACGGGTCTACACCTACGCCGAGGAGCTGAACCTCGGGGGGATCAACCTGTTCATGTCCATCAGCGCGCTGCTGATGGCCGTGGGCACGCTGATCTTCGTATGGAACCTCGTCCGCAGCTGGCGGAAGGGCGAGAAGGCCGGCCCGAACCCGTGGGGCGCCGCGACGCTCGAGTGGGCCACCACGTCGCCGCCGCCGGAGTTCAACTTCGCCGAGCTGCCGGAGGTCCGCAGCCGGAACCCGCTCTGGGACCACCCCGAGGCGTACGACGAGGCGGTCTACACGGAGCCGGAGGGCGGCGTGCACATGCCGAACCCGTCGTTCTGGCCGCTGATCACCGCCGCCGGGGCCGCGAGCACGCTGATGCTGTTCATGGCCGATATCTGGTGGCTCCCGCTCATCGGCGCGGTCGTCACCGCCATCGCCGCCATCAACTGGTCGTTCGAGCCGGCGGGATGAGAGAGATGCGAGAGTGCAGGATGCAAGAGTGCAAGAGCTCAGAGGGCAGGGTCTAGGAGATATGGAAGCGCACGCGAAGGCCGCCGGCCACGAGGGGCACCACCCGCCCACTTCCACCGGGCTCGACACGTGGAAGCTGGGATTCTGGACGTTCCTCGGCTCCGAGACCCTGTTCTTCGGGTCGTTCATTGCCACGTACATGATCTACGCGGGGCGGAACGTGCAGGGCCCGCTCCCCCACGAGATCCTGGACGTGCCCCTGACCACGGTCAGCACGTTCGTGCTGCTGATGTCGAGCCTGGCCATGGTGCTGGCGCTGGCGGCGGTGCAGCAGGGGAAGCGGAAGCAGTCGCTGATCTGGCTGCTGGCCACCCCGGTCATGGGGCTCCTGTTCCTGGGGTTCCAGGCGTACGAGTTCACCCACTTCTACCACGAGGGGCTCACGCTCTCGACGAACCTGTTCGGGTCCAGCTTCTTCATCCTGACCGGGTTCCACGGCGCCCACGTCACCATCGGCGTGATCTGGCTCCTGATCCTCTGGCTCCAGAACCTGGCCGGGCGGATCGGGCCCGGCGACGCCATCAAGGTCGAGATCGCCGGCCTGTACTGGCACTTCGTCGACATCGTCTGGATCGTGATCTTCACCCTGATCTACCTGCTGCAGGCGCCGGGCTGAACCCCCGGCACCCGGACGCCCTGAGCACCCGAGGCACATGGAGAGAGACGCAATGGCGGAAGCAGTCGAGCAGAACACCGAGGCGCACGCTGAGCACGGCGACGAGCACGAGCACCCCGGCTACGCCACGTACCTGATCGTGGCGGGCGTGCTCACCGTCCTGACCGCGCTCGAGGTCGCGATCTTCTACATCCCGGCGCTCTCCGGCGTGATCGTGCCGCTCCTCCTCACGCTGACCAGCGGGAAGTTCGCCCTCGTCGTCATGTTCTACATGCACCTGAAGATGGACAGCCGGATCTTCACCGGCGTCTTCCTGGCGCCCATGCTCCTGGCCATGTTCCTGGTCGTGGCGCTGGTCATCCTCTTCAACGTGCTCCCGAGCTACGGCTAGCAGGCGGTCCGTCCTCCCCACCCCACCCGTCGAGGGGGTCCGAGTTCGCGGCAGTTCCGAGTTCCGGTGGCCAGGACGCTTGCCGGCCGCCGCAGATGTCCGGGCGGAGGGAGGAGCGTGGGGGGGTGGAGGGGTCAGGGGTGTCGCGGGAAGGCAGGCAGCCGCGCCGCGAATCGAGCGTCCCCCCGGCGAGTCAGCCGCGCCGCACCCTCCTCACTCCGGCCGGTGACAGAGAATGAGCCGGCAACCCGACCCCTTCCCGCGAACGATCCCGCACCGCGAAGTCTCTCCCCTCAGAGCCGGAATCCCGGTCTCTCGCCGCGAATACGCGTCAGTGCCGCGAGCCGTCCCTGCCGCGAACGTTCCCCCCGTCAGGCCGGCTCCCGCTCTGCTCTCGCCACGCTCTCCGCCAGCGACGGGTGGGCCCGCCACAGGTACGCCACCATGGCCGCCGCGGCCACCAGGTTGCTCAGCGCGATGCTCCACCACGGGACCACCTCCAGGAGCCACGCGGCCAGGATCGCCACCAGGCCGAGGAGGAGTGTCTCGAACGTCACGAACAGGAGCGCGAGACCCATGAGCAGTGGCGGATTCTCCTCCGCCCGGCCGATCAGCCCGGCGAAGACCAGACCCATGACGATGAACCCGGCGAAATGGACCCCCGTGTAGCCGAGCACCGTGCTCGCGGTGACCTGCACGGCTTCGGGTGAGTCCACGCCCATGAAGAGCGCCGACCCCAGCGCGCCCGGCGTGTGGAGCGCGCGGCCCATCCCCAGGTCGACCACGAAGAACCACGCGGCCACGGCCGTCGCACCGATCACACCGGCGATCAGTCCCTCACGCACGAGCCGGTGCTCCGACAGCGCCTCACCCCAGCTCCGGCTCGGGACCGCACCCGCCCGGCCCAGGTAGCCCATGAGCGTCACGCCGCCCAGCAGGTTCCCCGCCAGGAAGCTCGGCCAGCCCAGCGCCTCGGCGACGTTCACGCCCGTGAACGCGACGCCGGCGTAGAACACCAGGTCGAAAAGGAGGAACCCGACCACCAGCCCCAGAAGCAGCGAAGCAGGAACCTGACACGCCCGGAGCATCCACGTCGCCGCCACGCCCACCAGTGCGAACGCCGCATAGTGGACGACCGTGTAGAGCGCGATCAGCCCGAACCCGACCTCCGTCGGCTCACCACCCAACAGCACGCTGCTCAGGAAACGGGGCGTCTGGAACAGCTGGCCCTGGATCACGTCCACGACCAGGAAGAAGATCACGATCGCCGTGGCCCCCAGGACCCCCCCGATCACCCCGTGCCGGACTGCGCCGCCGTTCCCGTCCATTCCGCTGCTCCTCGATTCGATCTGTTTGTCTCCGCTCCAAGACACTGCAAAGATGGGACCCCGCCCCGATCCCGGGCGCCCGCCCCCGCATCCACAACGCATCGCCCCTGCCGGGAGTTCCGGGAGTGTTGCACGTACCGTCGGTGCCGTGCAGACTTCACGCCATGCGACGTCTCCTGCCGATCCTCGCCTGCGCCGCCCTCCTGGCCGGCTGCTCCGTGCCCCGCTGGCCCGTGGACGGAACGCTGACGTCGCCGTACGGCCTGAGGCACAGCGGCGGGCTCGACTTCGGAATCCACCGGGGCGTCGACATCAGTGTCCCGCTGAGCACTCCCGTCCGGGCCATGGCGCCGGGGACCGTGGAGTTCGCCGGGACCATGCGGGGGTACGGCCGCGTCGTGATCGTCGACCACGGAGGCGGGGTACGTAGCGTCTACGCCCACCTCTCCGAGCTCCGGGTCACCGCCGACCAGGAGCTTCACGGCCGCCCGGTCGTCGGCCTGGCCGGGTCCTCCGGCACGTCCTCCGCACCGCACCTGCACTTCGAGATCATCCGGAACGGGAACGCCGAGGACCCGGTCCCGCTGCTCGGCACCTTCCCACGCCCCAGGCGCCGCTGACACGAACCCCCTCCACACACGACTCCCTTGACGATGACCGGTCCCACGCAGTATCTAGGTGGTGTGGGGCTTCTCCCCACACGTTGATCAGGCAAAGCCCTTCGCGGACCCGCCGGGAGCGCCCGGCGGACGCGGAACGATAGAAGCGGGAAGCCCCAAGGGCGGAGTCGGCGGTTTCGCCATCAGGACGAGCGGCCGGCTCCGTCCCCCGCACACAGGCAGACGGAAGGTGGAGGCCTCAGACTTTGCGGTCCGCGCACCGCATCCCCCCCTGGGCCTCCGCCTTCGTCGTTACAGGGTATCGGCGATGGCGGCGATCTGCTCCTCCCGGCGCCAGCGGGCCTCGAGGTCCTTCAGCTCCATCTCCAGGAGTCGACGCTCCACGTCGTCGTTGAGGGCGATCTCGAGCGCGAACGCGCCCCTGGTCGTGAGCTGCCCGAGCGGAAGCCGTTCCTCGGCTACGCTGCGCAGGAGCCGGTCGGTGCTCGGGTAGGCCTCCACGAGCCCCACGGCCTCGTCCACGATCCGCTCGGTACCGCCGGAGAAATTGGTATACGCGAGTGTCCTGCGGAGAATGTGCTCAGCGTGCACACCCGTCAGGAGCTGGCGCCGGGTCACGCCATCAGCCTCACAGCGGGGGCAGTCCACGGACAGCGCGAACGGCGCGTCATCCCGGGGCTGCAGGTCGATCAGCCCGTAGTCCTTGAAGCGCAGCTTCTCCATGGCGTACCCGCAGCGCTCGCACCGGGGGAGCCGCCCGTGCCAGATCTCCTTGCCAAAGCGCTTCTTTCGGGCCCGGGCGATCCACTGGTCGGCGTTGCTGAAGCCCCAGAACGGGATCCCGGAGAGCAGCATGAAGATCGCTCCATCGACGATCTTCCCTTTCAACGCCTGGCGCTTCGCGTACTTCCGTCGTGCGGCGAACTCCCTCCCGAACCGCCACCAGCTCTCCTCGCGCAGGGCCGCACGGCCGACGCGCACGAGCTCGACGTCCCCGACGGTCAGGAGCCCGATGTTGTCGGTCTCCATGAGGAGCCGGGCCCGGTCCCGGGCGAGCCGCTCCAGCTCCTCCAGCGCCTCCCATCGCGCCTCGAACGGCGCGAGCGTCCACCGGGCGCACGACGGGCAGACCGCCCAGAGCCGCCCTCTCTCCGGGTCGAACGCAATGCGACGCCCGGCGGGGAAGTGCTCGAGCGTCTCGTTCGGCGGGAACGGCTTCAGACACGCCAGGCACGTCGTCAGCATGGCGGCGCGTGGTCGTGGCTAGTTCAGGTCGAGCTTCGGTACCGCGGCCTGCATCCTCTCGCCCATCACCTCGGCGGACTCCATCCGCGAGAGATCCAGCTCGAAGTCGGGTGCCTCCGCGGGCTGGAGCTTGTCGATCAGCTCTCGGATCTCCCGCCCGCTGAGTCCGCGGTCGCGGAGAGCCTCGGTGTCGAGGGCGGGGGTCGCGCGCGGGCCGATGGACCCACCGCCGTCGTCGGGCACGGCGTCGAGGAGCTCGGAGAGGACGGCCAGCTCGGCGCGGGACATGTGGGCGGCGGCGAAGTCGTAATCGATCCACGCCTCGTACGAGAGCGGCGCGACCCGCTTCAGCATCCCGGCCATGACCTCGGCGTACGCCCGTATCTCGTACTGGGCGTGGAGGTCGGCCCGCAGCGTGAGGAAGTGGATCAGGTTGTGGAGGTCGATCTTCCAGTACCACTGGGTATAGGTCGACAGCGGCAGGTCGATCCGGGCGAGCTCCCGGGCCACGTCCTGCGCCACCAGCCACTCGTAGTCGGCGGCGGCCTGCTGCCGTGTGGCCTCCCACCGCTCCACGGCCTCCCGGTACAGCTCGGGGTCGGCCCCCTCGATCTCCCGACCCTGCTTGTTGTCGGCGCTCTGGAGCGCGAAGTCGTCGGGGTCGGGGGTGTAGAACAGGAGCGGCATCAGCGAGTAACGGCCGCTGTACTCGTTCACGTTGGCCGTGCGATGGCGGATCCACTGCCGGGCCACGAAGATCGGCATGCAGACGTGGAACTTCAGCTCCACCATCTCGCTGGGCGTGGTGTGCTTGTGGCGCCGGAGGTAGCGGACGAGCCCCCGGGTGGCACTGACCTTCCGTGTCCCGTAGCCGTAGCTGACCCGGGCGGCCCGCTCGATATCCTGGTCACTGCCCATGTAGTCGACGAGGGCCACGAAGCCGTGGTCGAGGACAGGGAAGTATCCGCCCAGGATCTCTTCCGCTTCTTCGATGGTGGGGCGCTGGGTCTCGGCCATGGTCAGCTCTCGGTGATTCGCGTGGTCTCTTCGGTCAGCGACGGGGGCCACTGGGCTCCCGGGGGATCATGACTTCCCGGGCCAGCGGGAACGGCAGCCCGAGCCGGAGCAGCCGGGCATGGAACTCTGCCAGCGAGAACTCCTGCTCCTGCTCGGCCAGGTAGTCCTGGTAGTCCTCCCGGAGCTCCAGGATCTGCATGCGGCCCAGCGCATCGGCCATGACGCTCGGGTCCCGCGTGGCCCGGAGCACCTCCTGTCGGGCCGGGTACTCCTCGAAATAGGCGATCTCCTCGAACATCTCCACCACCTGGTCGAGGGGCTCGTCGAGGGCGTGCAGCAGGATCACGGCATACCAGCGGGCGTGCCGCTGCAGCGCGCGCCGGAGCTGCTCCAGCCGGACCGCCGGGTCGTCGGTCACGCCCTCCTCGATCGCCATCTCCGCCGCGTAGTGCGCCCACCCGGCCGTGAACGACTTCGTGACGAGCACCCGTCTCAGCTCCGACAGGTCCCGCGCGTACTGACGCTGGACGTACCGGCCGGGGAACGTCTCGTGGAGCACGGTCACCGTGAGTCCCGCGTCGCTGAAGTACGACATGTGCTGGTCGACCCGCTCCTCATCCCACGACGGCCGGACGGTCGTCAGGTTCAGGTACGCCGCCAGGTCGCCGGACTCGAAGGGGCCGGGCGCGTCCAGCGAGGAGAACTCCGTCCGCGCGTACGGCGGCGACTCCCGCACCGTCGGCACGGCGGGACTCGGGACGTCCACCACGCCGCTCTGCACCACCCGGTCCCGGACCGCCGCCACCGATGCACCGGCCCGGTCCAGGAGCTCGTCCGGCGACGGACCGATCCGGCTGATGGAGTCGAGGATCTCCCGGGGCGTCCGACCCGGGTCGATGCTCTCGGCCACCTCGGCGATCCGCTCGCGGTAGTCGTTGATCGCCGTCGTGTTCAACCGCTCGAGCTCGTCCAGCGAGAGCGAGATGTGGTCGCTGTACAGGAGCCTCCGCTCGAGCATGTACCGGCCGAGCCGGTAGGTCCCGGTGGACCGGGGCAGGAGGTCGCTGGCCAGCCAGTCGACATGGGCCTCGAGCCGGTCGACCAGCAGCGCCCGTGCCCGTTCCAGTGTGGCCGGCACCGAGTCCCCGGCCTGATCGCTGACCTCGGCCGGCAGGTCGGTCTCCAGATAGTCCAGGAGCCTGCGGGCGTCGGTGAGCGCCATCTCCGTCCAGATCCTGGGCGGGCGACGCACGTTGTCGGGCACGGCGTCGAGGAGCGTCCGGGCCGCGGTGAGCCGGTCGCTCAGCGACTCGGCCCGCTCCGGGAACGGCGCGAAGTCTCGCTCCAGCACCGACACCAGCCCGCGGCCGATGAGCTCCGTATAGACCTCCGGATCGTTGGCCCAGTCCCGGGATTCCTCCAGCTCCAGCAGCTCCGATCGGATCCCGGACCGGAGGACCGCGTAGTCGTAGCGGTCGTCGTCACGGACGAACTCGAACCGGATCTGCTCCAGGTCGGCGAGCCATTGAAGGAGCGTCTCGATCCGCCGCTGGATCCCCGCCCGGTCCATGGCCGGGAACCGACCGTCGTACGCGTGGATGCCCAGCTCGGTAGCCCGAACGGGGTGGGCCTCGAAGTACCATTCGAGGTAGCCCTCCCGGAGCTCGGCGAACTCCCGGGCCGCCCGCTCCATCTGCTGCTCCGTGGGCGCGAACACGACCCGGTTCGGGTCCGGTGAGCGTGTCTCGCCGCCGGGGGTCGGCCCGCACGCGACGGTCAGAATGAGTGCGACGATGAAGATAGTGCGTAGCTGCAAGGGGCCTCCCATGACGGTTCAGGTGTCCAAGCTAGGAACGCTTCAGGCAGTGCGCCAGCGACACCGGCACACCGACACATCACCGTCCCGTGGCCCGGACGTCGATCCCGGCCGCACCGCGTCCAACCGCTGCCGACGCCACCCGCCGGAGCGGAGACAGCGCGTACACGTCGACCCGTCCGGGCCGCCCTCCGATCCCCTCCACCGACACGAAGGCGTACCGGGAGTCCGACGAGACCACCACGCCGTGGGGCCGGTCGCCCACGGTCGGGACCCGGGCCAGCGGCTGCCCGGTGAGGATGTCGAACAGCTCCACCGCGTCCCCGTTGCGGAGGGTCGCCAGCAGGAGCCGCCCGTCCGGGGTGGCCGCGAGCTGGAACGGGCCCCGCCCCGTCGGCATGACCCGGTCGATCTCCCAGGTGACCCGGTCCACCTCGTAGATCCGGTCGGCCTCGGCGCAGGCGACGTACACCGTCTGCCCGTCAGGCGAGGGCTCCGCCCACGAAGCGCCGCAGCGGCCGCGCCGGGCGGACCGAAGCCCCAGGGACCGGACCACACCGTACGTGCGCGTGTCGATCTCCACCAGCCGATCGTCCACGGCGCAGACCGAATAGTGCCGCGTCCCCGACGGGCCGATCCGGCCACCGCGCGGCATCCCGCACGTCGGCGTTCGCGCCGCCTCGCGCAGCTCGTCGGTGTACACCACCGACACACCCCCCGGGACCAGGTCGCCCCGGAGGCTGGACCGGGTGACGAAGGCGAACAGGCCATCGGGCGTGACGGCCACCGTCGCAGGGTACGAACCGAGGCGGACCTCCCGACCCACCAGCGTGTCGGGACCGGCGTCATAGATCCACAACGCACCGTCCAGCGGGCCGTCGCCGCTGGTCACGTACACCCGGTCGCCGCCCGGGCCCGGGCCGATCCGGACGCCGTGGGGGCCCTCGCCCCGGGTGTGGACCCGACCGACCGGTGTCGTGCGGACGACCTCGGCGCCGGTCCCGGGACGGAACTCCACCCGCTGGAGGACGCCATCCTTCGAGGCGCCCACGTACACCGTGTACACACCCGCGGCCTCGGCGCCGGCCCCGGGGGCCGGCATGGACGCAGGCGCACACGCCGCCATCACTGCAGCTGCGAGGGCGGCGCAGGCACGGGCACCTGATCGGAGCGGAGTGTTCATGACGCGAAAGGTGGTCGGAACGCGGAAGCGCAGGCAAGGCCTTTCAAAGCGGCAGGGGCCCGCCACGACCGCACCTCGCACCCCCGATCATCCTGCCAATGTGACCGGAATCGACTGGCATGCGGGATGCACTTCCTGAGGGGCGGCAACGCGCCGGTCGTGCGGCGCGGTTGGCAACGAAACGAAGATCTCGAACAAGCACAACCAACGGAGGTAAACATGGTACGGATGCCTGTCGTGACCCGGTCGCGCTCGCCGCTCAGCGAGATGAACCGTCTCGCCCGCGAGCTGGACAGCGTTTTCGGTGGAGTCAGCGGCTCGAACGATCTCTGGAGCCCGCCGGTGGACGTGGAGGAGACCGGCGATGAGCTGATCCTGACGGCCGAGCTGCCGGGGATGAAGCATGAGGACATCGACATCGAGCTCGAGGACGGCGTTCTGACGATCCAGGGCGAGAAGAAGGAGGAGCGGAAGGACGAGGGCACGCAGGGCCTGCTCTACGAGCGGCGCTGGGGCTCCTTCACCCGGAAGTTCACGCTCCCCCGGGCCGTCGACGCCAACAACATCAACGCGAGCTACGAGAACGGGATCCTGACGATCCACGTCCCGAAGGCCGAGGAGGCCAAGGGCCGGAAGATCGAGATCACCGCGGGCGGTCGGGACGTCGGCTGAGCGACGCCCACCGACCGATGAACGACGGCCCCCGGGCGATTCTGACTCGTCCCGGGGGCCTCGTTCATCACATCCCGGCGCGCGTCAGCTCCAGCTGCTCGATGTGCAGATCCAGCATGTGGTTGATCCGCAGCCCGACCTGGCCGTCGGTCTCCACCTGACTGGCCGGCAGCGTGTGCACTGCCGTGCCGTTGACCATGAAGCTCACCTCGTCGTCGTCCACCTCGATGGCGAGGTCGTACTCCGTCGAGTCCTCGGCACCCGGCGCCATCTCCGGGACCGCGTCGTGGGCCGTCCACCCGACGATGTTCTCCGTCTCCGCACCCATCCTTCGCTTGATCAGGTACTCCCCCGTCTGTCGGACCAGGAAGTAGACGTACGACTGGTCGGCCGCGTCCAGATCGTCCCCGCCCACGAACAGACCGAACGCCTCGGCGTGCTCGGCCGGGTCGAACAGGTGCATCGACGTCGAGAACCGGTACGCGCCACTCGCCTCCATCCCGGGCTGCCAGAAGATCGCCGCACCCGAACGGCCTGTCGTGGCGTGCCACCCCGGCTCCATCACCCGGAAATCGACCATCTCCGACCCCGCGCCGGGACGGTCCAGCCGCATCATCCAGCCGTCGGGCAGTCCCGCATCGGTCGCCATCGCCTGCTGCTCCGCCGGGCCGGCCTCCTGCGCGGCCAGCGGGGCGCCGGCGACAAGCAGGGCCAGCGCCGCGATTGCTGCCAGGGTGCGTCGCATACGATTCCTCCTGAGATCGGGTAAAGGGGGGTCCAGCGATCCGCTGATGCACAGGCAGTCAATGTACTACGTCGCCCCTCGTAGATGAAGGGGCACCGTCCACCCCTGGCTCGGATATTGCAACCGGCTTTATGACGAATCAGCTATCATAGTGTCGGATAAGCGAATAATCATTGTCGGGAGGACTGATGAAGAGTGGGATGTTCGTATTCTTGGCGGCGATGACGTTGGTTGGGGCCGCGTGCGATGAGTACGGGACCGATCCGGGGATGGAGGGGCCGTACACCCTGACGTTCGCCGGCGATGCCAGCTTCCAGGGCGCGCACGGCGGGCAGATGATCCGGGCCGCTCTCGTCGGTGCCGACGGCGCAGTGGAGGCCAGAATGGAGGGCACGGTATCGGAGACCGGGGACCCGTCGTTCTCGTTTACGTTCGACGATGCCCTGACGGAGGGTCAGTCGTACGAGCTCCACTACTGGATCGACTCGAACTTCGGCGGTGGTGCCCTGCTGGTGTGCGACGATCCGGACACGGACCATCAGTGGCGCATCGCAGTGGACCCCGCCACGGAGGACCGGACGATAACCGATACGCACCGTCCTGGCGCGACGGAGTCGGTGTGTGAGACGTTTGCGGCAGATCTGACCTTCCAGGGTGATGCGAGCTTCCAGGGCGCCCATGGCGGGCAGGCCATCGAGGTCGGCGTGGTACGCTCGAGCGACGGGCAGTTGGTGACGAGCACGTCCGGCACCGTATCGGGCACCACGGATCCCGCGTTTTCGTTCGACTTCCCCGGCGCGCTGTTGAAGGGAGTGGAGTACGAGGTCCATTACTGGATCGACTCCAACTTCGGCGGCGGCACGGCGGGCGTGTGCGATCCCGTGGACGTGGACCATCAGTGGTCGGTGACGCTGGGCTCGACCATGGACGACAGCGTGACGCAGACGGAGGCCCACGACCCGACCGCCCAGTCGGCGGTCTGCTCGACCTTCGAGTAGTCGGGGCGGGCACACATGCGAGACGGTCCGGCGGGCGTGCCGCCGGGCCGTTCCCGTATGCCGGTCAGACCGATGCGGTCCCGAGCGCCGATCGGATCGTGGCCACGACCACCCCGACGCCGACCTCGTTGTGGCCGCCCCGGGGGATGATGACATCCGCGTACCGCTTGCTCGGCTCCACGAACTCGAGGTGCATCGGCCGCACGGTGGCCATGTACTGGGCGAGGACGGAGTCGGGCGACCGGGCGCGCTCTTCCATGTCTCGCCGCAGCCGTCGCCCGAGCCGGACATCGGCATCGGCGTCGACGAAGAGCTTCACGTCCATGAGCTCCCGGAGCCGGCTGTCCCAGAGGATCAGGATCCCATCGAGGATGATGACCGGCCGCGGCTCCACGGTCTCCGTCTCCGGCCGGCGCACGTGCCGTGCGAAGTCGTAGACCGGCACCTCGACGGTCCGGCCGTCCAGCAGCGCTTCGAGGTGCTCGATCAGCAGGCCGGTCTCCAGCGAGTCGGGGTGGTCGTAGTTGATCTGGACCCGCTCCTCCATGGCGAGATGGGACGCGTCCCGGTAGTACGAGTCGTGGTGGAGCACCACGACGTCGTCGGCGCCGATGGCATCGACGATCCGTCGGACCACCGTGGTCTTCCCGGACCCGCTGCCACCGGCAACGCCGATCAGCACAGGAGTCGCATCCGTGTCGGGCATGGGGGCAACATGCCGCGGCCTCGAAGTGGGAGCAAGGCGGAATTCGGAGTCCGGAGTCCGGAGTTCAGGGACCCTGGGTCAGGGACCGTGTGACGGGGCGGTGGCAACCGGTCGGGGGCTTGACGTTAGATTGGGGGGGATCCGTCCGCGACCGGGGCACCGGGCGGGCTCGAAAGCAGCACGACGAGGTTCGAGGTGTCAGACTGCCTGTACTGTGACCAGCCGCTCGATGAGCGAACGCGCCCGGCCTTCGACCCGTGGCTCGGGCGGCTGTGGCGTGTGTGCCCACACTGCCGGCGCTGGAACGTGGTCTCGCTCGAGGATCGCTGGGAGCGGCTCGAGGCGCTGGAGCGGGCCGCACGGGACCGGGGCCGGACAGTGCTCCGGAGCGAGCACCTCGATCTGGTCGACACCGGGGAGGTCCAGCTGATCCGGGTGGGGCGGGCGCCGCGGCCCGAGCTGGCTGGCTGGCGGTACGGCGACGTGCTCCCGGAGGCGATACGGAGGGGATTCCTGGCGTGGCTCCGTCGAGCGATCCTCGGGATGCCCACCACCCCGTTCGGCTACGACTCGGGCTACGGCCACATCCTGGCCGATACCGACCGGGCCCAGCAGCGCTGGTTCGCCTCGCCGTTCCTCGACGACGCGCCCACCCTCACCGCCGCGTTCGTCCACGTGCCGCTGGCCGATGTCTGCCCTTCGTGCGGCGGGCCACTGGCGGTGCCTCCGTGGTCGTTCCAGCGACTGCGACTCACGGGCGGGACCGGCGCCGACACCCCATCGGTACTGGCCAGGTGCGGCGTCTGCGGCGACGACGTAGCCGTCCCGCTGCACGCGGCGCGGGGCGCGCTCCGGCTCGGGCTGAGCATCGTGAACCGCCGGCTCCGATCCAGGGAGCTGGTGACGGGTGCCGCCCGGGCCGTGGACAGCGCCGATGGGCCCGAGGGCCTCATCGTCTCGCTGGCCCGGGAGGAGCTGACGCTGGCCGATCTCTCCGAGCCCCGTCGGCTGGCGCTGGGGATGGCGCTGGACGAGCAGTCCGAAGCCGAGCTGCTGGAAGCCGAATGGCGGGAGGCGGAGGAGCTGGCGGGGATCATCGACAGCGAGCTGACCCACGTGGAGGGCTTCGAGGAGTTCCGGCGTCGGATCCTCGGCTAGCCGCCGGCCGCGGCCACCCCCCTCATGCAACGGTTCGGCGATCCCATGCCACACAGGGGCGTGACAAGTGAGGAGAAGGTGGTGGATCCGACCGATAGAGAGCTCGCGGCACGGGTGCTGGAAGGCGACGAGGCCGCGTTCCGGATCCTGTACCGCCGACACACACCCCGGCTCTGGCCCGTCGTCCTCCGGCTGCTCGGCGGAGCGGCGGGCCGGGCGGAGGCGGAGGACGCGGTGCAGGAGACGTGGATCCGGGCCGTCGAAGCGCTGGACGGGTTCCGCTGGGAGTCGGCGTTCTCGACGTGGCTGACAGGCATCGGGCTCAACTGCGCCCGGGAGCTGCTCCGGAAGCGGACGCGCCGCAGCGAGACGAGCAGCGATGGGCTGCTGGAGCTGCTCGAGGGCGGCTCGCCGCCGGACACGGAGCGTCGGCTGGAGCTGGAGGACGCCATCGCGGAGCTGCCCGACGGCTACCGCACGGTGCTGGTCCTCCACGACCTGGAAGGGTACACGCACCCGGAGATCGCAGACCGCATGGGGATCGCCCCGGGCACATCGAGGAGTCAGCTGTACCACGCCCGCAGGGCGGTGCGGCAGCTGCTGGAGCCGGCAGGAGAGGGATCGAGCCATGACGCATGACGAGATCGAGTGGACGGACGAGGAGCGCGAGGCGCTGGACCGGCTGCCCCGGGAGATCGATCCGGGCCGGATCCTGGAGGAGCGGACCGTCGCCGCGCTGAGGGAGCGGGGGCTGCTGGGCCGGTCCCGGCCGGGCGCCCCCCCGACAGACGCCGTCGGGCCCGACGGACCTCGACGGGGCGGTACCGTCAGCCGCACCAGCACCCCCCGTCGCTTCGCCGGCTCCTTCCACCCCGCCTGGTGGGCGGCGGGGATCGCCGCGGCACTGGCCATCTTCTTCGCGGGACTGGCGACCGGGCAGGGGCGGGCGGGAGTCACGACCGACGACCTGATGACCGCGCTGCGTTCGGCGGAAGCGGCCGAGCGGCCGTCGCTGATCCAGCACACGGGGTCGCTCTACGTGGACGCCATCGCGGGGCTGGCCACGGCCACGGCCGACCGCGAGGCCGTGGGCACCGGCGTGGAGGTCGGGCTGACCGCCCTCTACGCCGCCGCCTACGAGCTGGCGCGGCTGCACCCGGAGGACCCGCGGCTGCAGCAGGTGCTGGACGTGCTGGGGCAGCAGCCGCAGACGGATGGAGACCCGGAGACCGATGTACACTGGTTCTAGGAGCACGACCATGAGCACGAGAACGATGACGCGCCGATCCGGGCCCGCAGCGGGAGCCGGACCCAGCCGGGCCCACCGACGGCTGGCGGCGCTGGCCGCGGCACTCCTGCTGGCCGCCGCACCGGCCACCGCGCAGGACGGCTGTGACCAGAGCGCCGGCACACTGGGGATCCAGGGCATGCGCTGCGAGGGGTGCACGTTCAGCATGAGCGAGGAGGGGATCACCCAGGCCCGGTTCCGGACGGAGCCGCAGATCATCGCCGTGGCCCGCGGCTTCGCCGGGGGCGACCGGCTCCGGGCCGGCGACCGGATCGTCGCCGTCGATGGAGCGCTGATCACCACCCGCGAGGGCAGCGACCGGTTGGTCGGGCTCCGGACGGGCCAGGCCGTGACCGTCCGCGTCCGGCGCAACGGCGGCACCGAGGAGCTCCGGATGGTAGCGGGCTCCGCGTGCGAGCTGCGCCGCCAGGCCCGGGCCGAGGAGATCGAGCTGGAGCGGCTCACCGAAGCGGAGCTTCCCGCGGGCTACAGTGCCGTGGAGCTGCCCGGGCCCCCGCCGGCCGACGCGCCACTGCCGCCGCCACCGGCGATGCCGGCGATCCCCGCCATGCCGCCGATGCCCCCGTCCGGGTACCTCGGCTTCGGGATCAAGTGCGGGCCGTGCGGCGTGCGCGATGGCGTCCGGTACTTCGACGAGAATCCGCCCGTCGTGACGAACGTGGCCGAGGACGGGCCCGCCGACGAGGCCGGCCTCGAGCCCGGCGACGTGATCCTGGCCATTGACGGGCTCGACATCACCGCCGAGGAGGGTGGCGAGCGCTTCAGCCGGCTCGAGGCCGGCCAGCGGGTGGAGCTGACGGTCCGGCGCGGCGACGCTCGCCGGACCCTGACCCTCGAGGTGGACGCGCGCGCGGCCCGCCGGGCCGCACCCGGGGCCAGGCCCGCGCCACCGGCTCCGGGAGCCGTCGGGGTCGGAGACCGGGTCCGGTTCGAGGGCGCCCTCGGCGACGTGAGCATCGAGGTCCGGGGCGCTGCCGTGACGGTCACCCGCGATGAAGAGACGGGCGCACTCGTGATCCGTACGGCCACGAACGTCATCCGCCTGAAGCGTCCGGACGGCTGACCCCCACCACCAGCCCCACCACCTGCGCTAGATCTCGAGCGTCCCCGGGAACTGGGGCCCTGCGCCCGGCGGCTGCCTCCGAGGTCTGCCCCGGGCGTAGCGCCCCGCCTCACTGCGGCTGATCCGCTTCTCGGCCACCAGCGCCTCCAGGACCAGCTCACCGGCGGCCGCCCGGGTGCCCACGGAGTCGCTGTCACCGTCGAGGTCGAGCCCGGCCACCACGTCCATCAGCGTCGGCACACCGACCAGCCCCTCCAGGAGCGCCTCGTCCTTGGCGGTGTCGGCCAGCTGGAGCACACCGCCCCGGTCGAAGTAGTCGACGATCTCCTCCAGCTCGTCGTCGACGGGCAGCGTGCGCCGGCTCTCGAACGTTTCGAGGGCGGCCCGTGAGACCAGCTCCCGGGCGATTTTCGGCGCGCCCTGGAGCTCGCCCTCGTACTCGAGCTCCATCTTCCCGGTGATGGCCGGGAGCGCGGCGTGGACATCGCTGACCCGGGGCACCACGGTCTCCTCGCCGAGGAGCACGGCCCGGCGCTCGGCGTTGCTCACGGCGTTCTCGAGCACGGTGATCGGCATCCGCTGGCTCACGCCGCTGCGCTGGTCGATCCGCTTGTCCTGGCGGGCGAGGAATGCGACCCGCTCAATGAGCTCCGCGACGAACCCGGGGACCTCCACGGGCTTCCCATCCCGCTGGAGCCACGCCTCCTGCCGGGTGATGCCCATCCCGGCCTCGACCTCCTCGGGGTAGTGGGTCATGACCTCCGCCCCGATCCGGTCCTTGAGCGGCGTGATGATCTTGCCCCTGGCCGTGTAGTCCTCGGGGTTCGCGGTGAAGACCAGGAGCACGTCGAGCGGCAGTCGGACGGGGTAGCCTTTGATCTGGACATCCCCCTCCTGCATGATGTTGAACAGGCCCACCTGGATCCGGCCCGCCAGGTCGGGCAGCTCGTTCACGGCGAAGATCCCGCGGTTCGCCCTGGGCAGCAGCCCGAAGTGGATGGTCAGCTCGTCGGCCAGGACGTGACCGCCGCGGGCCGCCCGGATCGGGTCCAGGTCGCCGATGATGTCCGCAATGGTGACATCGGGTGTGGCCAGTTTCTCGATGTACCGCGCGTCCCGGCCGACCCACTCGATGGGCGTGTCATCGCCGTGCTCGTCCACCGTCTGCCGCCCGTACTTGGAGACGGGGTGGAGCGGGTCGTCGTTGACCTCGGAGCCGGCGATGATCGGCAGCTCGTCGTCGAGCAGGTCCGCCAGCTGCCGGACGATCCGGCTCTTGGCCTGGCCCCGCAGCCCCAGCAGGATGAAGTTCTGCCTGGCCAGGATCGCGTTCACGATCTGGGGCTCCACGGTGTCCTCGTAGCCGAGGATCCCCGGGAACAGCGTTTCCCCCGCGTCCAGCCTGCGGAGCAGGTTCGCGCGCATCTCCTCCTTCACCGTCCGGGTCCGGTACCCGGACGCCTTCAGCTCTCCGAGCGTAGTGGGCTTCGCCATATCGTTGTTGCCTGGGGTAGGGTTCTACTCGTCGACCACGATCCCGACGCCGTCGGGCGTCCGGACCAGCCGGGGCAGGATCCGCTCCACGGTGTGTCCGCGGAACGTCTCCAGCACCGAATCCGTGGAGCCGTGGCCCCGCAGCGACTCCAGCGTCTTCACCGTCGGGAAGACCATGGGCAGCGTCCCCGCCTCGAACCGGTCCAGCGCCGCGTCCGGCGTGAGCCACACCGCCTCCACCATCTCCCTGGGGTCGGGCCTCGCGGTCCGGGCGTCCGGCACGACCGCCACGAAGAAGTGGGTGTCGTACCGCCGGGGCTCCACCACGGGCGTCACCCAGTGCGCCGCGTGGACCATGGGCCGGGCATCGAGCTCGGCGTCCAGCCGGCGCACGACATCCAGCAGCGTCGCCTCATCGTCCATCAGCGCGCGCCGGACCGTCTCCACCTCCGGCGCCGACGACGCGTCGGGCAGCCATCCGCCCGTCCCTCCACTGGCATCTGCGGCTCGGGCAAGAAGCACGCCCGTCTCCTCGAACGCCTCCCGGATCGCCGCCATCCAGAACGGCGCGTCGGGCTCGGGGTCGCCGGCCAGTCCCCGACACCGGTCGAACAGCGATGGGTCGCCGTCCGCGCGGTCCACCCGCCCGCCCGGGAAGACCCACGCCCCCGGCACGAACCCGCTCTTCCGGTGCCGGCGCAGCAGCAGGATCTCGGGTCCGGGACCGCTGTCCCGCATCAGGACCACCGTGGCCGCGGGGAGCGCCTCGGCCGGCTCCGGCGGCGGCTCCTCGACCGTTTCGGCGAACCCGGGCGGGAGCCGCTCCTCGGGGATCTCGAACATCAGCGCTCCCCCGACACACCCGTTACATCACGACCCGGCGGCGGCCAGTCGCCACGCTCCGGCGCCGCGGTGCCGGGCCGTCCGGCGGCCGGCCGATCAGCCTCGGGCTGACCCGTCCCGTCCGTCGGCCCCGGCCCGGACGGCCGCGCTCGACCGAACCGCGCCTCCTGCCTGTGACGGTCCCACGCGGTCTGGGCGACATCCTGCATCCGGCTCATGAGGTGGTGCCGGTAGCTGGTCCGGGCGGCGTTCCGGATGAACAGCCCGATGAAGATGAGCCACACACCGCCCATCACCGCGCCGGTCAGGATCCGGTAGAGCCCGTAACCCATGAGCAGGATCGCCATTCCCGACCCGACCCGCGACGCCCAGAGCGTGGCCCTGGTCACGTTCCCTGTGGCCTTCCAGATGATGGACCGGAGCACGCGCCCGCCGTCCATGGGGAACCCGGGGAGCAGATTGAACGTGCCGAGGATGAGGTTCAGCACGGTCAGGTACGCGGCCGTCCCGACGGCGAGGACCCCCCAGTCGCCGCCGCTGCCCAGCGTCCAGAGCGTGAAGAAGAGGCCGCCGAGCAGGAAGCTCATCACCGGCCCGGCGATCGCGATCAGGAACTCCTCGCCCGCGCTCCGGCTGTCCGTGCTGGTCTGCGCCATCCCGCCGAACAGGAAGAAGGTGATCCGATGGACGGGGATCCCCCGGGCCATGGCCACGACCGAGTGGGCGAGCTCGTGGGCCAGGAGCGATACGAAGAAGAGCGCCGTTATGACCACGGCCATGCCCAGCCGCACCGTCGGCGCCAGCTGCGGGTAGTCCGCGGGCAGCGCGCTCGCCGCCAGCGTCCACAGCACCAGGCCGCCGATGATGAGCCAGGACCCGTGCACGTGCACTTCGATCCCCAGGATCTTCCCGAGTCTGTAACCGGTCATCCGTCTCCTTCGCCGCGCGGGGCCGGGCACAGGACCCGGTGATCGGACGTGGCCACCGGGTCGGGGGCCCCGCGTTGCATACACCGGACCGGCCCGCGGGGTCGATCCGCCCGTGTCCGGACCGGACGGGTGGCCTACTCCCTGAGTCGGATGACGCGACGGATGGCCGCCCGAACGGGCAGCGGTGCCATCTCCACGTCCGGGAGCACCAGCGTGCCCTCGAGCGATCCCGTGGCCCAACGCCCCACCAGTCGATGCGACCGGTCGTCCCAGAGCGCCGTCCCCTTCGTGCTCCCCGTCAGCTGCTGCTCCACCTCGACCCCGCCGGAGACGCCCGTGACCCGCAGGCTATTCTCGGCCTCCGTACGGATGAGGAGGAGCCGGCGGCCGTCCACGATGGTGTCGCCGGCCAGTGTGGACACGATGATGCTCCGCGTGGCCCTCCGGGTCCCGGCCACCTCCTCCGCAGTGGTCACGGTATCGGCCCAGGTCGCACCCACGTCCACGGAAGCGGCCGGGAGGTGGACGAAGAGCGTGCGGATCAGCGTCTCCGGCCCGACGATGTCCGGGAGCGGGCCCGCCAGTGCCGGCGTATCCACCACCGCCACCTGGCCGCCGGGGCCGAGCCGGACGGCGAAGGCCCCGCCGATCGCGGACTCGTCCACCACCGATCGTGCCCGGGTCGGGTCCCGGAAGCTGCCCCGGAACCGGGGGAACCGCACGGTCACCCGACGGTCGCGCGCCCACTGCCGGAAATCCAGCTCCGCGGTGCCACTGTACGCCATGACAACCTCCATCGGCCCCGTGCCCGCCTCGATGGTGAGCGTGGTGGTGTCGCTGAAGGTGTACGTGACCGGGTCCGGGTCCGGCGGTCCATAGGCGAGACCGTCCGGCGTGGGGAACGCAGGACCGCCGCAGCCGGTCAGCACGGCGGCGGCGGTCAGGAACAGCGCTCGAGTGTGGCCTGCGATCATCTCGGACCTCGCGGAGGGGCGGTGCGCCCCAAAGCTAGTCCGCTCACCCGTCCGGGGCTACATCCGCTGGATCCGTACGCTGCCGGAGCCCGTGTCCACCTCGATCCGGCCCCCGCCATCGCCGATCCGGCCCCGGAGCTCGCCCCGTTCCCGGTGCGTCGCCATGACCGGGAAGTCGACCTCGATCCCGCCGCTCCCGGTATCGATGTCGAGCTCGGCGTTCAGCCCGTCCGGCAGCCGCAGCGTGACGCTGCCCGAGCCCGTGTCCGCGATCAGCCGGTCGATGTCCGTGGCCAGCTCGGCCCGGACCGAGCCGCTGCCCGTGTCCAGCTCCACGTCGCGGGCCGATGAGCGACGCAGCTCGATCCCGCCGGAGCCGGTGTCGATCTCGATCCGCCGGGCCTGAACGCCCTCGCCTTCCACACCGCCGGACCCCGTGTCCACGCCCACGCGCTCGGCATTGACATCGGCGATCCGGACGCTGCCGGAGCCCGTGTCGATATCCAGGTCGCCTTCCATGCCCACGACATCGACACTGCCGGAGCCCGTGTCGATGGTCAGCTGCCCGGCCATGTCCCGGGCCTCCACACCGCCCGAGTGGGTGCCCAGACGAACCCGGCCGTCGACACTGGACGCGGTGATCCGGCCCACGGCCACGTGGAGGTCGATCTCCTGCCCCCGGGGCACCTCGATCCGGAGGTCCGCGTGGGCGTCGAGCCCCGAGCCGCGCGAAGAAATCCGGACCCGGTCGCCCCGGTCCCGCCACCCGCCGCCCCACGTCCCGTCCCGCCGGACCTGGACATCGGTGCGACCGCCCCAGCCATCGCCGTCATAGTGGATCCGATCGGACGGGTAGACCACCCGGAGCGTCTGCCGGCCGTCGATCTCGCCGATCTGGACGTCCAGCGCGTCGCCATCGGCGCCGCCCCGCATCACCCGGACGGTCACCTCGTCGCCGTCGCCGGCCACCAGATCGACCTCACCGGCCAGGTTGTAGACCGCGACCCGATCACCGCGGACCGTATAGCTCTCCTGGGCCAGCAGCCCCGTGGGTACCGCGAAGGCGAGCGCCGCCACGGCGCCCGCGAGCATTGTCCTCGTCATGATCTCTTCTCTCCCGGGTTGCACCGTCCGACGATCAGTGCATTGGACGGACGACGCTGCCCGATGGTTGGAATCGGCTCAGTTCACCCGCTCGCCACGGTACTCGGCGCCACCCTGCTGCAGGATCAGCAGGTCGGCCTGCCGACCCTCTCCCCGGAACACGATCCGCACCGCGTTGCTGAAGTCGGGGATGAAGACGTCGTCGCCCTGGTACAGCAGCCGGTTGGGCGACTGGCCCTCGGCGTGGACGAAGAGCTCACCGCCCTCGACATAGACCCGGATCGGCAGCTCGTCCTCCCCGGTCCGGAGCACGTACCGCCCGGTGTATCGGCGCATCTCCTCGTCGGTGAGCGGGAGGTCGTCGACGACCTGCAGCGGGACCCCGAGCGCCGTACGGGCCAGCGCGTCCTCGATCACACCCGGGTCGCCGCTCCCGGAGTTCGTCAGCACCGCGACGGTCAGCCCGTCGTCCGGGTAGTGCGCCAGATACGACGTGAACCCGTTGATCCCGCCGCCGTGGCTCACCCTCCGGTGCCCGTCCAGCTCGCCGAGCCCGAGCCCGAAACCGTAGGACGTGGTATCGCCGGAGGTCAGCACCGCCGGTGTGGTCATGGCCTCGAGCGACGCCGGGCCGACCACGTCGCCCCCGTGGAGCCGCTCGGTCCAGCGCACCAGGTCACCGACGGTGGAGCACATGGCCCCCGCCGCGCCGGGGTTGGCCATGCTGATGTACTCGGCGTTGACCAGCCCGTCGGACTCCGTGTACGCGTACCCCTCGGCCCGCTCCGGCACGATCCGGGCATTGTCGCAGTAGAGCGTGTGCTCCAGCCCGGGCTCCGCCAGGAGCGTCGACTCCAGGTACTCGGCGTACGGTGTCCCCGTCACCTCCCCGATGACGACCCCGAGCAGGTAGTACGCGCTGTTGTTGTACCGGTAGTCGGCGCCCGGCTCGAAGTCGTACGGCAGGTCATCGAACAGGTCGACGAGCTCGGCTTCCGTCAGATCCAGCCGCGCCTTCGACCAGAACGCCTCGCCCAGCCCCGTGTAGCTCGGGATCCCCGAGGTGTGCGTCAGCAGGTGCCGGATCGTGACCGTGCGCCCCTGTGCAGGGTAGTCCGGCAGGTAGTCGGTGATGGGCGCGTCCAGCGAAAGCCGACCCTGCTCCACCAGCCGCATCACGACCGCCGCCGTGAACTGCTTGGTGATCGACCCGATCCGATAGACCGTCCCCGGATCGGCGACGACCCCCATCTCGACATCGGCCGCACCGTATCCCTTCTCGAGGATCAGCGCCCCGTCCCGGGCTACCGCCACCGTGATGCCGGGCGCCATGTCGGTGGCCAGGGCGCGGTGGACGATGCTGTCCGCCACCGCCTCGATCCGGTCCGCGCTCGGGGTCGGTGCCGGGCCTGACGCGCCGCTGCCCGGCGTCTGGGCCGCGACCCGCGCGGCGAACGCGGTCACGAGGAATGCAATGAGGACGGCTGCTGCTCCACGGCTCGATATCATGTGATGGACTCCCGACGGGTGTATTCGTTCCTTCCAGACGCTTCGGCCTGCCGTACGTGGACGACGGGGTCGCCGTTTCAGCTGGGTCATCACCGGACCGCGGACACCGCCCGGAACGCGTCCGTGATCCCGGCCTGGCCGTCGTGGCGGCGGTCCCGGAGCCGACGCCGGCCCGCGACCCAGACATCACTCACGATGTCCGGTGTGGCCGAGAGGGTGATGGTGGCGGCCAGCGTGTCGTCCCGCCAGCCGGCGACGGCGTGGTGATCCAGGTCCACCGCCACCAGGTCCGCGTGCTTCCCGGCGGCGATCTCGCCGGCGTCGATCCGGAGCGACCGTGCCCCGTCACGGGTGGCCATGTCCAGAAGCTCGGGCGCGACCCGGTGGTGGGGGTGGTCGGCCGCGTCGTCCGTGATGACCACCCGCTCCAGCCGCTGCAGCCGCTCGTGGTGCTCGATCAGCCGCATCTCCTCCAGGAAGTCGAGGCTGGTATGGCTGTCGGTGCCGAGCGCGAGCCGGGCGCCGGCGTCCAGGAGGTCGTAGCCCCGGACGAAGCCGTCGCCGAGCCCCCGCTCCGTGGTGGGGCAGGCGCAGACCGTGGCGCCGGCGTCCCCGACCCGGGCCACCTCGTCGTCCGTCAGGTGGATCCCGTGGATGAGCGTCAAGCGCTCGTCCAGCAGCCCGTCCCCGGCCAGCAGCTCCACCGGGCGGAGTCCGTACGCCGCCTCGCTCGCCGTCACCTCCGCCGGCCGCTCGGAGACGTGCATGTGGAACGCCGTGTCGTGCTCGACCGCCCAGCTCCGCAGCGCCGGGAGCCAGTCACGGGGCACGGCCCGGACGCTGTGGGGCGCCACACCGACGGTGGCGAGCCCCGTCCCGTCCGCCGCTTCCACCGCGTCCTTCAGCGCTCCGGTCCGCTCGAGGAACGACGCCGCGGACCCCGCCCGGAAGCGACGCTGGCGGTCCTCGAGCGGCTCGCCGATGCCCCCCGTCGCATAGCAGACGTTCAGCAGGCCGATCCGGATCCCGACCTCCACCGCGGCAGCGATCACGCGGTGGGCCAGCTCGTTGGGGTCCGGGTACGGCGACCCGTCGGGCTGGTGGTGCAGGTAGTGGAACTCGCCCACGGCCGTGATCCCCGAGCGGAGCATCTCGAGGAAACAGAACCGCGAAACGTGGAAGACCTCGTCGGCAGACAGCGAAAGCGCCGCGCCGTACATGGCCTCGCGCCAGCTCCAGAAGTCGGCATCCGGTCGATCCACGGGGCGGGTGTGGGTCCGGCCACGGATCAGCCGCTGGAACGCGTGGCTGTGGGCGTTGACGAAGCCGGGGAGCAGCGCCCGGCCCGGGAGCGGGACCGAGCGGACGTCGTCCGGCGAGTCGATCCCGTGCGACGAGGCGCCGGCGACACGCCCGCCGCCCTCCCGTCGCGCGTCCTCCCCGGCCCGCGTGGCCACCCGCACGATACGGCCCGTCTCCGGGTCCACGACCACCGCCGTGTCCCTGCGGAACCGTCCGTCCAGCCAGACCAGCTCGGGCTCGAGTCGAAGCATCGCGGAGCCAGCGGATGCAAGCCGGGTTCCCCCGAAGCGAATGCGGCCCCGACCTCGCAGATCTGGTACACTGCCGAGGAACCGGGCGGATCGTATCAGGCGGACTGAACGCAGACCCGACGCTCGTCGGTGCCTGGCGAGCCGTGCGCTTGACGACGGTGTGCCCAGGCGGCACCATCCCCGGACCACGCCTCACGGCGCGAGCCATACACGAGACGACGAACCTGCGGGAGACCCCATGCGGCTGGTGGAATGCGTACCGAACTTCTCGGAGGGCCGGGACCCGGCGATCATCGAGGCCATCGCCGAGAGCATCCGGGAGGTCCCCGGGGTGCAGCTCCTGGACGTCGACCCGGGCGAGTCGACGAACCGGACGGTCATGACCTTCGTCGGCGAGCCCGACGACGTGGTCGAGGCGGCGTTCCAGGCGGCGGCCACGGCGTACGAGCTCATCGACATGCGCACGCACACCGGTGAGCACCCCCGGCTGGGCGCGGTGGACGTGGTGCCGTTCATCCCCGTCTCGGGTGTGGAGATGGCGGACTGCGTGGAGTGCGCCCGCCGGTTCGGCCAGCGGGTCGGCGAGCAGCTCGGTATCCCGGTCTACCTGTACGAGGAGGCCCAGGAGCGGGAGTACCGGAAGGCGATGGCGCAGATCCGGACGGGCGAGTACGAGGGGCTCGAGGACAGGCTCCGGCAGCCGGAATGGGCGCCCGACTTCGGGCCCGCCGAGCTCGTCCCCGAGTCCGGCGCGACCGTGACCGGCGCCCGGTTCTTCCTCATCGCGTACAACGTGAACATCCTCGGTACCCGGAACCAGGCCCATCGCCTGGCGCTGAACGTCCGGGAGCGGGGCCGGACCGTGAAGGGCCCCGACGGCGAGCCGGTCCAGCAGCCCGGCTACTTCGAGGCGGTGAAAGGGATGGGGTGGACCCTCGAGGAGTTCGACCTGGCCCAGGTCTCCATGAACCTGGACAACTACAGGGTCACCCCGATGCACGAGGTCTTCGAGGCCATCAAGCGCGACGCCGCGGAGCTGAACGTGGGCGTCGCCGGGAGCGAGGTCGTGGGACTCGTCCCACTCGAGGCGATCCTGCAGGCGGCCGAGTTCTACATGGAGCAGGAGAATCTCTTCATCCTCGACGAGCGGCAGAAGGTCCGGCTCGCCATAGACCGGCTCGGCCTCTCCTCCATCCACCCGTTCGTGCCCGAGGAGAAGATCATCGAGTACATGGTGGCCGGCGACGGGGACGGCCCGCTGATCCGTCGCACCGTCCGGGAGTTCGTCGAGTCGGTGGGCGCACGGACCTCGGCGCCCGGCGGCGGCTCGGTGGCCGCCCTCATGGGCTCCATGGGCGCCGCCCTCGGCGCCATGGTCGGCTGGCTGACCTACGGCCGCCGGAAGTACGAGCACCTCGACACCGCCATGCGCGAGAACCTGCCACCGCTGGTGGAGATCCAGGAGGAGCTGCTCCGGGCCGTGGACGCCGATACCGACGCGTTCGGCGACTTCATGAACGCGCTCCGGATGCCCCGGGACACCGAGGAGCAGCGCGCGACGCGGAAGGCCGCCATGCAGGAGGGGCTGAAGACCGCCACCCGCGTCCCGCTGCAGACCATGGAGCTCGCCGACCGGGCGTGGCCGTCGATGCTCGAGGTCGCACGGGTCGGCCAGTACTCGTCACGGTCCGATGTCGAGGTCGGCGCCAAGGCGCTGGAAGCGTGCCTGTACGGCGCCTACCGCAACGTCGTGATCAACCTCGGCGACATCGAGGACGAGGCGTTCTGCACCGAGATGGAGTCGAAGGCCGAAGCCCTGCTCGAGCGGGGACGCCAGAAGCTGGCCGAGCTGCAGGAGGTCGTGCAGGACCGGACGGGCGACATCCCGGGCTGACGGGCCGCTCCCGGGTTGGAATCGTCTTCGGCTCGTCCTGCGCCCGGCGCGGACGTAACGGGCCGGTAAACCAGCCCCCGCGCGACGAAGACTGAACGGCCTCTGCCGGACGCCGCAGGCGCGCCCGCCGGGAGCGTGCCCACCCCCGGAACCCTCCCGACCTGCTAGTCGAGCTCCCGCTTGTTCTCGATGATCTGACCCACCAGCCCGTACTCGACAGCCTCCGCGGCGCTGAGCCAGAAGTTGCGGTGCGTGTCGTCCTGGATTCGCTCCAGCGGCTGGCCAGTCTGCTCGGCGAATACCCTGTTCAGACGCTCCCGCATCTTGAGGATCTCCTTCGCCTCGATCTCCACGTCCGCGGCCGTTCCCCGGGCACCGCCGGCGGGCTGGTGCAGCAGGAACCGGGTGTTGGGCAACGAGTAGCGTCGGTCCTTCGGCACGGCCACGTAGATGAGCGCACCGGCGCTGGCCACCCAGCCGGTTCCCACCATCCGGACGGGCGAGCCGATGTAGCGGA
>JBPRGE010000061.1:0-15188 GCA_051418035.1 Candidatus Longimicrobiales bacterium M2_2A_002
CCACCACCGTCATCCCGTCCCGGAGCGCGCCGCTCTCCAGCGCGTCCTCGACCATGGCGACGCCGATCCGGTCCTTCACCGAGCTGTACGGGTTGAAGCCCTCGTGCTTCATGAGGATCCCCGCCCCGAGACCCTCGCCCATGCTCCGGAGCGCGATGAGCGGTGTGTCGCCCATGGTCTCCGTGATCGGCGTGTACGTGCGTCCCCTCGGCATCCCTACCTCCCTGTGCTGGTCCACGTGTGCGGAACGTACGGGCAATTTCCTTGCCTCCGCCCGGGGACGCGGCCGGTCAGCCGGCCAGCCTCGCCTGCAGCAGCCCCTTCGCCACCTCCGGGTTCGCCTTCCCACCGGTCTCCCGCATGACCTGGCCCATGAAGAAGCCGAGGAGCCCCGTCTGGCCGGCCCGATAGGCGTCCACCTTGTCCGGGTGCTTCGAGAGGATCCCGTCGATGGTCTCCGCCAGCGCGTCGGCATCGCTGACCTGGCGGAGCCCCTTCGCGTCCACGATGGCGGCGGGCTTCTCGCCGGTCTCCACCATATCGGCCAGCACGTCCCGGGCGGCGCTGCTGGAGAGGGTCCCATCCGCGATGAGCGTCACCAGCGCGCCGAAGTCGGCGGCGGCGAACGGCAGGTTGGCCAGCGGCCGGCCGCCGATCTCCCGGGGCAGCTCGTTCACCATCCAGTTGGCGACCCGCTGTCTGAAGGCGACGACGTCGGCTGCGTCCGGCTCGCCGGCGGCGTCGTCCTCCGGCCCCGCCCCCAGCGCGGCCTCGAAGAAGTCGGCGGTGGCCGTCTCCCGGGTCAGCAGCTCCGCGTCCTCGGCGTCGATGCCGAGCTCGTCAGCGAAGCGACGCCGGCGCGCCTCCAGATCCGGCGGCCGCTCCGGCGCCGCGGCCTCCCGCAGCTTCCGGTGCTCCTCGGCGGAGAGATCGGGAGCGGTGGCCGTGACTGCTGTCTCATCCCGTGATGTGCCAGCCGACTCGCCCTCGATGGCGACCTTCCGGCTCCACGTATCCCGCAGTGTGACCGTCCGGTTGAATACCAGCGAGTCGGCGGACGATTCCTCGGGGTCGCTGATGAAGTAGCCGAGCCGCTCGAACTGGTGGCGGGTGCCGGGTGGGTCGTCGACGAGGGACGGCTCGACCCGGGCGTCGGTGACAGTGACCAGCGAGTCCGGGTTCAGGAACGCGGTGAACGGCTGGCCGGACGCGGCGGCCTCGGCGTCGGGGTCGGCGACCTCGAACAGCCGGTCGTAGAGCCGGACCTCGGCCGGGACGGACCGGTCGGCGTCGACCCAGTGGATGGCGCCCCGCACGTCGAAGCCGTCGGGCGTGGGCCCGTCGAGGCTACCGGGAGCGTAGCTGCACCGGAGCTCGGTGACGTGCCCGGCCTCGTCGGTGACCACGTCGTCGCAGCGGATGACGTAGCCGTGGCGGAGTCGGACGGCGGTGCCGGGGGCGAGGCGCTTCCAGCCGGCGGGCGGGTCGTCGGAGAAGTCGTCGTGCTCGATGAGGATCCGGCCGGAGAACGGCACCGGCCGGGAGCCTTCCCGGTCCAGCTCCCGCGGCCAGTCGGCGGCCTCGATCGTCTCGGCCTGGCCGTCGGGGTAGTTCGTGACGGTCACGGGGAGCGGCCGGAGGACGGCCATGCGCCGCGGGGCCCGATCGTTCAGGTCGTCGCGGATGGCGAACTCGAGCTTGCCCATGTCGACGCGGCTGTCGGTCTTCGCCACGCCGATCATGTCGGCGAACGCGCGGATGGACCCGGGTGTGTAGCCCCTGCGGCGGATCCCGGCGATGGTCGGCATGCGGGGGTCGTCCCAGCCGTCAACGTGCCCCTCGCTCACCAGCATCAGCAGCTTCCGCTTGCTCATGATGGTGTAGTCGAGGTTGAGCCGGGCGAACTCGGTCTGACGGGGCCGGGTCTCCAGCGGCGCGTTCTCCACGACCCAGTCGTAGACGGCCCGGTTGATCTCGAACTCGAGCGTGCAGAACGAGTGGGTGACGTCCTCGATGGCGTCCTCGAGGGGGTGCGCGTAGTCGTACATCGGGTAGATGCACCAGTCGTCGCCGGTCCGGTAGTGCTCGGCGTGCCGGATCCGGTAGAGCAGCGGATCCCGCATGAGCATGTTCGGACTCGCCATGTCGATCTTCGCCCGCAGCACGTGGGCGCCGTTCCCGAACTCGCCCGCCCGCATCCGGCGGAAGAGGTCCAGGCTCTCCTCGACGGACCGGTCCCGGTAGGGGCTGGACGTGCCCGGCTCGGTGACGGTGCCCCGGTTCTCCCGGATCGCCTCCTCCGACTGGCTGTCCACATAGGCGAGCCCCTCCGTGATCAGGTGCTCGGCCACCTCGTACATCGTCTCGAAATAGTCGGAGGCGAAGTAGAGGTGGTCGCCCCAGTCGAACCCGAGCCAGGCGACGTCGCGCTTCGCCGCCTCCACGTACTTCATGTCCTCCGTCTCCGGGTTCGTGTCGTCGAACCGGAGGTGGCACCGGGCGCCGTCCACCTCCTCGGCGATCCCGAAGTTCAGGCAGATGGACTTGGCGTGGCCGATGTGCAGGAACCCGTTCGGCTCCGGCGGGAACCGGGTCACCACCCGGCCGCCGTGGCGGCCGGCCTTCAGGTCCCCGGCCACCAGGGTCCGGAGGAAGTCCCGGCCCTCGAGGCGCTCGATGCTCTCACTGTGGTCCATGGTCGTCCCGCTGCGACGTTCCGGTCTGGATTCGATACGCGCGGAAGCTAGCCCGGGGATGGGGGTGGACGGAAGGGCGGCGTCCGGCTCCCCGAGCGGGGGTAGCTGGATCACGGCGGACCGCGGCCGTGGCTTTATAAACCCCTGTCAAGTATATTCATCCGGCCCTCCGGCGACCTCACGACGCGGCGCGACCACGCGGAGTCGGTTCTCCTCCCGAGCTGTGGCCCACCGCCGGGACCGACACAGACGGGAGAGATCGCCATGCGAACGTACCGCTTGACCGTGCTGGTGTGCGGGCTGCTGCTCGCTGCCGGCTGCTCCGACGAGCCGCTTCCCCTGGAGCCGGTGCCCCCCGCCTCGCAGGAAGATGAGGCGCCGGACACCGTGACCGCCCCGCCGGCGGACGGAGTGGGCACGTTCGGGATCATCGATGAGATCAAGCCACAGGGTCAGGGTCTGGTTCTGTACCAGACCGGCCTCGACTTCGAGCCGGCCGAGGGCGTACGGAACAACGGCGCCCGCCATGAGCTGTCGGTCGGGGCCCGGCACCAGAAGCTGCAGGTCCAGATCCGGGACAGCACGGAGATCTGGATCGGCGGCGAGAAGGTCCCGGTGGACAGCCTGGACGTGGGGATGCACGTGCTGGTGGTGGGCCGGGTGACGGGCGCGGCGCTGCACGCGGACGAGATCACGGACCTGGCGGACGCGGGGCCGCCACCCGAGAATCCGGACGCCAGTGTGGCCCTCTGGACAAGGGCGACCGACGCGGCGACCCCCGTCGGTGTCACGTCCATGTGCATGGGTCAGACGCTGCCCCCGGCGACCGGGAACGTACTCTCGTTCCAGGGCTGCTGGGGCGGTCCGTCGGCCTCGGACCACGTCAATACCGGGTTCATCCCGGTCTTCTGTCCCATCATCGGCTGCTTCGGCATCGACCGGCTCAACTACACGGCGGCGCTCGCCGGGTGGGGCTATGCGTTCCCGTTCCGGTTCGAGGCCACGCCGCCGACGGACCTGGTCTACCACGTCCCGGGCCCTGTCGACCTGAAGATCACGCCGCTCTCCGTGGGGGACGCGTTCAGCTTCTGGGGCGGTCTCGGTCTGGAGTTCGGGATCGGATTCCGGTGGTGCGGCATCTTCGGCTGCTACGACCTGGGCATGAAGTACCTGAGCGTGTTCACGACGGCCCAGCACTCGAACGAGGGGGCGCCTCTCACGGGGCAGCTCCTGGACATCGCGACCACGTCGTGTCCGTCGGTGGGGCTGATCCCCATCGAGGGGATCCCCATCAACCCGCTGGAGATCGGGTTCTGCCAGGACCTGGACCTGGAGGGGTCCAGCTTCGACTCGTACGTGTACGCGGACGGCGCCGAGCAGCCGTGGCTGGGCTTCATGGAGTTCGGTCCCGACCCGATCCGCAGCACGGTCCGGCCGATGACCATGGACGTGGGCGTGCGCTGGAACAGCTTCGACTGGGCTCCGGATCTGCGGCAGGGCCTGTTCTTCCGGTTCCGGTCGTTTACGGTCAAGCTGTTCGACACCCCCGCGATCCCGCTGGGCAGCGGGCCGTGGCACGCCATACACTCGCAGTACCCGATGGGCTTCCCCTGGACGCTGGCCACCGACCCCGAGTCGCCGATCGACAACCTGCGTTACTTCACGCATCCGACGGCGACCCGGGCCACCCTCGAAGTCGACCCGGCGCCCACCCTGCTCGGCATCACATCGGGGCTCGCGCTGGCCGAGGGGACGCCCGTCACGGCGTGGCTCCGGGAGGAGTACATGGACGCGGCCATCGCCGGCGAACCCGTGGTGTTCAACGTCACCGGGCTGAACGGCACCGCGTCCTCCACGGTCACCGCCCTGACCGACGCCGCTGGCATCGCGTCGCTCCAGCTGCCGCCGGGGGAGTACGCCATCGCGGCCCGTTACGCGGGCGCCGAGACCTACCTGCCGTCCAGTGCCAGCATGGCCCCGGTGTACGTGTACATGCCCACCACCTTCGTGGTCTGGGGCGGCAACGACGGGGGTCTCGCGGTGGCGGGACGGTACCAGTTCTGGGGGTCCGGCTGGACGAAGCAGGTGACCGGGGGCGACTACGGAGGGAACCCCAGCTTCCAGGGGTTCGCCATGCCGGTGAGCGAGTCCTGGTGGGTGAGCCCGCCCGCGAGCTCCGCGGGCATGCCCGGGATGGTGGCGGACGTGATCCGCGTGATCGTCACGACAGAGGTCAGCGGCCGCGGGTCCCGGTCCTCCGGCGACATCGCCGGCTACGCGCTGCTCCGGGTCGACAGCCCGGAGGAGTACCGACCTGCCGGCGGCCACCGGGCGTGGGGCGTGCTGAGGATCTTCCTGGATTAGCGACGGCCGGGCGGTCGGCGCCGTCGTCCGGCTTCCGCGGGCTTGCGGGGCGGGCCTTCGAAGGCCCACCGTTCGGGGAACGCGCAGCCCGCTGCAGCGGGGCGACTGCAGGCCGGGTCCCGCGACGCGCCCGGCAGGGAGGGATCGGCAGCCGATGAGAGGGTACCCCCGACGACCACCGTCGACCGAAACGGCCGGCGGCCCGTGAGCGTTCGTGTCCGGCTCTGGGTCGCGTTCGCGGTGGTGATCGCCGTGGTGCTGGTGCCCGCGGTGTACGCCGGCGCCCGCCTCGGCGACCTCCGGGAGATGGCCGTGGAGCGGCGGAGCCAGCAGGCGGGCGCTGTCGTTGCCCTCGGCCGGCTGCACACGGAGCTGAACAACTTCGACCATCTCCAGCGGGCGTACCTGGCCGCGCTGGACATGCGGATCGGGGGCTCGGTCGAAGGCTCGATCCGGAGGTTGCGCAGCCAGCTGGATCGCCTTTCGGCGGCCGGGTACGGGGCCCAGGCGCGGATGCTGGCCCGGACCGTGGACTCCCTGGCAACGATCAGCCGGGCGGTCGACCGGCGGATCCGCGCGGGCGAGGTCGACCGGGCGACGCAGGTGTACGAGACGATCGACGACGCCCGCTCCCGCCTCGCCGTCCAGCTGGACAGCGTGGCGGATGCCATCGATCGGCGGAGCCGGGAGGACTTCGAGCGGGCGGAGGCGCTGAGCACCACGGCGGCCACGACCACGGTGGTGGCCACGCTGGTGGCCGCGCTGCTGGGGCTGCTGGTCGGGGGCTGGACGACGGGGGCGTTGACGGGACCGCTCCAGGCCGTGACCCGCGCCGCCGCCCGGGTGGAGGGCGGGACGCTCAGCGCACCCGACGACCTTCCGTACGACCGCCGCGACGAGATCGGGGACCTCTCCCGATCGTTCCGGGCGATGACGAACCACCTGGCGGAGCTGGACCGGCAGAAGGCGGAGTTCATGAGTGTGGCGGGCCACGAGCTGAAGACCCCGATCAGCGCCGCCCGGGCCCACGCCGATCTCCTGCTGCTGGAGGCCCATGGGGCGTTGAATGAGCAGCAGAGGTCGGCCCTCGAGGCCGTCATCGAGCAGACCGAGGTCATGGTTCGGCTGGTGCACCGGCTCCTGAACATCGGCCGCCTGGAGTCCGGGACGTACCCGCTGGAGATCGAGCCGGTGGAGATCCGGGAGATGCTGGCCAGGCTGACCCGCACCTTCGGCGTCCTGGCCGAGGAGCAGGAGGTCCGGCTCGAGGTGGGAGTCGAGGACACGGCGCCCGGGACGATCCCGGCCGACGAGGACCTTCTGCGGAACGAGGTCCTGGGCAACCTGCTCTCCAATGCCCTCCGATTCACCCCGGTGGGCGGCGAGATCCGGGTGACGGTATGGGGCGAGGCGGAGGATGTGGTGTTCGAGGTCTCGGACACCGGTCCCGGCGTACCGGAGGAGAAGCGGGCCCATATCTTCGAGAAGTACTACGAGGGCGGGCGACGCCGGTTCATGGGGGCGGGACTGGGGCTGGCCGTGGTGAAGGAGGTCGTGGAGGCGCACCACGGCCGGGTCATGCTCGAGCCGCCGGCCGGCCGGGGCGCCACCTTCCGCGTCTACGTGCCCCGGTCCCGGGACGCGTCCGCGTAGCGCGCTGCCGATCGCTCCCGGAGGCGGGGTCGCGAGGCGGTAGAACCGTGCGTCGTCGTTTGCGACCGGCGGCGAGGCCTGCCATCGTTGGGGTGTGCGTTCACCCCCTTTCCTTGAACGCCACCCGGAGGGACCCATGTCCGAGAGCGTCGACACCATCGTGGTGGGTGCGGGGCAGGCGGGCCTGTCCACCAGCCGCCACCTGTCCGAGCGCAGGATCGAGCACCTGATCCTGGAGCGCGCCGATCGCGTGGCGAGCTCGTGGCGCGACCGGCGCTGGGACTCGTTCTGTCTCGTGACCCCCAACTGGATGATCGACCTGCCGGGGTTCGCGTACGAGGGCGACGAGCCGGACGGATTCATGCCGAAGGACGACGTGGTCGCGTATCTGGAGCGGTACGCGGAGGTGATCGACGCCCCGATCCGATTCGGAGCCGGCGTGCGATCGCTGACCGCCTCCGACGATGCCGGCGGGTTCCGGCTGGTCACGGAGAACGGCGGGTTCGAGGCACGGAACGTGGTCGTTGCGGCCGGGTCGTACGGCCGGTCGAAGACGCCGTCGTTCGCCGCTCAGATGCCGGCCGACATCACCCGGCTGGACCCGTCGGAGTACCGGAACCCGGACGCGCTCCCGACCGGCCCGGTGCTGGTGGTCGGCACGGGTCAGTCGGGGATGCAGATCGCCGAAGAGCTCTACCAGAGCGGCCGCGAGGTCTACCTCTCGGTCGGCAGCGCGGGGCGGGTCCCGCGACGGCACCGGGGTCGGGACGTCCTGCGCTGGCTCGATCTGGCGGCGGAGGCCGGCGCCGGTCCGTTCGGGGACACCGTGGACACCCTGGACCCCGACGAGGTCCGGGCGGAGCGCCGGTCGGCGAAGCACCACGTGTCCGGCAGGGACGGCGGCCACGACCTGAACCTCCACCGGTTCGCCCGCGACGGCGTGCACCTGTGCGGACGGCTCGAGGGGGTCCGGGATGGGGTCCTCCGGTTCGCGCCCGACCTGCACGAGAACCTGCGCCACGCGGACGACGTGGCGTACGAGATCCGGAGCGCCCTGAACGAGCTGATCGAGAAGGCGGGGATCGACGCGCCGCCCCAGAGCCCGGCGGTGGAGCGCGAGCTGCAGGACGGCTTCGACCAGCCGCAGCCGGCGACGCTCGATATCCGGGACGCGGGGATCCGGACCGTGATCTGGGCCACGGGCTTCTGGATGGACTTCGACGACTGGGTCGAGATCCCCGTGCTCGATGACGACGGCTACCCCGTCCAGCGGCGGGGCGTGACCGACCACCCGGGGCTCTACTTCGTGGGCCTGTACTGGATGCACTCGCTCGCGTCCGATCTGCTGTACGGTGTCGGCGAGGACGCCGCCCACGTCGTGGACCACCTGGCGGAACGCCCCTAGGTTGTGGGGACGCGCTTACCCATGACCCGAATGCGATGAGACGCTGGACTCTGACAGCCGCGCTGGTGCTGGCGCTGCTCGGCCCGACCGCGACCCACGCTTCCCCGCAGGAAGCCCCCACGGCGGCGGACAGCCTGCGGGTCTTCCTCGTGACGTTCGACCAGGGCGCCGCGGTGTGGGAGCGGTTCGGACACAACGCGCTGTGGGTACACGATCCGGAGGCCGGGACGGACATCGCCTACCACTGGGGGCTCTTCGACATGTCCGAGGAGGGGTTCCTCGTGGAGTTCCTCCAGGGTCGGATGTTCTACTACATGGGCGCCGCGGACGCGCCGGCGCTGATCGCCGCGTACCGGCGCGTCGGCCGGGACGCCACCGTCCAGGAGCTGGCACTGACCGTGGCCGAGGCGGCCGAGCTCCAGGAGTTCGTCCGGTGGAACGTGCGGCCGGAGAACCGGCGGTACCGGTACGACTACTTCCGCGACAACTGCTCGACGCGCGTACGCGACGCGCTCGACAGGGCGCTGGGCGGAGCGCTCCACGACGCGCTGGCCGCCCGACCCACCGACTGGACCTACCGTTCGCAGGCGGTGACGCTTACGGCCGAGGACGCGCTGCTGACCACCGGGATGGACCTGGGGCTCGGCCCCCTGGCCGACCAGCCGATTACGCACTGGGAGCTGGCGTTCATCCCGATGCGGCTGCGCGACGATGTGCGGGTGTTGACGCTGTCCCGGGACGGCAAGCCACGGCCGCTGGTGGTGAGCGAGCGGCGGCTGGACGCGGTCGGCGCCGGGGACCCTTCGCCGGCGGGGCCCACATCGCCGACCGGTCGGGCGCTCGGCCATCTCCTGGTCGGGCTGCTGGTCGGTGGCGTCCTGGCTGGCGCCGGAGCGGTGGTCGGGGGCCCGGGACGCGGTGCCCGGGCGGCGCGGTGGCTGCTGGCGGCGCTGGGTGGCGCGTGGGGGCTGGCGGCCGGCTTGCTCGGGCTCATCCTCCTCGGGCTGTGGACGCTCACGGACCACGAGTTCGCCTGGCGGAACGAGAACCTGCTCCAGACCAACCCGCTGGCGCTGGGGCTGCTGGTGCTGGTCCCGCTGGCGGTGCTGACGGGCCGCGCCGTATCGGCCGCCCGGACGCTGGCTCTCGCGCTGCTGGCGCTCTCGCTGCTCGGGCTGCTGATCCACCCGCTCCCACTGACGCCCCAGGCCAACCTCCCGATCGTGGCGCTGGTCCTGCCGATCCACCTCGGGCTGGCGTACGCGCTGGGCCGGGTCCACCGCCGGGATGCGACGGTTTCCCCCGTCGCCGGAAACCGTGTAGCTTCAGGGTCCGGCGAAGCGCCCTGAAGCCCGCGGCAGCCTGACAGCGAACGGCCGGTATCGGCCGGTGGAGCCGTACATACATGTTTGACGATTTCGACGATGTCCGCCGTCATATCACCGACGGCGGTGTCCGGATGGTGGATCTGAAGTTCATCGACCTCTGGGGGCGCTGGCACCACGTGACGCTCCCGGCCGAGCAGTTCACCGAGGACGTCCTGGACCAGGGCGTGGGCTTCGACGGGTCCAGCGTCGGGTTCCGGGACGTGGCGTCCGGCGACATGGTGCTGGTCCCCGACCTGGCGACGGGAGCGCCCGACCCGTTCTGGGAGGTCCCGACGCTCGGCTTCATCTGCTTCGCGATGGAGGCGGACAGCCGGACGCCCTACCCCCACGACCCCCGGAACACGGCCGCCCGGGCCGATGCGTATCTGGCGGGGACGGTGGAGGGCGCCGTGAGCCGGTGGGGCCCCGAGTTCGAGTTCTACGTGTTCGACGAGGTCCATATCGACAACGGTCCGAACCGGGCCGAGTACCGGGTCGACTCGTCGGAGGCCGAGTGGTCGGTCTCGAACGGTGGGCGCGGCCACGTGATCCCCATGGGCGGCGGCTACCACGCCATCCCGCCGAAGGATCGGCTCTACAACCTGCGGGCCGAGATGTCGGAGCGGCTGCACACCATGGGCGTGCCCGTGAAGTACCATCATCACGAGGTCGGCGGCCCAGGCCAGGTCGAGCTGGAGATCCCGCTGGCGGGGATCGTCGAGGCCGGCGACATGGGCATGCTGGTGAAGTACGTCGCCAAGATGACGGCCGACCGGCACGGCCAGACGGCCACGTTCATGCCGAAGCCGATGTACGGCGAGGCCGGGAGCGGGATGCACTTCCACCAGCAGCTGGTGCGGGGCGACGAGAACCTCTTCTACGGCCCCGACGGCTACGGCCTCTTCAGTGACGTCGGCCGGTGGTACATCGGCGGGCTCCTGCTGCACGCGCCCGCGCTCCTGGGACTCACGAACCCGAGTACCAACTCCTACCGCCGGCTGGTGCCCGGCTTCGAGGCGCCCGTCCGCAGCTTCTTCTCGCTGGCGAACCGGAGTGCTGCGGTGCGGATCCCCGAGTACGCCACCGACCCGGACGAGGTGCGACTGGAGTTCCGACCGCCCGATGCCACCGGCAACATCTACCTCGCCATGGCGGCCCAGCTCATGGCGGGGATCGACGGCATCAAGCGACGGATCGACCCGTCGGAGCACGGGTTCGGCCCCATCGACGAGGACGTCTTCAGCCTGTCCGCCGAGGAGGCCGCCGAGATCGGGCAGCTGCCGTCCACGCTCGACGGCGCGCTGGACGCGCTGGAAGCCGACTACGGGTTCCTGCTCGAGGGCGGCGTGTTCAGCGAGGCGCTGATCCGCCGGTGGATCGCGACCAAGCGGGAGAAGGAGATCCGGGCCGTACGGGCCCGGCCGCACCCGTACGAGGTGATGCTCTGCTTCGACGTCTGAGGCCGTCCCCCTAGTCGTCGTCCTCGCGCATCTCGGGGATGTACTTCTCGTCGTAGTAGTCGAGCTTGTGGAGCGGCATGACCACGCCCGACAGCACGTTCAGCAGGTGCGCCTGGATCCGCTTGTAGTATCGGGCGCCCAGGACCAGCGTGGTGGTGGTGGGCGCGTCGTAGTCGCTGCGGGCGACCCGTGAGACGAGGCGGTCGCACCGCCGGGTGAGCTCCTTGCCCCGGCGCAGCAGGTCCATGGCCGTCTCGGTGTCCGACTGCTCGAAGATCTCGCCCGCGGCGTTGAACGTCTCCTCGACCATCGCCCGGATCTCCCGGAGCTCGGCCTCGTTCTCGTCGCCCGGGAGCGGGCCGCCGCCCTCGTCGTAGATCTCCACGATGTTCTTGCAGTAGTCGCCGATCCGCTCCACGTCCTTCACGATGCTCATGAGGAGCAGGCAGTACGGCGCGTCCTTCTCCCCGTTGCCGAGGGTGAGGTGCGCGGTGATCTGCTTGCGGATCCGGCGCTCCAGCTTGTTCAGCTGTACGTCCCGCTTCGAGATGGAGGTCCGCTCGTCGGGCGTGGCCTGGTCGTCAAAGAAGAAGCGGCCGGCGGAGAGTGTGAGCTGACGGGCCATCTCGAGCATCTCGGAGAAGCTCTCGCCCATCTCCGCGATGGCGTCATTGGACCGGAATATGGACATCAGTTCCCGAAGCATCGATTGCCTCCTATCCGAACGCGTGACCCAGGATCGCGAAGAGCGCCGGGATCCCGTAGAAGAGTATCAGGACATAGCTGATGGCGAGGATCTTCGAGCGGGTGGCGATGTCGGCCAGACCCTTCGCCGCTCGGAGCGGGATGTTGCGGACCCGCTCCCACGGGTAGATGAGGAGGATCCCGCTCAGGTTGAAGAGCAGATGCGCCAGGGCCACCGTGAGCCCGGCCTCCGCGTGCTCGCCGGTAGCGGCCAGAGCAGCCACCAGCGCGGTCATGGTGGTGCCGACGTTGGCGCCCAGCGTGATGGGGAACGCCTGCGCCAGCGTCAGCACACCGGCCCCCGCCAGTGGCACCAGCAGTGACGTGGTGATGGAGCTGGACTGGACCATCACTGTGGCGATGAGTCCCACCACCATGGCGATCACGGCGTTGTTCTCGAACGCCTGCGTCACCAGCGACTCGACCCGGGTCTTCATGCTCGAGCGCATGACCCGGATGATGGAGACCAGCGCCAGGTAGATCAGCACGCCGCTGACCAGGATGTAGATCGTGGCCGTCCACCCCACCGAGGGCGTCACGGCCTCGATAGCCGCCTGAATCGGCTCTCCGCCCGCCTTGATGGCGCCCTTGATGGGACTCTCGTAGTCGGCACCGCTCAACCCGCCCAGAAGGTCCGCCAGTGCGTGGGCGCTCTTGCTCAGGAACCCCGTCAGCAGCTCCAGTGGCAAGAGCAGCAGGACCGCCAGGTAGTTGAACCAGTCGTGGCAGGTGGCTACGGCGAAGGCCCGGCGGAACTCCTCCTTCCACCCCATGTGGGCCAGCGCCGCGATGGTATTCGTCACCGTGGTCCCGATGTTGGCACCCATGATCATCGGGATCGCGTTGGCCACCGGGAGCGGGTTCTCCGGCGCCGCGACCAGCCCCACGATGAGCGACGTCGTGACGGACGAGCTCTGGACCATCGTCGTCGCCAGGATCCCGACCATCAGCCCGAGGAACGGGTTCTGGGTGGCCGTGAAGAAGTTGTCGACGAAGTCCCGGCTCATGAGCTTGAAGCCGCTGCCCAGCCCGTTGACCCCTACCAGGAAGATGTAGAGCAGCCCGATGACGAGGAGAGCGCGCACCGCCGGGTGCTCGGTCCACGGTCGTCGGGTGGGCGACTCCTTCGGCCCAGATGCCATGGCGTCTGTTACTCGGTCGAGACGTCTCTGCTACGGATTCGGGGCTGAATGTAACGGCGACGGCCGTGGATGCCACCGGGTCGGGCGCCAGATTCGGCGGCTGCGCGAAATTTCAGGGAATCCCCCACAAGGACATGGGTTGGCGGGGCCGCCGGATCATCTCACGCGAAGCCGCGAAGAACGCGAAGGGGTGCGTCGAGTGCCGCCGGCGGGCCGGCTCACCCCAACCGAAAAGGAAAGATGTCGACACCCGGCGGTTTGAGGCTCCGAGGCGAACCTCGAATCCGCCCTGCCTCTTCGCGTCCTTCGCGTCTTCGCGTGATCCCAGCCGTCGGAGGTGGCCCCACCCGGAGCCCGGCGGTGGCGCCGGAAACCCCGGACGGAGCACGCTCGTGCGGCTACGCCGGCAGGGTGGCCGGCTCGTGGGCCAGCACCTCCCGGATGTCCTCCAGGACCGTCTCGAGGTCTGACTTCTCGATGACCAGCGGCGGGGCGAACCGGACCACGTTCTCGTGGGTCTCCTTGGCGAGCATCCCGCGCCGCTTCAGCGCCTCGCAGTACGGCCGTGCGGGCGTGTTCAGCACCACGCCCACCATGAGGCCGCGCCCCCGGACGTGGTCGATGACCGGCGACTCGATCTCCCGGAGCTCGTCCATGAACCAGGCGCCCAGCTCGGCCGCCCGCTCGTGGAGCTTCTCCTCCATGATCACGTCCAGCGCCGCCAGCCCGACGGCCGCGCCGGTGGGGTTGCCGCCGAACGTGGAGCCGTGGGTGCCCGGCGTGAAGACGTCCATGATCTCATGGTCCGCCAGCACCGCGGAGACGGGGTAGACGCCGCCGCCCAGCGCCTTGCCGACGATCAGCACGTCGGGCCGGACGTCGTCCCATTCGTAGGCGAAGAGCTTCCCGGTCCGGCCGAGCCCGGTCTGGATCTCGTCGGCCATCAGCGCCGCGCCGTGCGCGTCGCACAGGTCGCGGAGCCCCTTCATGAAGCCCTCGGGCGGGACCACCACGCCGGCCTCGCCCTGGATCGGCTCCACCAGGATCCCGACCGTGTTCTCGTTCATGGCCGCCTTGACCGCGTCCAGGTCGCCGTACGGCAGGATCTCGAACCCCGGCGTCAGCGGGCCGAAGCCCTCCCTGTACAGCGCCTCCGAGGAGAACGAGATGACCGTGGTGGTCCGGCCGTGGAAGTTGCCCTCGAAGACGATGATCTCGGCCTGGTCCGCCGGCACGCCCTTGACCTGGTAGCCCCATTTCCGGACCGCCTTGATGGCCGTCTCCACCGCCTCGGCGCCCGTGTTCATCGGCAGCGCCTGCTCGAAGCCGCTGATCTCGCACAGCCGCCTGAGGAACGGGCCCATCCGGTCGTTGTGGAACGCCCGCGACGTCAGCGGCAGCCGCTTCGCCTGGTCGATGAGCGCCTGCACGATCTTCGGGTGCGCGTGGCCCTGGTTCACCGCCGAGTAGGCGGAGAGCATGTCCAGGTACCTGTTCCCCTCCACATCCCAGACCCAGATCCCCTCGCCCTTCGTCAGCACCACCGGCAGCGGGTGGTAGTTCCGGGCGCTGTAGCGCTCCGCTTCTTCCAGGTAGCGTTCCGTCTCCATATGTCCTGCTCCCGTCGGCTTCGAGTCGTATGCGACGACGGAGTCCTCCCCCGTCCGCTGTCCGCCCGTCCGACGCGCGGCTCCGGGCGCGGACGGCATCCCCCTGCCCCATTCTCCCGGCGCGGGAGCGGGGCGTCAAGGAGGGGGAGGGGGGGTGGGGTGGTGGGGCTGGCTTTCTGGTCGAGCCGATCAGGCGAGGACTGGGCCTGGGCGGGGTGGCCTGGTTGGGCTGACTTCTCGGCGGAGCCGATGGGGCGGGGTTGTGCTCGAGGGGACGTCTGGCCGGGCTGACCTGTCGGGCGGGAGCGACAGGGGCGGGGTGATGCTGGAGGGGTGAATGGAAAGGAGGGAAGGGGAGCGCTATCTTCAGGGGACCGGGGCCCCACCCGCGGAAGCGACGGATACGACGCCCCGACGGGGGCGGGAGGGATAGATGGCGGCACCCGTGTATGCGGCGCGGTGGCTCCCGCGCTGGCTGCTGATCCTCGCCATGCCGATCGCCGTGTCGGGCCAGGACCCCGGGCTGGCGACGCCGGCGACGCCGGGCGCCACGGTCCACGCGGTGCTCTTCTACTCGCCCACCTGTCCCCACTGTCGGGAGGTCATGACCGAGGGGCTGCCGCCCATCATCGAGCGCTACGGACCCGCGCTCGAGATCGCCGGCGTGAATACCGCAACCACGGGCGGGCAGTCGCTCTTCCGGGCCGCCATAGAGGCGCTGGCGATCCCGCCCGCGCAGGTCGGCGT
>JBPRGE010000062.1:0-5854 GCA_051418035.1 Candidatus Longimicrobiales bacterium M2_2A_002
AGTGCCCCCGAAACGACGAGTGTCGCGATGCCGAACGTCGACAGTTCTCCCCTCAATAAGAACAGCATGACTCTTCCGCTGAGAAGCAGGAGAACCGCCGTCATCACCGGTCCGGTCCACTGGGGGCTCCTCGACCTCAGCGGGATGGCGAGCAACGCGAGAACACAGGCGACCAGTGCGATGATGATCATCTTCGGAATCTCTCGCCGGTTGGGTTACGAGGGGCCCCCGATTGCGGTACTCCGGTTGCGATACCCGGAATGTCGCGGCAATGAAGGGCCACCACACCTTCCTCATATGAAACAATGGACGTTCGTGGAGTGCCGCAAGTTACGAGATCGCGTCCCGCCATCATCAGCAGCAGAGGGGCTGCAAAGGCGCGGCCGCCCACAATGGAGGGCGAACGCGCCAGAGTTCACCCTAGAGCCCCGGCTGAGCTTCAACAGCTCCGTTGCTTCCGCAACGGCGTGGGGGTTCTGCGCGCCCTTGACCTCCGGGGCCTCATACGTGTTAGCCGCCGTTGGTTCCAACTAGGTCAGTGACCTTCAACCGTGTCCGGAGATCTAATCGTGAACTGCAATCAATGACCCGGCCGAGGCTTCAGGAAATTCTCATATGAATCACCGGTACCAGCCACGAGGTATCGGTGATATGCAGTAAAATGGAACTCACACGCAGCTAGCAGATCCTGATATCGTTCGATCAGGCCCAGAAATTCCAAGTGAGTCCTGAATTCGGAGAGGAAAGCCTGGAGTTCAACGCACTCTTCGGCAGTCGCACCGTCGTGCCCGTAGAGAACGCCCGCTGGGAGTTCATGCAGGGTGTAGTCAAGATACCGCGCGTGACGCTCAACTAGCCGTTGTCGCGCCAGCTTGTCATTCGAATCAACCCGCAGCGCTTCTTGCAAAAGCCCATGCGCAGTCCGCAGCTCGGAGGGCAGAGGACTGGCGTCAGACTTCAAGAGAAGCTGCTCAAAATGTGCTAACCACCTTGCGCAACCTGCCCGCTTCTCGGTCACCCCTTCGACGAGGGCGGGCAGCAGTACGTGCCGGAACAGAGGAAAGCGGATTATTAGTTCATTGCCGGCATCCGAAATCGACTCCGCGAGGTCCAGCGCCCACTTTCGCCACAGCGCTGGTGGTTCAGCCAATAACCGGCTGATAAAGACGTCTAGCCGCTCAAGTGTTTCGCTGCGGATACGATCTTCCTCAGCCTTCTGGTAGTCTCGCCAAAGCAGCTCCAGTTCGGGTGTCAGCTTCATCAGCGTTAACTTGCCCATTTGATACGAGGGGGCCCGTGGCCCGTCCAATGGCGGATAACTGGTAAGCTACTGAATCCGCGTCGGTAATCTGCAATGTCCCCAGGCTCTTGTCACGGATTATCTCCCACCGATGGTATTGATTTGCCGCGGTGCCCAGGGACGTCTAGGGTTCAGTGGGGGGGTGAAGTTAGGGAGCCCCTTATCTCTTAACCCGCGAGGTGATTTAGGCGGCTGGGGCCGCCTCGGGGGTGGGGGTGGTAGTGGGGCTGGGGTTGGTTGATCCACCACTGAATCCCCACCACCCCTCGACGAGCCCGAAGGCGTGCACCCGCTTCGACTGGTGATCGCCATCCAGGGGTTGTCGTACCTGATCACCGGCCTCACACCCCCCGGACCTGGACGGCCCGGGCCACGCGCTGGATCCCGACCATGAACGCGGCGGTGCGCAGCGTTGTGCGGTGCTCCTCGGCAGTGGAACGGACCGCGTCGTACGCCTCCTCCATGACCGAGCGCAGCGCGTCGTCTACCCGCTGCGCCTTCCAGCGGAACTGCTGGAGGTTCTGGACCCATTCGAAGTAGGAGACCGTGACGCCGCCGGCGTTGGCCAGGATGTCGGGCACGACGGGGATGCCGCGTTCCTCGAGGAGCGCGTCGGCGGCCGGGGTGGTCGGCGCATTGGCCGCCTCCACCACCAGGTCGGCCCGCACGTGCCGGGCGTTCCATCGGTCGATGACGCCGCCCAGCGCCGCCGGGACCAGGATGTCGACGTCCATGGTCAGCAGGTCGTCGTTGCTGATCCGATCGCCGTCCTCCCAGGCGACGACGCTGTCCCCGCCCCCGGTCAGATCCACCAGCCCGCCGACGTCGAGCCCGTCGTCGTTCCGGATCCCGCCCTCGACGTCGCTGACGGCCACGACCCGGGCGCCCATCTCGTCGAGGAACCGGGCGGTCCAGCTCCCGACGTTGCCGAACCCCTGGATCGCCACGGTGGCGCCGTCGAGCTCGATCCCGTAATCGGCGGCGGCCCGCTCGGTGATGAACGCCACGCCCCGGCCGGTGGCCGACTCTCGCCCCGGCGAGCCGCCCACGTCCAGCGGCTTGCCCGTCACGACCGCCGGCGTGAACCCGGCGAACTTGGAGTACTCGTCGACGATCCACGCCATGACCTGGCCGTTGGTGTTCACGTCCGGCGCGGGGATGTCCTCGTTGGGGCCGACGAAGTGGTGGATCCGCTCGGTGAACGTCCGGGTGATCCGCTCCAGCTGGGTCTCGGTCAGCGACCGCGGGTCCACATCGATCCCGCCCTTGGCCCCGCCGAACGGGATGTCGACCACGGCCGTCTTCCACGTCATCAGCGAGGCCAGCGCCCGGGCCTCGTCGAGGTCCACGTCGGGGTGGTAGCGGAGCCCACCCTTCATCGGGCCCCGGGCGTTGTTGTGCTGGACCCGATAGCCGTGGAACGTCTGGATCCGCCCGTCATCAAGGAGCGGGATCTCGACCATGACCTCCCGGAACGGCGTCTTGAGCGCGATCTGCAGGTGATGGGGCAGGTCGAGCTTCCGGGCCGCACAGTCGAACTGGTAGTTCACGGCCTCGAACGGCGTCATCTCGTCGGCCGGCGGCGTTTCCTCCTTCGATGCCGGCGACTCCGCCGACTTCAGCGCCGCACGCTCCGAGCCCCGTACCCGCCGGCCCTGGCGCCTGTCATCCGTGCCGGGCGCTCCCTGGGGCCCGCCCACCGTCGCCGCTCCGGCCTCGTCGGCCGCCCTGTCCTCGTCGCTCACCTCAGACGCCTCCGCGCACCTGTGCACCTCTCGTCCCGGACGCTGTCCACGGGATGCACGATCCGCTCCGACGCCCCCGAAGTGGCACGGATATGGCAAACTGCTCCCCGTGACTCAATGAGCACCCACGACAACAGGAGATCGAGCATGATACGCGAGGGTGATGAAGCGCCGGACTTCACGCTGAAGGGCGTGGACGGCGAGGGCGGGGAGGTGGAGGTGACGCTGTCGGAGATCGACGGCCCCGTCATCCTGTACTTCTATCCGAAGGACGACACGCCGGGGTGCACCACGCAGGCGTGCGGGCTCCGCGACGAGTGGACGGCGTTCCGGCAGACGGACGCCACGGTGCTCGGCGTGAGCCCCGACGACGTCGACTCCCACCGGAAGTTCTCCGAGAAGTACGACCTCCCGTTCACGCTCCTTTCGGACACCGAGAACACGGTGGCCGAGGCGTACGACGTGTGGACGGAGAAGACGATGTTCGGCAACACGTTCATGGGCGTGGAGCGGAGCACCTTCATCATCGAGGACGGCCGGGTCACCCACGCGTTCCGGAAGGTCAAGCCGAAGAAGCATGCCGACCAGGTGCTGGAAGCGTTGAGCTGACCGTGACCGGCCCCGAGCGGATCCGGCGCCAGCTGAAGGCCCAGACCGGGGCCGCACGGGTCCTCCTGTCCAGCGACACCGTGCAGGAGGGGGTGAGCGCGCTGCTGCGCGTCGTCTGCGAGAGCCACGGCTGGTCGGTGGGCGAGTTCTGGGCGCCGAGCCCCGAGGGGCCGGTACTGCGGCCCGAGGCCCAGTGGATCGACCCCGGCGCCGACCTCCGGCCGTTCGTCGATGCCACTGCATCGCTGAAGGTGGAATCGGACTCGGGGCTGGCCGGCCGCGTCCGCGACCGCAACGAGCCGATCCGTGTGGACCGGATCGCCGACGACCCCGGCTTCATCCGTGCCGAGGCGGCCGCCCGGGTCGGCCTCCAGGGCGCGTTCGTCGTGCCCGTCCCGCTGACGGGCGCGAACGCGGTGCTCCTCTTCCTCGATGACGCGCCGCCCGACGACGACCCGGAGCTCCTCGACGGCCTGGCCGCCCTCGGCGCGCAGCTCGGCCAGTTCATCGACCGGCGCCGGGCCGAGGAGGGGCTCCTCGAGAGCGAGGACCGGTTCCGCACGTTCGCCCGCACCGTGCCCGACCCCGCGTTCCTCCTCGACCGGGACAGCCGGATCCTCTATGCCAACGACGCCGTCCAGGAGGCCTTCGGGTACGAGCCCCGGGAGCTGTACGGCAGGTCCTTCCTCCAGCTGCTGCCGGAGCGCCACCACGCCCGCCACCGGGAGGGTCTCGCCCGTCGTGACGAGGCCGGGGACACCGGGGTATCGTGGGCCAGCTACGAGCTGGAGGGACTGCGCCGCAACGGCTCCGAGTTCCCCATCGAGCTCACCTACGGCACGTTCGAGAAGGACGGGCAGCGGTACTTCACCGCGGTGGCCCGGGACGTGACCGACCGGCTCATGAGCGAGGACCGGCTCCGGTTCCAGGCCCGGCTCATGGATGCCGTGGGCGAAGCGGTGATCGCGACACAACTCGACGGGACGGTGCTGTACTGGAACGAGGCCGCCGAGCGGCTCTACGGCTGGACCGCCGACGAGGTCATGGGGCGCACGGTGGATGAGATCACGCCGGCCGACGTGTCCCGGGCGCAGGCCGAGGAGATCATGGCCCGGCTCCGGAAGGGCGAGAGCTGGTCCGGCGAGTTCCTGGTCCAGGACAAGGCCGGCCGCGAGTTCCCGGTCATGGTGACCGACTCCCCGTTCCTGGACGAGGACGGCGAGATCGTGGGGATGATCGGCACGTCGTCGGAGATCACGGAGCGGAAGCGGAGCGAGGCGGCCCAGCGGTTCCTGGCGGAGGCCGGCCGCGTACTGGCCGCGTCGCTGGACTACGAGACGACGGTCCGGACCGTGGCCCGTCTCTCGGTCCCCATCCTGGCTGACTTCTGCCTCGTCCAGGTCGTGGAGGAGGACGGGACGCCGGACACCGTCGCGGCCGTGTCCGAGAACGGCCAGGATCTGCTGGACGAGCTCGAAGCGTGGGCCGAGGGCCCGGGCCAGGCCGCCATCGTGGATGTGCTGCACCGGTGCGAGGCCATGGCCGCGCCCGCCAGCGACGGCCCGGTCACGCTCCAGAGCGACGAGCTCCGGGCCCTGGGCATCCATTCCGCGCTCTGCGTCCCGCTCCGGGCCCGGGGCAACGCCCTCGGCGTGATGACGCTGGCCGACCGGTCGGAGTACGGCGAGTCCGAGATCCGGCTGGCCGCGGAGCTGGGGCGTCGGGCCGCGCTGGCCATGGACAACGCCCGGCTCTACCAGGAGGCCCAGGAGGCCAACCGCGCCAAGGCCGACTTCCTCGCCGTCGTGTCCCACGAGCTCCGCACCCCGCTCAACGCCATCGGCGGCTACGCCGACCTGCTGGAGAGCGGCGTTACGGGCGACCTGAGCGAGGGACAGGCCCGGTACGTACAGCGGATCAAGGTGGGCGCCGGGCACCTGGCCCAGCTCATCGACGAGATCTTGACGTTCGCCCGGGTCGAGGCCCGGAGGGAGCAGCTCCTGTTCCGTGAAACCGACCTGGCCGGGGTCGCACGGGACGCGGTGACGGTGGTGGAGCCGCAGGCCGGCGAGAAGGACCTGGACCTCACGCTGGACATCCCGGAGTCCGGACCGGCCGTCATGACCGACGGGGACAAGGTCCGCCAGGTCCTGGTCAACCTCCTCTCCAACGCCGTGAAGTACACCGACGAGGGGTCCGT
>JBPRGE010000063.1:0-13026 GCA_051418035.1 Candidatus Longimicrobiales bacterium M2_2A_002
GTCGCCGCGCCCCGGTTGACACCCCGTGCCGCGCCAGAAAACTTCCGTGTCCCCACAGAGCCGAGCCTACAGCCATGCATCGAGCCGAAACCCACAATCCCGAGGACGATACGGGTCCGTCCCTCAAGGAGCTGATCGCCCGCCTGTCGACCGGCCAGGACCTGTCCGGCACGGACAGCCGGGCGGCCTTCGACCATGTCATGGGCGGGCGCGCGTCCCAGATCCAGATGGCCGGGCTGCTGGTGGGGCTCCGGACGAAAGGCGAGGCGGCCCCGGAGGTGGCGGGCGGCGTTCGTGCGCTCCGCGGGGCCATGGTGCCGGTCGAGGCGAGCGACCCCGACTCGCTCGTCGACACCTGCGGCACGGGGGGCGGGGCGCTGACCACTTTCAACATCTCGACCGCCGCGGCGATCCTGGCCGCCGGGATGGGGATCCGGATCGCGAAGCACGGGAACCGGTCGTTCACGTCGAAGTGCGGCAGCGCGGACATCCTGGAGGCGCTCGGCGTCCGGATCGAGCTGGAGCCGGAGGCGATGGCCGCTGTCCTCGAGGAGGCCGGCATCGTGTTCATGTTCGCGCCGCTGCTGCACCCCGCCATGCGCCACGTGGCGCCCGTCCGTCGCGAGCTGGGGATCCCGACGATCATGAACCTCCTCGGGCCTCTCACGAACCCGGCCGGGGCCCGCCGGCAGGTGGTGGGCGTGACCGACCCGGGGCTCGTCGACCTGGTGGCCCACGGGCTCCGGGAGCTGGGGCACCACCGGGCTCTCGTCGTTTACGGCGAGCCCGGCCTGGACGAGCTGAGCCCCCTGGGCGTGACGCAGGTGGCGGAGCTGGACGCCGGTACCGTTCGGCGCCGGGAGATTCGACCGTCCGACTTCGGCTGGAGCGACCTCGACGCCGCCGACCTCGCCGGCGGCGACCCGGCCCACAACGCCCGGGTCGTCATGGAGGCCTTCCGCGGCGAGCGCCACGACGCCGCCCGGGCCGCGGTGGTGCTGAACGCCGGCGCGGCCGTCTACGTCAGTGGGAAGGTCGACTCGTTGGAGGAGGGCGTCGAGAAAGCGCGGCTGGCCCTCGATGATGGCGCCGCGCTGGACGGGCTCGAGCGGCTCCGGGCCGCCACGAACCGGGTCCTGGGGGCAGGGTAGCGCACCCCGACAGCGGCCAGAGCGCGGCACCGTGCGGCTCGGCCCGTATACCGCCCGGTTCGACCGATCGGTCTAGGCCGCGGGGCGCTCCCGGCCCGGCGTCACCACGGCCCGGAGCGTCCAGGGGCCGGGGAAGACGGGGCGCTCGGTGCCCCGGAGCAGCACCAGGGTGGTGCCCTTCCGCGTCCTGCGTCCCACGACGAACGGCCGGTCACTCGGCTTCATGCATACCTCCGGATCACACCCACGACGATCCCCTGGACCAGGACCCGGTCGGGCCCGAAGTACATGGGCTCCATGGCCTCGTTCGCCGGCTGGAGCCGGATCCGGTCGCCCTCCCGGTAGAACTTCTTCACGGTGGCCGACTCCTGGTCGACCAGCGCCACGACCATCTCGCCGTTGTTCGCCGTGTCCCGCTGCTTGACCACCAGGTAGTCGCCGTCCCGGATCTGCTCCTCGATCATGGAGTCGCCGTTCACCCGCAGGACGTAGTGCTCGCCCCGGCCCAGCATGTCCTCGGGGACCGCCACGGTCTCCTGCTCGGCGATGGCCTCGATCGGCTCGCCGGCCGCCACGTTCCCCATGAGCTCCAGCGGGATCGCTGATACCTTCATCTCGGCGGGGACGACCTCGATGCTGCGGCTCTCGTTGTACCCCTTTCGGATGTACCCCTTGGCCTGCAGATTCTCGAGGTGCTCGTGGACGGTGGCGAGGGAGCCGTAGCCGAAATGGTCGGCGATCTCCTCGAAGCTGGGCGCGTAGCCGTGGTCTCCCGCGAAGCCCTCGATGAAGTCGAGGATCTCCTTCTGCTTCTTGGTCAGCGGCTTCTTGGCGTGCATGGTCATCGGGTGGTCCTCCGTGGTCGCATCCGAAGAAAGTCCGAAACCATAGTAACCCGAAGAAGGACCGAAGCGCAAGGATGAAAGACGTGCTCGAAAGGATCGTGCGGACGAAGCGGGCGGAGGTGGGCCGGCTCGGTCCGTGGGCGCAGGCGCTGCGGAAGCAGGCGGAGGCGGCGGCCGAGCCGCGGGACCTGGCCGGAGCGCTGCGTGGCGGCGAGACGGTATCGGTGATCGCGGAGGTGAAGCGGAAGAGTCCGTCGGCGGGGTGGCTGCGTCGGGACCTGAACGTGGCGGGCCAGGCGTCGGTGTACGTGCACGGCGGAGCGGCGGCGCTGAGCGTGCTGACGGACGAGGAGCACTTCGGCGGGAGCCGGGAGGACCTGGAGTCGGCCCGGAGGGCAGTGGACGTCCCGGTGCTGCGGAAGGACTTCATCCTGGATCCGGTCCAGGTCTACGAGGCCCGGGCGATGGGCGCGGACGCGGTACTCCTCATCGTCCGGATCCTGGAGGATAACGGGCTGGCGGAGCTCCTGTCACTGGCGGAGGAGCTGGGGATGGCGGCGCTGGTGGAGGCGCACGACGGGGCGGAGCTGGACCGGGCGCTGGCTGCGGGCGCCACGGTGGTGGGGATCAACAACCGGGATCTGGACACGTTCGAGACGGACCTCGGGGTGGCGGAGTCGCTGGCGTCGCGGGTCCCCGAGGGTGTGGTTCTGGTCGGCGAGAGCGGGATCCACGGGCCGGAGGATGTGGACCGGCTGGGTGCGGCGGGCGTGGACGCGGTGCTGGTCGGCGAGTCGCTGGTGCGTTCGGCGGACCCGATGGAGGCCGTCTCCCGTCTGGCGGGCCGACCGAGGGCGACCGATGCCCGGGAGTCCGGTTGACCGAGGCACGTCGACCGGCCGTGAAGATCTGCGGCGTGTGCGACCCGGTGGATGCCGCGATGGCGGTGCAGGCGGGCGCGACGCACATCGGCGTGATCCGGGTCCCCGGGAGCCGGCGGACCCGCCCCGCTGATGTGGTCCGCGACGTGTGCGAGGCGGCGGCGGGCGCACGGCGGGTCGGAGTGTACGTGGACGCGACGGTGGCCACGATCCTGCGAGAGACGGAGTCGCTGGGGCTGGACGTGGTCCAGCTGCACGGCGCGGAACCGGCCGATGTCATCGACGCGCTGTCGGTGCGGGGGCTGGAGGTCTGGAAGGTGGTCAAACCGGTGCGGGCCGGGGAGCTGCTGGAGGCCGCCGACCGGTACCGGGCCGCGGACCTGATCCTGGCCGAGGGCCGGAGCGATCAGGGGCACGGCGGGGTCGGCGCCCGGCTCCCGTGGGACGAGGTGGCCGGCGCCGTGGCGGACCTCCCGAATGGAACGCGTCTCGGCGTGGGCGGCGGGCTGACGCCCGGCAACGTGGGTGCGGCGGTGAGGCGGTTCCGGCCTGTGCTGGTGGACGTCAGCTCCGGGGTGGAGTCCGAGCCGTGCCGGAAGGACCCGGCGGTGGTCCGGGCGTTCGTCGCGGCGGCCCGCGAGGCCGGTCGCGAGGTGTGGGGCGAGGAAACGGAGTGAGGGGAGACAGGGTGATGGGACGCGAGGGAGTGGCGGCAGAGAGGGATTCGGCGGCCGGCCGGTTCGGCGACTATGGCGGCCGGTACGTCCCCGAGACGCTGATCGCGGCGCTGGACGAACTGACGGCAGCCTACGACGAGGTCGCCGACGACGAGGGGTTCCGGTCGGAGCTCGAGGCGCTCTGGCGGGACTACGTGGGCCGCCCCACGCCGCTGTACCACGCCGCACGCCTCAGCGAGGCGGCGGGGTGCGAGGTCTGGCTCAAGCGGGAGGACCTGAACCACACGGGCGCGCACAAGATCAACAACACCCTGGGCCAGGTCCTGCTGGCCGGGCGCATGGGCAAGGAGCGGATCATCGCCGAGACGGGGGCCGGCCAGCACGGCGTCGCGACGGCCACCGTTTGTGCCCTTTTCGGGTTGAAATGCGTCGTATACATGGGCGCCGAGGACATGCGCCGGCAGCACCTGAACGTGGTGCGCATGGAGCTGCTGGGCGCGGAAGTCCGCACCGTGGAGTCAGGGACGGGCACGCTGAAGGATGCCACGAACGAGGCGATTCGGGACTGGGTGACGAATGTCGGCGATACGCATTACATTATCGGCTCGGTGGTCGGCCCGGACCCCTACCCCCGCATGGTCCGGGACTTCCAGGCGGTGGTCGGTCGGGAGACGCGCGAGCAGATGCTCGAGCGGACCGGAGCGCTTCCGGGCGCCGTGGTGGCGTGTGTCGGCGGCGGTTCGAACGCCATCGGGATCTTCCACGCGTTCATCCCGGATGATGGTGTCCGGCTCGTCGGTGTCGAGGCGGCGGGCGAGGGGCTGGGCTCCGGCCGCCACTCGGCTTCGCTGGTCGCCGGGGAGCCCGGTGTGCTGCACGGCTCGCTGAGCTATCTGCTGCAGGATTCCGAGGGTCAGGTTGCGCCGGCCCACTCGGTGTCCGCAGGATTGGACTATCCCGGCGTGGGGCCGGAGCACGCGTGGCTCCGGGACACGGGCCGGGCCGAGTACGTGGCGGTGGACGATGCGGCGGCGCTGGACGGGTTCCATCGCCTGGCGCGGCTGGAGGGGATCATCCCGGCGCTGGAGCCAGCGCACGCGATCGCGCACGTGCTGGCTGCGGGCGCGCGACTCGGTGCATCGGGGCCCGTGGTGATCTCGCTCAGCGGGCGGGGCGACAAGGACGTGGCCCAGGTCGCGGAGATCGGGTCGGAGGACGACCAGTAGAGAGGCGAGGCACGGTGACGGACTCGACACAGGCCACACCGGATCAGGAAGCACCGCCCGACATCCCCGTGGCGGAGGTGAAGGCCCTCATGTCGACGATGGGCAAGGCGCTGCGTGCCTTCGTCATGTATGAGCCCAACAACCCCGTGTTCCAGCGGTTCCAGAAGGACCTCCGCACCTCGATCGAGCACCTCTGGGAGGAGGGCTACGCGCTGGAGCTGATCGTGACGGAGGACGGCTTCCGGTACGCCGGTCACACGTTCGTCCTGGGCGAGGGGCGGGACAACCTGGCGTTCGCGTTCTACAAGGACGGGATCCGGAGTCTGACGTTTCTCCCGGGCTTCGAGGAAGAGGTCGGCCCGTTCCTGGACGCCGTGAACCGGGCGATCCGGCGGGAGAGCGACGCGGACGACCTGATCACGGTCCTGTGGGAGGAGGACTTCGCCGCGCTCCAGTACGGCTACGTCGACCTGCTGATGGAAGGCGTGACGATCCCGGACGAGCCGCGGGAGGAGCCGAAGGAGCTCGAGGCCGGGGTCGTGGGCGAGCTGGCGCCGGCCGGGGAGGAACCGGAGGCGGGGGAGACCCGGGCCGGGGCGACGGGCGCGCTGACGGCCCAGGCGATCAGCGCGGCGGACTTCGACGAGACGCTCTACTTCCTCGATCAGGGCGAGATGGCCAGGCTCCAGACGGAGGTCGAGCTGGAGATGGAGCGGGACGTCCGGGCAGCGGTGCTGAACGCGCTGTTCGACCGGCTCGAGGAGCCGGAGTTCCGGGAGCGGCAGGCCGAGATCCTGGGCATTCTGGACCAGCTGCTCCCGCTGCTCCTGAGCAGTGGCGACCTGAAGGAGGCCGCGCGGGTCCTGGACGAGCTGGGCGCGGTGGTGGGCGGCGAGCGGCCGGTGTTGGGCCCGGAGCTCCGGGAGCGGGTCGAGAAGGTGTTCGATCGGCTGAGCGAGCCGGAGGTCCTCGAGCAGTTCGTCCAGGCGCTGGAGGACGGTGCCGTGGACCCGGGCGCCGACGAGGTCAACCTCTTTTTCGCCCGGCTCCGGGCCGAGGCCATGCCGATCCTGATCCGGTTCGCGGAGATGTCGGAGACGGCCGGGGTGGCCGAGCGGCTGGAGTCGGCCATCGACGGGCTCGCGGAGCGCTACCCGGAGCGGGTCAACGAGCTGCTGGCATCGGACGAGCCGCTGCTCGTTCGGGGCGCGGCGAAGGTGGCCGGCCGGATCGGGCTGGGGCAGGCGGTGGACGGGCTGAAGCGGGCGCTCGAGCACCCGGACCGGGCCGTGCGGATGGCGGTGGTGGACGCCCTCGTCGCCATCCGGCTCACACCCGCGCTCCAGGCGTTGACGCTGGCGCTGGATGACGAGGATCGGGACGTCCGTGTGGCCGCGGTGAACGCGCTGGGCGCCGTCCGATTCGCGTCCGCCCGCGACGAGCTGCGCAGGCACGTGCAGGGGAAGCGGATCAAGGGGGCGGACCTGACCGAGAAGATGGCGTTCTTCGAGGCGTACGGCGCCATCGGAGGGAGCACGGCCGTCGAGGAGCTGGACGACCTGCTGAACTCGAAGGGGTTCCTGGGCCGACGCAACCCCACGGAGCTCCGGGCGTGCGCCGCGCTCGGGCTCGGCAAGGCCGCCACGAAGGTCGCGAAGGAGGCACTGGAAAAGGCCCGCGAGGATGAGGACCCGGTCGTTCGGAACGCCGTGGTCCGGGCGCTGAAGGAGGAGTGATGAGTCCCCAGACGTACAATGTCGACTCGACGGCGGTGCTCCAGACGCAGGGGCAGAAGCTCCTGTCGACGTTCTACGCCGCGCTCCAGGGGCTGAAGCTGTTCCCGCTGGAGAACCAGACGGTGCAGAAGGCGCTGGACGACCTCCACAAGGCGGCGGGCGCGGTGCTGGAGCGGGAGGGCGAGGTCGAGGTGGGGCTGGTGGGCGACTTCATCTTCATCAACGAGGTCCGGATCCGGCTCGACCTGTCGACGTACGCCGCCTTCTCCATGGTCTCCAACTCGCTGGACAAGCACGGCGTCGGGACCGTGATCGTCCAGGAGGGGATCCAGCGGGAGGAGTGGCCGCCGTTCCTGTCCCTCCTGCTGAACCAGCCGGGGGAGCACCCGTACCGGGAGTTCGTGGAGCGGCTGCGGGCCACGCCCGCCCGGCACATCGAGGTGGGGCCGGAGCGGGAGCGGGCGGCGCTGGACGAGGACGACGCCCAGGCGAAGGAGCGGGCGAAGCGGGCCTACTTCCAGACGGTGGAGGTCGCCAAGAACGTCCTGGGCGACACGCGGCTGGGGAAGTCCGTGAACGCCCGGCGGGTGAAGCGGGCCGTGCAGTCGATCGTGGACCAGGTGCTGAACAACGAGACGTCGATCATGGGGATGACGGCGCTCCGGGACTACGACGACTACACGTTCACCCACTGCGTGAACGTCTGCATCTTCTCGGTCGTCCTCGGCCAGAAGCTGGGGCTCGACAAGCTGCAGCTCTACGAGCTCGGGCTCGGAGGGCTCTTCCACGACATCGGGAAGATGCGCGTCGATGAGGCGATCACGAACAAGCCCGCCGCGCTGACCGACGAAGAGTTCCACGAGATGAAGCAGCACACCACGGAGGGGCTGCTGGCGCTGTTCAACATGCACGGGTTCAGCGAGGTCCCGTTCCGGGCGATGCTGATGGCGTACGAGCACCACATGAAGCGGGACCTCTCGGGCTACCCGGAGAACGACCGTCCCCGCAAGCCGGGTCTCTTCAGCAGGATCGTCGCCGTGGCGGACGGCTTCGACGCCGCCACCTCGAACCGCTCGTATCAGACGGTGCCGTGGCGGCCGGAGGAGGCGCTCAAGGAGATGAGGGACAACGAGAACCGCGGCTACGACCCGCTCCTGGTGAAGGCGCTCATCAACGTGACCGGGATCTTCCCGGTCGGGACGCTGGTGATCCTGGACACCCACGAGATGGCCGTGGTCACGGCGCCGAACCCCGACCCTGCGAAGATGAATCAGCCGGTCGTCAAGCTCATCTACGACGCGAACGGCGTCCCGCTGACCGACCCCATCACGGTGAACCTGGCCGACGAGTCGGTCGAGCCGCGGCGACAGATCATCAAGACCACACGACCGGAGAAATATGGGATCGATGTCGGCGCCTACTTCGTCTGACACGCGACTGGCGGAGGGGCTGGCCCGACGTCTGGACGCGGGAGGACGACTCCTCGTCCCGTACCTGACCGCCGGGTTCCCGACCGCACACGACACGCCGGAGCTCATGGCGGCGCTGGCCCGGGCCGGCGCCGACGTGATCGAGCTGGGCGTCCCGTTCAGCGACCCCCTGGCCGATGGCCCCACGATCCAGGGCAGCTCCCAGGTCTCGCTCGAGGCCGGCGGCTCACTGGGCGCCACGCTCCGGGCGCTCCGGACGTTCCGGGCGCAGGATGAGACCACGCCGGTGGTGGTGTTCACGTACCTGAATCCGGTGTTCCGGTACGGCGTGGACCGGTTCCTCGAGGACGCCCTCGAGGTCGGCGCCGACGGCGTGCTGCTCACGGACCTGCCGCTCGGCGAGGACCCGGACCTCGAGGCGAAGTTCGAGGGCTCCCCGCTGGCGCTGGTCCGCCTCATCGCGCCGACCACGCCGCCCGGGCGGGCCCGCCGCATCGCCGAGCGCGCCCAGGGGTTCCTCTACTACATCTCCAGGACGGGCGTGACCGGCGCCCGGGCCGAGGTCCGCGACGAGCTGGAGGCCGAGGTCCGGGCGCTCGGGGAGGCCGCGACCGTCCCCGTGGTCGTCGGGTTCGGGATCAGCTCGCCCGAGCAGGCCGCCCGCGTCGGCCGCGTCGCCGACGGCGTAGTGGTCGGGAGCGCGTTGATCGAGGCGATCAAGGAGGGCGGGGTGGAGGGCGCCGAGCGGTTCGTGGGAGGGCTGCGGGAGGCGCTGGCGTAGGGCGCGCGGCGACGCCGCGCATTACGCTCGGCTTCGCCTCGCATCAGGCTCCCTTTGGTCGCAATGGCTCGCCCTTCGTGCTCGCAATCGGCCTGCGCTTCGCTCCGGCAACACGCTCGGACCTGTGCTCCTCGCAGAGACGGTGACTGGCCGCGGGGTCGCTGCTGGCTGTTCGACCTGCGAGCCGGAGGCGAGCGGATTGCCGAGCGAAGTGAGGCGGGTTGCCGCGGGCACCGCGGCCCGCTGCGCCCCCGGCGCGCATTGCGAACGAAGTGAGCCCATTGCGAGCGCATGCGCGCCGGTTGCTGCCGCAGGCCGCGTGATGCCCGGGGCCTGCCCCCTGACGAAGATCAGGCCGCCGTTCCCCGGGCCGGATGCGGCGCGCCCGTGACCGATCCGAGATGTCGCGCTCCCGTGCGTCGCGCCGCCTGTTGCGCCCCGGAGGCGAGCCCCCCGGTCACTCGCTCAGCCGCTCCACCACCTCCTCGTCCGGCTCCACGAACACCGTCGAGACCCGGTCGGGGATGACGGTGCCGGGCGGCGCCTTTCGCGGGCTCCGCACGTACTTCCGGCGCGTCCAGTCGACGGGAACGGTGGCCGAGGTGCGGGCCTTCGAATGGACGGCGGCGAGGACTGCGGCCTCCAGCAGGTCGCGCCTGGGCGGGTTCTGCTCGCGCTGGCTCCAGCGGAGGATGACGTGGGCGCCGGCGGCGTCCCGGGCGTGGAGCCAGATGTCGTCGGGCGACGAGTGGTGGAACGTGAGCTCGTCATTGGCCTTCCCGCTCCGGCCGACCCGGATCTCGAGGCCGCCGCTGCTCCGGAACCGGCGGTAGGGGAGGCGACCGGTCTCGCCGTCGTCGTCGGTCTCGGGCCGGAGCTCGTCGATCCACCGGGCCAGCTCGGCGGGGTCGGCGTCATCGTCGTCGAGTGCGTCCAGGAGCGCCTCGAGGCGATGACGCTCGGCCACGGCTTCCCGGACCCTGGCCGGGAGCCGCTCGGCGGCGCGCTCCCGGCGCCTGGCCCGGTCGTAGAGCGTCTCGGCGTTCTCCACGGGGGTCAGTGCCGGGTCGAGCTCCAGGGTGACGGTCCCGCCGTCGAAGGCGTCGAGCTCCACCGACTCCATCCCCTTCCGCACCTCGTGGAGGCGCGCCATGAGCAGGTCGGCCCGGCCGCGGAGCTCCTCGGCCAGGGCAGGCGCCTTCTCGGCCTCCTCCCGGAGCCGCTCCGCGCGGTGGGTGACCCGCTCGAGCCGATCCTCCAGCGCGTCCCGGACCTCCGGGGCCAGCGGGTCGACCTCGGTCGCCTCCTGGAACGCGGCCAGCAGCGACATGACGGGCCGGCCGTCCACGCCGGGGAGGGGCAGCGGGTACGGCATCCCGCCCCGGAGCCGGAGCAGCTGCGGCCGGGGCTCGGGGCGCGATGCGAGCTCCCGGTACCGGAGCCACGCGGGCTCCAGCGCAGCCGCGCCCTCGGCGCCCGGCGCGTCGGGGTTGTCCCGTCCTCCCTCGAAGATCGGTCCGGCGTTGAGCGGGCTCGTCCACGCGAGCGCCCGGACCAGTGCTCTCGGTCGCTCGTCGGGGTCGACCTCACCCAGGATCTCGTGCCAGCGGTCGAGGCCGACCGGCTCCTCGAGCCCCTCCCGCGGCTCGAACCCGCCCGGCGGCTCGTAGACCTCACCGGTCCGGAGCGTCCGCCCGCTCTCCCGGGTCCAGAGCGCGGAGAGGATCCGCCGGTCCGGGGCCAGCGCCAGGACGTTCCACTGGTTCGTCATGAGCTCGACCACGAACCGGGAGGCGCGGTCGGCGCCGCCGGCATCGATCTCGATCTCGAGGATCCGGTCGTCGGGCGGTGCGGTCACGCGACGGACCCGGGGCCGGCGCTGGGTCCGGATCGTCCGCCCGCCGAAGCCCTCCGCGGCCTCGGTGGGGAGGTCTTCGCCCGGCGGCCCGGCCTCGTCCTTCACGACCCGGATCCGGCCGCGCGTCGGGTGCAGCTCCCAGACGAGCCGCTCCGCGTCCATCTCGAGGGTGAACCGTCGCTGCTCCGAGTCGAACCGCACCTTCCGGAGCCGGCGGGCCGAGAGGCGCCTCTCGAGCTCCCGTGCGAGGTAGTGGACGAGGAGCGAGTCGTAGATCATGGGCTTGGACACGGAGGCAAGGTGCCGGGTCGTCCCGGTCGGCGTCAACGGCCTCTCGGACCGGGAACCGGGAGGTTTGACACGCCCCGGGGGGCGATCTAGCTTCGACCGACGCGAAACACCCCCACCTGGATGTGGCAGGCCACCCGATGAGTACCGGCTCGAACCCAAGTCGCACGACGGTGCGGAGCCTCCTGGCGATGAAGGAGCGCGGCGAGCCGATCGTGGCGCTCACGGCCTACGACGCCATGTTCGCCCGGCTGGTGGACGCGGCCGGTGTCGATGTCGTGCTGGTGGGCGACTCGCTGGGTCAGGTGGTGCTCGGCTTCGACTCCACGCTGCCCGTCACGCTGGAGGACATGATCCGCCACGGTGCGGCGGTGCGTCGGGGCGTGGAGCACGCGCTCCTGGTGGTGGACATGCCGTTCCTGACGTTCCAGGTCGATCCCGCGGAGACCGTCCGGAACGCCGGCCGGATCCTGGCCGGGACGGGCGCGGAGGCGGTGAAGCTCGAGGGCGGGAGCGAGTCGTCGTGCCGGCACGTCCGTCGGCTGGTGGACGCGGGGATTCCGGTGATGGGCCATATCGGGCTCACGCCCCAGTCGGTCCACGCGCTGGGCGGGTACCGGGTCCAGGGCCGGGATGAGGAGAACGCCCGGCGGCTCCGGGAGGAGGCCGGGCGACTGGCGAACGCCGGCTGCTTCGCCGTCGTCCTGGAGCTGGTCCCGGCCGCGCTCGCGGCGGAGATCACGGCGGCGATCGGTGTGCCGACCATAGGGATCGGGGCGGGTGTCGACTGCGATGGGCAGGTCCTGGTCCTGTACGACATGCTCGGGCTCAACCAGGCCTTCACGCCGAAGTTCCTCCGGCGGTTCGCCGATCTCGCCGGCGAGGCCCGGAGAGGACTGACCGACTACGTCGAAGCGGTGCGGGCGCGCGAGTACCCCGGCCCGGAGCACACACACGAGTGAAGACGGTCCGGACGGTAGAGGATTTGCGTCGTGAGACGGCGGAGGCCCGGCGGGACGCCGGGTCGACGGTGGCGGGTCTCGCCGATGTCATCGGGTTCGTCCCGACCATGGGCTACCTCCATGAAGGGCACCTCTCGCTCGTGGACCGGGCGCGGGATCGCACGGACTTCGTGGTGATGTCGATCTTCGTGAACCCCACGCAGTTCGGGCCCGGCGAGGACTTCGAGGACTACCCCCGGGACCTGGACCGGGACGCGGGGCTGGCGGAGGAGCGGGGTGTGGATCTGCTCTTCGCGCCGGAGACCGGGGAGGTCTACCCGGAGGGTGACCCGATGGTGCAGGTCGTGCCCGGCCCGCTGGCGGACCGCCTGTGCGGACTGAGCCGGCCCGGCCACTTCCAGGGTGTGCTGACCGTGGTGGCGAAGCTGTTCGGGATGGTCCAGCCGGACGTGGCCGTGTTCGGCCGGAAGGACTACCAGCAGGCGGTGCTGATCCGGCGGATGACCCGGGACCTCGACATGCCGGTCCGGGTGGAGACGGCCCCGATCGTCCGGGAGCCGGACGGTCTGGCGCTGTCGTCGCGCAACCAGTATCTGTCGGAGACGGAGCGGGAGCGGGCCCGGAGCCTGTCGGCCGGGCTCTTCGCCGCGCGGTCCGTCTTTGCCGGGGAGGATGTGACGAACGCGGACCGGCTGAAGGCGCGGGTCCGGGGCACCATGCGGGACGCGGACGTGGAACCTGAGTACATCGAATTGGTAGACCCGGACACGCTGGCCGAGCTCGACGAGGCCCACGCGGGCGCGGTGCTGGCCGTGGCCGCGCGGGTGGGCGAGACACGGCTGATCGACAACGTCATACTGGGACAGACCGAATAGAGGGGGCGGCCATGCTGCGCAGCATGTGCAAATCGAAGATCCACCGGGCCACGGTGACGGACGCGAACCTGGCCTACGAGGGGAGCATCACGCTCGACCCCGTCCTCATGGAGGCCGCCGACGTCCGGGAGTACGAGAGGGTGCACGTGGTGAATATCGCCAATGGCGCACGCTTCGAGACGTACGTGATCACCGGGGTCGAGGACTCCGGCGATGTGGTCCTGAACGGTGCGGCCGCCCGGCTGGTCCAGCCCGGCGACAAGGTCATCATCATGTCGTACGCCCAGTATGACGAGGCGGAGCTCGAGGGCTTCGA
>JBPRGE010000064.1:0-125807 GCA_051418035.1 Candidatus Longimicrobiales bacterium M2_2A_002
GACGGGGCGGGCGCCGCGGCGGCCGGACCCACGGCCTCGACCCGGGCCGTGACCAGCTCGACCGGAGCGCCCCGTCGCGCAAAGCCGTAGCGGGCCTCGTGGGCGGCGTGGAACGCGTCCACCCAGTCGTCGGCGGGAACCCGAAGCTCGAACGACTGGCCCCGATAGCGGACATCGGCCAGCCGGTCGGCACCGACCTCGCCGGGGGCCACCCCCTCGGACTCCATGGCGCGCCGGGCCTCGCCTTCCAGCTCGTCGTAGACGGCAGCGATCCGGGAGCTGTCATCGGGGCCCAGGAGCACCGTCCGGGAAACGTCCTTGCGGACGGGCGACACCAGCATGCCGTAGGCCGAGAGGACGCCCGGGTCGGGCGGGACCAGGAGCCGCTTCACGCCGAGCCGGGAGGCCAGCTCCACGGCGTGCAGGCCCGCGGCGCCGCCGAACGGGACCAGCGCGAAGCCGCCCGGGTCGTGGCCGCGCTCCACGGAGATGACCCGGAGCGCGCCCTCCATGGCGGTGTCCGCCACGGCCAGGATCCCCTCGGCGGCCGCGTCCGGGGTGGTCCCCAGGGCGTCCGCCAGCCCGGACAGCGGGCCCTCGATGGCGGTCCGATCCAGCGCGGTGTCGCCGCCCAGGAACGCATCGGCCGGAAGCCGACCGAGCCAGACGTGGGCGTCCGTCACGGTCACGCGCCGGCCGCCCCGACCGTAGCAGATCGGGCCGGGATCGGCGCCCGCGCTCCGGGGACCGACCCTCAACGCACCGCCGGCATCGACCTCCGCGATGGAGCCGCCGCCCGCACCGACGGTGTGGATGTCGATGACGGGGATCGCCAGCGGCACCCCCGCGATGGTGAACTCCCGGGTGTGGAGCGGGGCGCCGGGACAGAGCGAGACGTCGGTGGACGTGCCGCCCATGTCGAACGTGATGATGTCGTCGAAGCCGGCCTCACCGGCGAGCCGCATCGCGCCGATCACCCCGCCCGCGGGCCCACTGAGCACAGTGTGCACGGCCTCGCGACGGGCCCGGTCGATGGGGACGGCGCCGCCGCCGGAGCCCATGATGCGGACGCGCTCGGCGCCGGAGTCGTCGACCAGCCGGCCGAGGTAGTCGTTCATCCTCGGGGCGACGTACGCGTTGACGACGGTGGTGGCGGTCCGTTCGTACTCCCGGTACTCGGGCAGCAGTCGGGACGAGACCGAGAGCGGCACGTCGAGCGCGTCCAGCGCCCGGGCCACCGTCTCCTCGTGGGAAGGGTCGGCGTAGCTGTGGAGGAGGCAGATGGCCACGGACTCGGCGTCCCCGAGGCGTCCGGCGAGGGCTTCGAGCTCGGCGGCGTCGAGCGGGGACTCCTCGTGGCCGTCCGGCCCGATCCGTCCCGCGATGCCGTGGCGGTCGTCCCGGGCCACCAGCGGCGCGGGTCGGTGCCCGACGATGGCGTAGAGCTGGGGCCGGTTCTGGCGGCCGATCTCGATCACGTCCTCGAACCCGGCGTTCGTGACGAGCGCGACCCGGGCGCCGGTGCGCTCCAGCAGCGTGTTCGTCGCCACGGTGGAGCCGTGAACGAGGACGAAGGAGGCCGAGCGGCCGGCATCTTCGGATGTTCCCGCGCCCGGATGACCGGAAGAGCCGGCGCCCGGATCCCGCCGCTCGGATCGCGCATCACCGATCCGGCGGATCCCCGAGAGGACGGCCCGTGCCGGGTCGTCCGGCGTGGACGGTACCTTGAGCACCGACAGCCGGCCGTCGATGACGGCCACGACGTCGGTGAACGTCCCGCCGGTGTCGACGGCTATGATTGACACTCCGACCCCTTCTCCTGACATTCGCGGCTCCATGATCCGTCCCGATTTCGATACTTTCGTCCGCCTCGCCGACCAGGGCGACCTGGTGGCGGTGACCCGGTGTTTCCCGTTCGACACGGAGACCGCCGTCACCGCCTACGCGAAGCTCCGCCGTCCGCCGTTCGGGTTCCTCCTCGAGTCGGTGACCGGCGGCGAGCGCTGGGCCCGCTGGACCTTCCTGGGCACCGAGCCCCGGGAGGCGTGGCGCGCCGACCCCGCCCCGGGCACCGGGCCGTCCGACCCCGGTCCCGCCGACGGCGAGCCCGGCCACCCTGCCGCGCCCGGCCACCCGGCCCAGCCCGGCGACCGGCCCCGCGGCCAGATCCGTCGCTGGACCCCCGACGCCGGCTGGGGCGACCCCGTTGCCGTGGACGACCCCATCGCCGACCTGGCCGCCAGGCTCCGGGCCCGGACCCCCGTGGTCCCGCCCGGTGTGCCCCGGTTCTTCGGCGGCGCCGTCGGCTACCTCGGCTACGATGTGGTCCGCTACATCGAGCGGCTCCCCGACGCGCCCCCGGCCGCGCCGGGGCTGCCGGAAGCGGTCCTGATGTTCACCGACGTCGTGCTGGCCGTGGATAATGTGTACGGCCGGGCGCACGCCATCGCCACCGTGGACGTGGCCGAAGTACCCGGGCCGGACCGACGAACGGCGCTGCGAGGGCTTTACGACGAGGCGGTGGCGAAGATCGAGGCGCTGATCGGGCGGTTGGACACGGAGCCCGGGCCGGTGCCGCTGGCTCGGGGGATCGTGGATCGTGGGTCGGGGATCGTGGATCGTGGGTCCGGTGGGGCGGCGGTCGCGGAGTACTCCAGCTCTTTCTCCCGAGCCGACTTCGAGTCCGCGGTGCGGCGGGTCAAGGAGTATATCGGGGCGGGCGACGCGTTCCAGGTGGTGCTGTCGCAGCGGCTCGAGGTGGAGCTGGAGGAGGAGCCGTTCACGGTGTACCGCCGGCTGCGTTCGCTGAACCCGTCGCCGTACATGTACTTTCTGGAGCTGGACGGCGTATCGATCGTGGGCTCGTCGCCGGAGGTGCTGGTGCGGGTGGAGGACCGGGCGGTCACGGTCCGGCCGATCGCCGGGACGCGGGCCCGGGGCGCCACGGAGGCGGAGGACCGGATGCTGGCGGAGGACCTGCTCGCCGACCCGAAGGAGCGGGCGGAGCACCTGATGCTGGTGGACCTGGGCCGGAACGACGTGGGCCGGGTGGCGGAGTACGGGACCGTCCGGGTGCCGGAGCTGATGGAGATCGAGCGGTACAGCCACGTGCTCCACATGGTGAGCCAGGTCGAGGGCGACCTGCGGGACGGGCTCGACGCCTTCGACGCGTTCCGGGCGACGTTCCCGGCGGGCACGGTCTCCGGCGCGCCGAAGGTCCGGGCGATGGAGATCATCGACGAGCTCGAGCCGGTCCAGCGGGGTCCGTACGCCGGGGCGGTGGGCTATTTCGGGTACGGTGGCCGGGCCATGGACACGGCCATCGCGATCCGGACGCTCGTGGCGTCCGGGGGCGGGGCCCACGTGCAGGCTGGCGCGGGCATCGTCGCCGACTCCGTCCCGGAGCGGGAGTGGGAGGAAACGCTGGCGAAGGCGGGGGCGCTTCTGTCGGTGCTGGGATCAGGGTCTGGCGAACGGGGTTCGGACGGGGATTGAGGGGGGTGCCCGGGTGGTGCTGACATCTGGATCTGCCGAATCGGATTGTTGCCGGGATTGAGGGGGGTGCCCGGGTGGTGCTGACATCTGGGTCTGCCGAATCGGATTGTTGCCGGGATTGAGCGGGTGCCCGGGTGAGGCGGACATCTGGGTCTGGCGAACGGGGTTCTGTAGAGCTTTGAGGGGCACGATTGCCGCAGCCCATGCCTCCCAGGCGATGACCGTCCCTTCCGGAAATGCCCCTCAATCCTTGCCGAGGCCCCTGTCGCCAGACCGATGCCCCGTGCCCTGCAAGAGCGCCCCCTCGAGCCCCGCCGAGGCCCCTGTCGCCAGACCGATGCCCCGTGCCCTGCAAGAGCGCCCCCTCAAGCCCCGCCGAGGCCCCTGTCGCCAGACCGAGGCCCCGTGCCCCACAGAAGCGCCCCCTCAAGCCCCCGCCGAGGCCCCTGTCGTCAGACCGATGCCCCGTGCCCTTCAGAATCCTCCTCCGAAATCATCGCGTCGATGGCTTCGAAGAGGCGGTCGAACTGCTCGGGCTCGTGGGCCGCTGTCGCGCAGAGGCGCAGCCGCGCCATGCCCCGGGCCACTGCGGGGTAGACGACGGCGGAGACGAAGACGCCGAGCTCGAGCATGCCGCGGGCCCAGCGGTAGGCCCGGAACTCGTCGCCGAGGATGACGGGCACGACGGGCGACTCGGAGGCGCCGGAGTCGAGGCCCCGGTCCCGGATCCCGTCCTGGAGGATCTTCGTGTTCCGTCGGAGGCGCTCCATGATGGACGGGTCGTCGCGGAGGGTGCGGATCCCGGCCAGTGCGGCGGCGGCGTTGGCGGGGGTGAGGGCGGCGCTGAAGATGTAGGGTGCGGAGCCGTGCTGGACGTAGATCTTCAGGTCCCTCGCGCCGGCCACGAACCCGCCGGAGGACGGGATCCCCTTGGACAGCGACCCGGTCAGGATATCGACGCGGTGGGGATCGACGCCCCGGGCCTCGCAGGTCCCGCGGCCGGTCTGGCCGATGGCGCCGAGCGCGTGGGCCTCGTCGACCAGGAGGAAGGCGCCGTACTTCTCCTTCAGCTCGATGATCTCGGCCAGCGGGGCCTGGTCGCCGTCCATGCTGAAGACCCCGTCCACGGCGATGAGGACGCGCTCGGCGCCCTTGTGGTCGGCCTGCCTCAGGCGGCGCTCCAGGTCGTCGAGGTCGTTGTGGCGGAACGGGCGGATCTCGCAGCCGGCCATCCGGCACCCGTCCCGGATGCTGGCGTGGGCGTAGCGGTCGAGGACGGCCCAGTCGCCGGGGCCGAAGAGCGACGTGATCACGCCCACGTTGGCGTCGTAGCCGGAGCTGAACACCGCGGCGGCCTCGACGCCCAGGAAGTCGGCCAGCTCCCGCTCGAGCTCGTGGTGGAGGTCGAGGGTGCCGGTCAGGAGCCGGACACCGCCGGTGGAGGTGCCGTACCGGGCGACGGCATCGTGGACGGCGTCGTCGATCCGGGGGTCGCCGATGAGCCCCAGGTACGAGTACGAGGAGAACATGAGCAGCTCCTCGTCGAAGGCGGTCGACCGGGCGCCGGGCGCCTTCTGGAGGGGCAGCTGGTAGGTGTAGAGGGAGTGGGGCAGCCCGCGCTGGAAGAGCTGGAACCACTCCCGCACCGCGTCGGTGTCCAGGAGCGACCCGGGCTCGATGAGCTCGTCCGTGGACCGGCCGTCGAAGTAGCCGTCGAACGGGTCGCGGGTGTAGCCCGCCAGGGAATCAGCGGACACGGAATCCGACCTTGATGGCCCCGTGGTCGTCCTTGCCGAGGGCGACTCGGATGGCGTCACGATACTCCTCCAGCGCGAATGTGTGGGTCAGCAGCCTGAATCGACCGAGGTCGTCGCCCCGGATCAAGTCCAGCGTGGCATCGAAAATGTCGCGGGTCTCGCCGCGGTGCTCCACGGGGCCGTAGACCATGACTCCGGTCATCCGGAGCTGCCGGTGCCAGAGCCGGGTCAGGTCGAGCTTCGAGACGGCGGCGGCACCGGTGACCACGATGCGGCCTGCCTCCCGGGTCAGCGCCAGCGCGTCCCGGACGGTGCCGGCGGAGCCGACGCTGTCGTAGACCAGCGACGGGCCGCCCTCCACGAACTTCGGCGCCATGCTCGGCTCGAAGGTGGCCGCGCCGGCGAGCGAGGACGCCCATTCGTACAGCTGGTCGCGTCCCCGGAGTACGAGGTCGGCGCCGAGCTCCTCCGCTTTCCCGGCCTGGAAGCCGTAGCGGGCGGAGACGGCGATGGTCCCGGTCCACCCGGTCCGGCGGAGGGCCCGGACCATGAGCAGCCCGATGCTGCCGGCGCCGAGGACCAGGACCACGTCGTCGTCTGCGGGCGGCTCCAGGAAGATGCCCTTGGCGGCGGAGGCGTAGGCGTCGGTGAGCACGGCCACCTCGTCGGGGAGCTCGCCCTGGGCGTGGAGCTGGCTCTCGTGGGCCACCAGCTCGTCGCCCCAGCCGCCGCCGGTCAGGGGACTGAACCCCGTGATGGAGCCGCGGCCGTCGGTGGCCCGGCGGCAGACGCCGACATCGCCACGGCGGCAGGCGGGACACGGCGGCTCGCCCTTCTGCCCGCACGCGAGCATCGGGTTCAGGATCACCCGGTCGCCCTCCGTCCAGCGGGACACGGCGGGACCGGTTTCCGTGACCGTGGCCACGACCTCGTGGCCGAAGGTGAACGGGTAGGCGCCGTACGGCTCGAGGGTGAACGAGTCGTGGGCCGTGATTACGCCCAGGTCACTGCCGCAGATCCCGGTCAGACGCGGCTCGAGCCGGACCCAGTCGTCGGCCGGCAGCGCGCGGCGGGGCACGTCGTCCAGTGCGATGAACCCGAGCGGGCCCGTGCCCATGGCCGGCAGGCGGCTGGACAGCGTACGGGTCAGGACGTACCGGAGGGGGCGGTAATGGAACCGGATGGCGCGCACGGCGTCTGGGCTCGGGGTTCGTGAGTCCCCGGAAAGTACGGGCAGTGTGGGCCGCCAACAACGGGGGGTGCGTCGGGGTCGGGTACGCTTCGCCGGCTACGCGCCGCCGAGCTCGGCCCGGACGGCGTCCAGGTACCCCCGGATCGTGCTCTCGTGGCCGAAGATGAAGCGGGACATGAACCGGAACAGCGGGTTGTACACCTCCCCGTCCTCGGTGATGGTGAGGACAGCCCCGTCCCCGTCCTGCTCGATGCTGTACGTCCAGGAACCGCCGAACGGCAGGCCCTCGTCGGCGATCCGGGCGGTCATGCGACGGGGCGGGTCCCACGCCGTCGTCTCGAACGTGATGGCGCCGGTGCCCAGCGCCTCGCGCCAGACGATACCGGTGCCGTCGCGGTCGAGGACGGTGACGGACTCCACGTCCGGCCGCCACTCGGCGAAGCGGGCGGGCTCCGTGATCAGGCGCCAAACGTCGGATGGCGGGGCGTCGATGCGGGCGGACACGGTGGCCGTGTGGGCCACGGGGAGCGTGGCGCCCACGGCCCAGGCGATGAGGATCAGGACCATCAGCCCGGCGACGATGCCGAGGATCCAGTGCCACCAGCGGAGGTTCATGGGTGCACCCGGGGAAGGGGGAGCGGTTCCCTCGAATATGGGGCTTCCGGGGTCGGCGCGCTTCACGCCCGGACCACCCTTCCGGGCGATGAGGCGTCCAGATCCCCGGTACAAACCTTGCCCCGAAAGCCCTTCACAATGACTCCGATCATGAGGAACCAGGGGAAGGGCGGCGGGGGCGGCGGTCCCGGCAGCGGCGGTGAGGGGCGGAAGCAGCCGGGCATGGGCAACCGCAAGACGCGGTTCTCCATCTTCTACTTCCTCGTCGCGTTCCTGATCCTGCTGGGGCTCAACATGTTCCTGGGGCAGCGGAACCAGGAGCAGATCCCGTACAGCGAGCTGAAGCAGAAGGTGGAGGCCGGGCAGGTGGAGCGGGTCCGGATCCAGGGCCCGAAGATCCAGGCCGTGCCCGACAGCGTCTGGGCCGCGGGGCGCGCGAACGTACCCGACGTGTGGACCACCGTCCGGGTCGACGGCGACGAGGCGTTCGTCCCGCTGCTTGAGGAGAACGACGTCGTCATCGAGGCGGCGACCGAGGGCTGGCTCGGCGAGGCGCTCTTCTGGCTCCTCCCGCTGGGGCTCATGCTCCTCTTCTGGGTCTGGATGCTCCGACGGATGAACCCGGCGAGCGGGGTCATGAAGGTGGGGAAGAACCGTGCCCGGCTGGTGGGCGAGGAGGGGACGGGTGTCGACTTCGACGACGTCGCCGGCGCGGAGGAGGCGAAGCAGGAGCTGGTGGAGATCGTGGAGTTCCTGCAGGAGCCCGAGAAGTTCCACCGCGTGGGCGCGAAGATCCCCAAGGGCGTGATGCTGGCGGGCGCGCCCGGCACCGGAAAGACGCTGCTGGCCCGGGCCGTGGCCGGCGAGGCGGGCGTGACCTTCTTCAGCATGAACGGCTCGGAGTTCGTGGAGATGTTCGTGGGTGTGGGCGCCAGCCGGGTGCGGGACCTGTTCGAGCAGGCGAAGTCGAACGCGCCGTGCATCGTGTTCATCGACGAGCTGGACGCGCTGGGCAAGGCCCGGGGCGCCGGCGGCCCCATGGGCGGCCACGACGAGCGGGAGCAGACGCTGAACCAGCTGCTCGTGGAGATGGACGGGTTCGACCCGAAGGTCGGCGTGATCATCATGGCGGCAAGCAACCGGCCGGAGATCCTGGACCCCGCGCTGCTGCGGCCCGGCCGGTTCGACCGACAGGTGGTGGTCGACCGGCCGGACCGGAAGGGCCGGCAGGCGATCCTGGAGGTCCACGCCAAGGACATCAAGCTGGCGAAGGACGTCGACCTGGAGGTCCTGGCCCGCCGTACGCCCGGCTTCGTGGGCGCCGACCTGGCGAACCTGCTGAACGAAGGCGCGCTCCTGGCCGCGCGCCGGGACAAGACCGAGGTCGGGATGGACGAGCTCGATGCCGCCATCGATCGGGTCGTCGCCGGGCTGGAGAAGAAGAACCGGCTGGTGAACGAGAAGGAGCGGCGGATCGTCGCGTTCCACGAGGCCGGCCACGCCATCGTCGCCGAGCGGGTGGAGAACGCCGATCCGGTCCACAAGATCAGCATCATCCCCCGGGGGATCGGGGCGCTGGGGTACACCCAGCAGCTGCCGGAGGATGAGCGGTACCTGCTGCAGCGGCAGGAGCTCCTGGACCGGATGGCCGTGCTGCTGGGCGGCCGGGTGGCCGAGGAGATCGTCTTCGACGAGATCAGCACCGGTGCGGCCAACGACCTGGAGCGGGTGGCCGAGATGGCCCGGAACATGGTCCGCCAGTACGGGATGTCGGATCTGCTGGGTCCCGTGAGCTACGAGAAGCAGCGGAGCACGTTCCTCGGGAACGACAACACGCCGTGGCCGCAGGAGAAGAGCTACAGCGACGAGACCGCCCGGTCCATGGACAAGGAGGTCAAGCGGATCGTCCTGGAGGTGAAGGAGCGGACCACGGAGATCCTGCGCACCAACCGCGACCTCCTCGACGCTGTGGCCGACGCGCTCCTCGAGAACGAGGTGGTCACCCGCGAGCAGCTCCGGGAGATCATGGGCGAGGAGGACGAGGAGGAGCGCGTCGCCGAGGAGCAGCCGGTCGGCCACGGCGGGCTGGAGACGTAGCCCGCCGGGCCGTACTTCGGAGTGCCGATTAACCGACCTAGCTGGCGACCTCCCAGATGCACGCTTCCTCGCCCCGGCCCTCGCACGCGACGTGAGTGACCGTCGGGCGATGGCCGAGCGAGTGCTGGGCGGCTTCCTCGATGGCGGCCGCGTACAGCGTACAGGCCGTCCCGGACGTGTCCGCCCGGGCCGTGACCGTATCCCGGGCGGTGACCCGGAGCGGGCTCCGGGTCACCTGGACCGGCGCGCCCCCGGTGATCCGGCGCATCAGCCGCCGGATGCTCCGCTTCGCCATCCGGGTGGAGAGGGCGTCGGGGAGGATCCGCGCGGCGCCGGCGATCCGATACAGCAGCTTGCGACGATGATGCCGGGCCAGCTCGCGGCCCGCCTCCACGAGGATCGCGGCGGCATCCGGTCGGCGGAGGACCAGACGGAGCAGGTCGGCGACATCGTCGCCGGGGATCTTCTCCCTCCGCTTCCTGGCGACCCGATACCGGTGGATCTGGCTCTCGACCACGCCGGTGAGGCCCAGCCGCCGGGGCAGACTCGCAGCCAGGTCCTCCTCTTCGAGGACCTCGGTCGGCCGGTCGTGGTCCCGGACGGACTCCAGGACAGCCAGAGGCAGATCGGCCCGATACCCATCGTCCAGTTCTTGCGACGTGGGCGGGGCGGGCGTTTCTTCCGTTGGAGGGCTTGGATCGCTCATTCTCGCCAATCTAGGAAGCAGGGAGCCGAGTCGCCATGAACGAACACTGCGTGTTCTGCCGAATCATTCACGGTGAGGAGACGGTCAGCATCGTCTACGAGGATGATGATGCACTGGCGTTCATGGACATCCAGCCCGCCAGTCCCGGCCACGTACTGGTGGTCTCCAGGGAGCACCACGAGAACCTGTTCGACACGCCCGACGCGCTGGCCGCCCACTGCCTCCGGGTGGCGAAGCGGCTCATGCCCGGGATCCGGCAGGCCACGGGCGCGGAAGCCGTGAACCTGTTCAGCGCCAACGGCCGGGCTGGCGGTCAGGACGTGCTCCACTTCCACCTCCACCTGATCCCCGTCCGCGAGCGGGATGACTTCGACCTGCAGCTGCCGAAGGAGGACGCGCCCGTGCCGTCGCGGTCCGAGCTGAACGTCATGGCCGCCCGGATCGGGCGCGCCGTCCAGAGCCCGGAGCTCGCCCCCGACGACGAGGACGGTGAGACACCGCCGCCGGCCCGGGTCCCGTAGCGCCCCCGGTCCGTGGCGCCCCCGCCCCGCCGGACGTTAGCTTCGCCTCCATGAAGCGATACCCCCCGTTCGACCCACCCGAGTACATCGACTGGGAGCCGGACCCGGAGCTGGTCGAGGCCTTCGCCACACGGCTGGCCGAGGACGAGGACCGGGCGGCGCTGATCCGGCAGCTCGACGACGAAGCGCGCCTGGCCCTCTACGCCGGGATGGTCCGGACGCGGCTGCACGACATCATGCTGAAGCGGTGGGTCCGTCAGGGCGTGCTGTCGAAGGCGTGGCTCGGGACGGGCGAGGAGGCCGTCACGGTCGGGGCGGTCCATGCCCTCGACCGGGGACGTGACGTCGTGGCGCCCATGATCCGGAACGCTGGTGCGCTGCCGGAGATGGGGGTGCCCCTCGACGACGTCTTCCACGGCGTGTTCGCCACCGCGCGGAGTACCACCGGCGGCCGCGACCTCCATTTCGGTGACCTCGAGCACGGCGTGCTCCAGCCCATCTCCCACGTCGGTGACATGGTCCCCGTCGTGACGGGAATGGCGCTGGCGTTCAAACAACGGGGCGATGACCGGGTGGCGCTGACCTGGGTGGGCGATGGCGCCACGAAGACCGCTGCCTTCCACGAGGGGCTGAACCTGGCCGCAGTCAAGGAGGTGCCGGCCATCTTCGTCCTCCAGAACAACCAGGTCGCGCTGGGGACCCGCCTCGATCAGCATCAGGCTGGCGATTTCCGCCACTGGCCGAAGATGTACGGCGTGGCCGGGGCGTTCGCCGATGGCAACAACGTGCTCGACGTCTGGGCCGCGACGCGAGTGGCTGCCGACCGGGCACGGGCGGGGGGCGGGCCAACACTGCTGGTGGTGGACACGTTCCGGATGGGCGGCCACGCGACCCATGACGAAGCCGAGGCGCGACGCACCTTCCCCGACGCGCTCTTCGAGCACTGGGGGAAGCGGGACCCGATAGGGCTCTATGAGGAGTACCTGGTCGGCACGAGGATCGATCGGGAGCGGCTGGAAGCGATCGAGGCCGACATGACGGCCGAGATCGAGGAGGCCGCGGAGCGGGTGCGGGCAGAGAAGGATGATGCTCTGCCGGAGCCGGGCGACGCGGAGCTCGAGGGGTTTTCGGAGGGTGTGCGGCAGCCGGGGGTCGCGGGCCGCCTGACCGGCGATGGGGGATCGTCGTCTTCCATGCCGGAACGGGACACGCTGCGCATGTCGCAACGGGTCCGCCCCGCTCGATCGGAGCGCCGGTAGCTGTCCACCAACCGGCCATCGGATTCTGTATGCAGATCCTGTTGGTCCTGGTCGCGCCCTGGGCGGCCTGTGCCGGCGTAAGTAACTGAGCTGGAGCGACCTGCGGGGTTCTGACAGCATGGCGGGTTGGGACGTCACCGCCCGGGCATGGGCACCACCGTGGTCGATCCAGAAGCCGATCATAGCCACGCAGGCCGTAAATCGAATCGGGACCGGCCGGACCAACAATTCCTGCGTACAGAACCCGATGGGAGCGGCGGGCGCGGCATACCGTAGAGGGCGTCCGGACTGCGCTTACCGGGTGGTCCGCCGCCGGGCGGGACGCTCTGTCCGGTCCGCCCGGGGGCTTCGTCGATCACGCCGCCTCACGTCAGCCGATGATCCCCGCCTCCCGCGCGATGTCCATGAACCCGGTGAGGATCCGGTGGGTCAGGCCCCAGATCACATAGTCGTCGTAATTCAGCGCGGGCAGCCGGAACTCCTCGCCCTCCAGTTGGATCAGGACCTCGTCCACGGCCTCGTCGCTGGCCAGGTGCGTCAACGGCACCCACAGCGCCGTTTCGACCTCGCGGGGCTCCGGCTCGGGCTCGGTATCCCGCGGGACGCTGGCCACGAACGGGGCGATCAGGAGGTTGAAGCGGCGGCGGGAGGCCTTGGGGCCGAGCTCGTCGAGGTGACCCAGGATCTGTGGTGGCGTCACCACGATCCCCGTCTCCTCTTCGGTCTCCCGCCGCGCGGTATCGACGAGGTCGGCGTCGGCGGGCTCGCGTCGCCCGCCGGGCAGCGCCATGTGGCCGGACCACGGGTCGCCCTCCCGCTCGGTCCGCTCGATGAGGAGCAGCTCGAGAGGATCGGTCGGACGCAGGATGAGAAGCACGGCCGCCTCGTCGATGGAGGGGCCGCGCTCGTCGATCGCGTGGGCCCGAGCGGTCAGTGTCTGCCGGAGGGCCTCGAGTCGCGGGTCAGTCGCCATGGGCCATGATTATGGACGGGAGGCGGTCGCTGGTGCAACGGCGGTCGTGGCGTCATCGTCGTATGGAGTCCAGCGCGACGAGGGAGCGGGATGCCGAGCTACGAGCGGAAGCAGAAGGTCTTCCAGCGCCACGATTTCCGGTGCGTCTACTGTGGGGAGCAGTTCCCGGCGGAGGAGCTGACCGTTGATCACGTGGAGCCACGGGTGAAGGGCGGCGACCACTCGCGGGGCAATCTCGTGGCGGCGTGCTGGCCCTGCAACAAGGAGAAGGGCGGCCTGGCCGCGTGGGCGTACCTGGAGGACCGCCCCGAGAAGCGGGCCAACTTCCTCCGCCTGGCCCGCTTCGTCTGGCCGCGGCTCCGGACGGCTGTGGAGGAGGCGGCCCGGTAGGGGTGAGACGTACGCTCGGGCGAGGGGGTGGCCCAGCTCCAAGCGGCTGCCCCCCTCGGGCCGTCCGCGCTCAGCTCCCCGGCTCGATCACGATGGACCCGAACGCGTCGCCGGCCTCGAGGCGCTGGTGGGCGGCGACGGTCTCGTCCAGCGGGAAGACCCGGTCGACCACGGGCTGCAGGTCGCCGCTGAAGACGCGGTCCATGACGTCCCGGAACTCCTCCTGGTTGGACATGGTCGTGCCGAGGATCTCCAGCTGCCTCCAGAAGAGGAGCCGGAGGTCGATCCGGCCCTCGGGGCCGGTCGTGGCGCCGTAGACCACGATCCGGCCGGCGTTCGCCAGTGCCCGGATGTTCTTCTGGAACGTCGCCTCGCCGACGGAGTCGAGGATGATGTCGACGCCCCGCTTCCCGGTGGCCTTCCAGATCTGCTTTCCGTAGTCGGTGTCGGGGTCGGTGCGGTCGTAGACCACGTCGGCGCCCAGCTCCCGGACGCGGTCGAGCCAGGGCGCGGACGTGACGGCGTAGACCTCGGCGCCCAGGTGTTTCGCGATCTGGACGGCCGCCGTGCCGACGCCGCCCGAGGCGCCGGTGATAAGGACGCGGTCGCCCTCCCGGATCCGGCCCCGGGTCACGAGCCCGCGCCAGGCGGTCAGGTACACGAGTGGTGCCGCGGCCGCGGTGGCCGTGTCGAAGTCGTCGGGGATGGAGAACAGGTTGCGGGCCGGGACGGTGACGTATTCGGCGAACCCGCCCTGGGTGTGCTCGCCGAGGATCCGGTAGTTCACGCACAGCGACTCCTCACCCTTGCGGCACCATTCGCACTCGCCGCACCAGAGCGACGGGTTGACGATGACCCGGTCCCCCTCCGACCAGGGGGACCCGTCCGGCCGCGCGGCGTCGATGTCGGTGCCGAGCGCGTCGATTCGCCCGACCACGTCGGAGCCGCCGATATGGGGCATGGTCGTCTCGATGGGGAGGCCGCGGCGGACCCACAGGTCGAGGTGGTTCATCCCGCTGGCCTCGACCTCCAGTCGCACTTCGCCGGCCTCGGGCTCGGGGGTCTCCACGTCCCGGATCTCGATGACGTCCGGGTCGCCGTTCTCGTCGAAAATGGCAGCGCGCATGGGTCTCTCCGCCTCGGGGATCGATGGGGCTCGCGGAATACCGGATGCAGGATGGAAACCACCGTGCGGCCAATGGCCGCGGCCCCGTCGATTCGGTACCTTTCACGCCCCATGACCGACGAGAAGAGAATGCCGGCCGACGAGATCATGCGTCGCCTCGAGGAGCGGGCCGTGCGCGATGCCGCGGAGCGGTCCGCAGCCGAGGCCGAGGCGGTCCCGGACCTGGTCGAGGAGCTGGGCGGCAGCGGACACGACGGTCCCGCGCCGGACCTGACGTTCCGGGGCTACGTCGAGACCCACGACCGGGTCCCGGCGTTCCAGGGCGCCGACGGTCAGGCGTACACGGTGGACATCGACGTCGAGGAGACATCGGGCGGCGACTGGGTCGCCTTCCTGGTGTTCGTCCGCTGGGCGGAGACGGGCGCCGGGATCATGGGGCACGTGACGAGCGAGGACGTGGCCCGGGGCGAGTCGGAGGACGCGGCCCGCGACGCCGCGCTGGACCTTACACTGTACGAACTCAAGACCGAGCTCGACCGCGCCATCGAACGGCGGGCCGAGCTCACGGGGGAATAGATGCTGAGACAGGGACTGCTCTTCCTGAGCGAGAGCTCGATGGCGCGGACGATGGTCACCCACGCGCCGTTCGCCCGGTCCGCCGCCCGGCGGTTCGTGGCCGGCGAGACCATTGACGAGGCGGTGGCGGCGGCCAGGGAGCTGAACGCCGCGGGCATGACGGTGACGATGGACTACCTGGGCGAGTCGGTGAGCGACCGGGCCGAGGCCACCGGGGCGGCGGACACGTACCTGGAGATCATCGACGCCATCGTCCGCGAGGGGATCGACGGGAACGTCTCGCTGAAGCTGACCCAGATGGGGCAGGACATCGACGAGGATTTCCTCCGGGCCAATGTCGGTCGGGTGCTCGATCGGGCCGCGGCCGCCGACATGTTCGTCCGGTTCGACATGGAGTCCAGCGACTACACGCAGCGGACGCTCGACTTCTTCGAGAGCGTGTGGGAGGGAGGCACGAAGAACTGCGGCATCGTGCTCCAGTCGATGCTGCGGCGGACGGAGGACGATGTGCGCTGGGCCAATGAGCGGGGCGTCCGGATCCGGCTCTGCAAGGGCGCGTACATGGAGCCGGAGACGGTCGCGTTCCCGGACAAGGAAGACGTGGACGCGAGCTTCGTCCGGTGCACGAAGCTGCTCCTCGATGACGGGACATACGCGGGGATCGCTACCCACGACGAGGCGATGATCCAGGCGACGATCGAGCACGCGACGTCCCACGACATCGACCCCGCCAGCTTCGAGTTCCAGATGCTCTACGGCGTCCGCCGCGACATCCAGGAGCAGCTGGTGAAGGACGGCTGGAACCTCCGGATCTACATCCCGTTCGGCAACGCGTGGTACCCGTACCTGATGCGGCGACTGGCCGAGCGGCCCGCGAACGTCTTCTTCATCGCGAACAACGTGATGAAGGAGTGGTTCCGATAGGCGGACGCCGGGCCGCGGCAGGCGGAGGCCTGGGCGGGGGCCGCCCATCGCCGGGACCTGCAGGGCGCCTCGGCGGTATTACAGGGCCAGATGCCGACTGAATTCCTGCGGGTCACCGAGATCTTCCACAGCATCCAGGGCGAGAGCACCTGGGCGGGGCTGCCGTGCACGTTCGTGCGCCTGACCGGCTGTCCGCTGCGGTGCGTCTGGTGCGACACCGAGTACTCGTTCCACGGCGGCGAGCGGATGACGCTCGACGAGATCGTGGCCGAGGCGAAGGAGATCGGTACGAACCTCGTGGAGATCACCGGCGGCGAGCCGCTGGTCCACCGGGCCGCCTACACGCTGGCGAAGCAGCTGCTGGACGAGCGGTTCACCGTCCTGGTGGAGACATCGGGCGCCATGGACATCGAGCCGCTGGACCCCCGCTGTCACGTGATCATGGACCTCAAGTGCCCGGGGTCGGGCGAAGTGTCGAAAAACCTCTGGTCCAACCTGGACCACCTGGACGGCCGCGACGAGGTGAAGTTCGTGATCCGCGACCGGACCGACTACGAGTGGGCCCGGGAGCGGGTCCGGGAGCACGCCCTCGACCGGCGAGTCGAGGATGGGCGGCTCCGGGCCATCCTCTTCTCCCCGGTCTGGGGCGAGCAGGACCGGCTGTCGCTGGCCGAGTGGATCCTCGAGGACCGGCTTCCCGTACGGTTCCAGCTCCAGCTTCACAAGCTGGTCTGGGGGCCGGACGTAGCGGGGGTGTAGCGCGCCGCTCACTCCTTGGGCGTCCACCGCTCCGCGTCGCGGGTCTCGTACTTCTCCAGGACGCGGCGCAGGGCGGCGCCGAGATCGATGTCGTGGGAGTTGGCCAGGGTGATGACCACAAAGAGGATGTCGGCCAGCTCCATGGCCAGGTCGGCCTCGGGCTCCTCGGGCTTCTTCGGCTTCCCGCCGTACCGGTGGTTCAGCTCCCGGGCGACCTCGCCCACCTCCTCGGTGAGCCGGGCCAGGATCGAGAGCGGGGGCCAGTAGCCCTCCTCGAAGCGGGAGACCCACGCATCGACGGCCGCCTGGGCCTCGGCGAGCGTCAGCTCTCCCGCGCCGCCTTCGGCCGACATCAGTCTCCTCCCGATGCGGCGAGCTCCGCCACCACCCGGTCGATCTCGTCCCCGGTGTTGTAGAAGTGGGGCGAGACCCGGACGTAACCGGGGCGGGCGTCGACGATGATCCCGGCCCGGGCCAGGGCGTCGACGGCGGCGTGGGGGTCCTCGTGCTCGATCATGACGATGGCGGACCGGGCGTCGGCGTCGGGCGCCAGGTTCATGGCGAACCCTTCCGCGTCAGCCCGCTCGATCAGCCGCTCCGTCAACGACCGGTTCCGCTCCCGGATCGCGGCCACGCCGATCTCGTCGACGATCTCCTGGCCGCCCAGCGCCGTATGGACCGTGTGGAGCGCGGGCGTGCCCATCTCGAACCGGCGGGCGTCGGGCTTCGGCTCGTAGCGGGTGATGTCGAAATCGAACTGGTCGGCGGCCCCGAACCACCCGGCGGTGGTCGGCCGGAGGTCGTCGATCAGCGATTCCCGCACGTACGTGTACGCCAGCCCCGGCCCGCCCATGAGCCACTTGAGAGGGCCGGTGATGTAGACGTCCACATCGGCTGCCACCACGTCGGTCGGGATCTGGCCGGTCGCCTGGTAGCCGTCAATGAGGCAGAGTGCGCCGGCATCCCGGGCGATCCCGGCCAGCGCACCGATGTCCTGGATGGCGCCAGTGGTGAAGAAGACGTGGCTCGTCGCCAGGACCGCCGTCCGGTCGTTCACGGCATCGGCCCAGCGGCGGAGGTCGATGGTCGCGCCGTCGTCGCTCGGGACCCGGACCACCTCCACGCCGTTCCGGGCCATCCACTGGTACCCGAGCGTGGGGAAGTCCAGGTCGGAGACGACGACCCGGTTCCGGCGGCCCGCGCCCCCCGCACCGGTCGACGCGCCGCCGCCGGGCCCGGCGTAGTCGATGGCGGACGCGATCACGGAGAGGGCGGCCGACACGGACGGCGAGAGGGCGACCGTCCCGTCCGGGGCGCCGAGCATCCCGCTGACCCGGCCACGCAGCTCCGCCAGCCGGCCCATCCACGTCTCGTACCACGCCGAAGCGCCGTGGGTGTGCCACTCGTTTCGGAAGTCCCGGAGCCGCTGCTCGGCCCGGCGCGAGAGGGCGCCCAGGGAGCAGGAGTTCAGGTACGTCGTGTGGCCGAGGATCGGGAACTCGTCCCGCCAGCTGGTCCAGTTCATGCGCCGAACGTAGAGGCGGAACCGTCGGGGCGGCAACCCGCCGGGGGTCGCAGGCTGCAGACGGCGGGTCGCGTCCCGATCGTGCCAGAGCACTCGGACCGGAACGGAAAGGAAACCGGCGTATGCCCGATACCATATTCGGCAAGATCATCAACGGCGAGGTCGACGCGGACGTGGTCTACAAGGACGACCTGGTGACCGCGTTCCGGGACGTGAACCCGCAGGCGCCCGTCCACGTGCTGATCGTCCCGAACGAGGCGATTCCCACGGCGGCGGACGTCGAGGCGCACCACGAGGCCGCGCTGGGCCGGATGTTCACCGTGGCCCGCAAGATCGCCGAGGACGAGGGGATCGACGAGGACGGCTTCCGGCTCATCGTGAACACCCGGAAGCACGGCGGCCAGGAGGTCTTCCACCTCCACATGCACCTGCTGGGCGGCCGACCGCTGGGGCCGATGCTCGCCCGGTAGCGCGTCGCTCAGAAGAGCACGGACCAGGGGAACCGGTTGTTGACCACGTTGTTGTAGATGGAGCCCAGCCGGTAGCTGAACCCGACCTCGACGCTGTACTCGTAGCCGGTGGCCAGCTCCCGGCGCTGGACGAGGATCTCGTCGTCCGAGAGCTCTTCCGCGGCCAGGTAGACCTGGTCGCGGATCACCTCGTAGTTCCCCTGGATCTCCAGGCTCAGCCCCCGGAACAGCCGGAAGTTGGTCCGGGCCCGGGTCGCGATGCGGTACCTGGAGAAGTCGTGCAGCAGGTTCGAGTACTCGGCCGAGAAGGAGACGTTGCCCCACGGCTGCCGCGTGTCGTAGACGGCCACCAGCCGCTGGTCGAAGATCGTCTCCTCGATCTTGCCGAATATGGTCGTGTCCTCGTACGCGACCCGGGTCACCCCGAGCTGCCAGTGCACGATCAGCTGCCGCCGGTTCGCCTGCTCGTACGGGAAGTAGTCCCACTCCAGTGCGCCGGCGACCCGGCCGCCGAGCTCCCGGTTCAGGCTCGTCGACCGGCTGACCTCGAACATCGAGCCGGCGGACCAGTGCGGCGTCAGGCTCCGCACCAGCAATGCGTCGGCTTCCCACTCGTCGGTTTCGAACGTCTCCGTACCTTCGCTCAGCTCGAACCGCTGGTACTCATGGGTCCCGTCGAGCCCGAGCCGGATCTTCCAGTCCGGCGTGGTCCGGCTCGCGCTCAGCCGGCCCCGCAGCTCGTAGCTGCTCTGCTGCTCCTCGCCGTCCGCCTCGAAGTTGGCGCCGATGCTGAACACCCAGAGATTCCAGGGGTCGTCCCCGGTGATCCGGAGCTCCTGGCTCGCCGCCTCGGTCGCCTCCTCGATCGCCGTGATCGACAGATCCTCCAGATAGCCGCGCTGCGCCACGTACGGTACCAGCCCGCCCTTGAATGTCCGGACCAGCGAGGTCAGCACCTCGTCGCGCGTGTCCGTGTTGCTGACCGTCTCCTCCAGCCGGAGGTTGCCGTCCTCGAACTCGCCCTGCCCCACGAAATCGAATACGTACTGGCTTCCGCCCCCGGTCGCCTGCCTCGTCAGGATGACGTGGACGTCCGCCACCGTCCGGTCCCGGACCCAGTCGACGAAGGTGATCTCCGTGCGGAACTCCTGCTCCGGGCAGCCCCGGGTCTGGCAGTCGAGGAAGACGCGAACCCGGTCCGGGCCGTTCTGCGCGGTCACCGGCGTACTGGCCGCGAGCAGGATCAGGCCGACCACGAACACCATCCGGCCGGGACGCCGCCCTCGGAGGAGCCATCCCGTGAAGTGCGGGCCACCGCGGTCTCCGTCTCGCCTGATCGTCATCCTCGTCCTCGTCGGGGCTCGTATCCGTGCCGTCGCCATCAATGACGACGTGCCTGCCGGCGAAAACGTTGGGGGAAGGGAGTTTCCCCACGTCGGGTCCGGTTCTGCCCTACGACCGGTTCCACGGTTCTCCCGCTTGTAGTCGAAACCGCTACACGGCATCCTACATGACAGCGGGAACCGACCGCTCTGCCTATCTTCGTACCAGCAGGTCTGCGTACTGCGGCCGGTCCCTCCTTGCCGAACCGACCTTCCCGGGCCCGAGAGGGCCCTGATCAAATAGATGGAACAGAGCCCGCCGGGTGGTGGGCACCGATCCGCAACCGAGCCGGAGGCGGTCCATGGCTGCGAATGCCGCTATGCGCAGCACGGGTCTTCTGGGCCCGCTGTCGCCCTCCCACCTGGGTGTGGTGGGCCAGGTGGCCACGTCGTGGGGTGTGAGTGGCGGGCTGATCGCGTCGATGGTGGTGACGGCCCACGTTCTGCTGGGGCAGCTGAGCTCGAGCCTCGGCTTCGTGACGGCCACGCTCTTCTTCCTTGCAGGCTCGTTGATCGGCTACCTTCACGGCGGGGTCCTGGCGTACCTGGGCCGGCCGCCGGGAGTCGGCCGGAAGACGGCGCTGCACCGGCTGGCGCTGACGTCGCTGTACGCCATGCCGGCCATGGTGGTCGGCTGGCTGGTCGCCATGCTGCTGGCGCTGTCGGCGGCGTCGGTGCTGGCGGGTCGGGTCATCGCGCTGGGCACGTCGCTCATCGGATGGGCGGCGGCGGTGGTGGCCATCGGGTGGGCCGTGGTCGAGACGCGGGCCGCCCTCGCCAACCTCTGCGCGCGATGGCCGGGGGCGCGGGCGCTGATCGTGGTGCTGGGGATCGCGTTCCTGGCGCTGCTGCCGGTCTTCATCATCAGTCGGCCGACCATCTGGATCGTGGGGCTCGAGCCGTCTGCGACGGCCGCGGGCGCCATGGCGGCCGGCGCCACGCTCTGGATCCTGGGCCCGCTCGGCACGCTGGTGCTCCTGGCCGTCCGGGCCTGGTCGCGACACCACTCCTCGTCGTCCTCGTCGGAGGTCCCGCATGGTGCCGATTGATCGCTGCTGGCGCGTCTCGCTGCTGGTGGTCGCGGCCGCTCTGGCGGCGTGCGGCCCCGACGAGAGCTGGAAGGTCCCGGAGCTCCCGGCCGACTCGCTGACCCCGAGCTTCGGGGACACGGCGCTGGCGGGGGCCGCGGGCGACGAGGAGCTGGCCGACCGTCAGGAGGCCCGTCGGGCGATGGAGACCGTCGACTCGCTGTTCCCCCACAGTGAGCACCGGGCGCTGGAGTGCCAGCGCTGCCACCAGCGGCCGGCGGGACACGCCACCCACCGACAGATCGAGTGCCGGTCGTGCCACGGCCGGCCGGCCCAGTTCGCCACACTGCCGGAGCGGACGGCCCGTGAATGCGCCGCGTGTCATCACCGGAACATCGACACGCGGCGCTGTCGCAGCTGCCACACCTCCGATGAGGTCGGGTCGCGGCCGGTGCTCGTGGCCATCCAGGTCGAGGGCGCGGCGGAGCCCCGGGTCCGGACACTGACCTTCGACCACGCAGACCACCAGAGCCGGGAGTGCCGGACGTGTCACAGCACGGAGGCCACACTGGACTTCGGGCGCGACTGCGCGTCGTGCCACGAGTACCACCATCAGCAGGACGCGCGGTGCATGACGTGCCACGTGGACGTGGAGACGCCGGCCCACTCCGGCGACGTCCACGCCGGGTGCGCCGGTGGCGGCTGTCACGGCGAAGCGCCGGTCCTCTCGCTGGAGCCGCAGCGGAACGTCTGCCAGGTCTGCCATCAGGACCTGGTGGATCACCGGCCCGGACAGGAGTGCACGGCGTGCCACGTCGGGTTCGGCGACTCGCTGGGCGAGCGGGCGGGAGGTGGCCGATGACGCGCCCGGCCCGCCGGGTCCCGCTGGCGGCCGGGCTCGCCGGACTGGCCGTCCTCCTGGGTTCGGTGCCCGTGGCCGGGCAGCTGATCCCCCGCAACGAGGACTGCGTAGAGTGCCACCTCCAGCTCGATGAGGAGCGGCTGTCGGCGCCCGCCCGCGAGTACGAGGACGACATCCACATCGAGGCCGGCTTCACCTGTCTGTCCTGCCACGGCGCGGTCCCGGCCGGCGAGCACGGTGGGACCATCGACACTGAGCTGGGGTTCATCGGGAAGCCGTCGCGGGAGCAGATCCCGGTGCTGTGCGGGAGCTGTCACAGCGACATCGAGTTCATGCGGGACTACGCGCCGTCGATGCGGACGGACCAGCTGGCCGAGTACTGGACGTCCGGTCACGGTCAGGCGCTCCGGCAGGGCGACCCGGACGTGGCGACGTGCGTCAGCTGTCATCCGGCCCACTCGATCCGCCCCCCGTCGGATCCCGAGTCCAGCGTGTACCCGATGCAGGTCCCGGGGCTGTGCGCCTCGTGCCACTCCGACCCCGGGGTCATGGAGGGGCACGGGCTGCCCACCGACCAGTTCGAGGAGTACAAGAACAGCGTCCACGGGCACCAGCTGCTGCAGGAGGAGGATGTCTCGGCGCCGGCGTGCAACGACTGCCACGGCAACCACGGCGCCGCGCCGCCCGGCGTGGCCTCCGTCGAGCGCGTATGCGGCCAGTGCCACGCCACCATGGCCGAACACTTCGAGGACAGCGGCCACGACCTGATCTTCGCCGACGCCGACCTGCCCGGGTGCGCCACGTGCCACGGCAACCACGAGATCCACCGGCCGACCGACCGGGACCTGGGCCGGGTCGCCAACGACGTCTGCACCCGGTGCCACGCGGAGGACGAGCGCGTCCTGGCCGTCTTCCCGACCATGCGCGCCATCATCGACTCGCTGGAGGTGGGTCGGGAGCGTGCGCTGGAGGCGCTGGACCGGGCCGAGAACCTGGGGATGGACGTGAGCCAGGCCCGGTTCGACCTCCAGAAGGTGACCAACGCCCTGACCCAGGCCCGGACGGCGATCCACGCCATGCGGCTGGAGCCGGTACGGACGGAGATCGAGACGGGGCTCGACGTGGTCCGCACGTCGCTGGAGCGCGGCGAGGAAGCGCTCTGGGAGCATGACTACCGGCGGATCGGCCTGGCGGTCTCCGCCGGGTTCGTCGTCCTGCTCATCGCCGGGATCCTGCTGAAGATCCGGCAGGTGGAGCGTCGTCAGCGCGAGGGCGCTGCCAGTCAATCACGAGCATAGGGGAGCCATGTCGCGCGATCGAGAAGAGAACGAGCGCCCGGGCGAGGACCGGTCCGGCGGTACCGGGGACGGCGGTACCGGGGACGGCCGGGCCGGGGACGGCGGGGAGGGGATGCCCCGGTCCCGGTTCCTGAACCTGCTGCTGGGCACCGGCGCCGGCGGGCTGGCCGCGGCCGTGCTCTACCCGGTGAGCGCGTACGTCGTGCCGCCGGAGTCGCCGGAATCGTCGGCCAGCAGCGTGGAGCTCTCTGTGAGCCCGGACGACATCGCGCCGAACAGCGGCCGGATCTTCAAGTTCGGCTCCGAGCCGGGGATCCTCATCCGGACGCCGGGCGGCGAGCTGCGCGCCTTCAGCGCCGTCTGCACACACCTCGAGTGCACCGTCCAGTACCGTGAGGACCTGACCCATATCTGGTGCGCGTGCCACAACGGCCACTTCGACCTCCACGGCCGCAACATCGCCGGGCCGCCGCCCGCGCCGCTGGAGGAATACGACGTCTTCACCCGCAGCGACCGCGTGGTCGTCAGCCGGAGGAGCTGAGCCATGGCCTCCCCATCCTCCCCGTCGGAATCGCAGACGCCGGAACGGACGCCCGGGGGCGACGCCCGGATCGAGGGCGACTCCCGGACCGCACGCGTCATCCGCTGGCTGGACGACCGGCTCGGCTTCAGCGCGCTCGCGCCGGTGGCGAAGAAGAAGACGGTCCCGGTCCACAGGCACTCGATCTGGTACTACATGGGCGGGATGGCGCTCTTCCTCTTCCTGCTCCAGATCGCGACCGGGATCCTGCTGCTGTTCTACTATCGGCCGAGCGCGGAGGGCGCGTTCGAGTCGGTCCAGTTCCTGATGGCCGAGGTGGAGTTCGGGTGGCTGATCCGGTCGATCCACTCGTGGGGCGCGAACCTGATGGTGCTCACGCTCTTCGTCCACCTCTTCAGCACGCTGCTGCTGAAGGCGTACCGGAAGCCCCGGGAGATCACGTGGATGAGCGGCGTGGCCCTGTTCGCGCTGGCCCTCGGGCTCGGGTTCACCGGCTACCTGCTGCCGTGGAACGAGCTGGCGTTCTTCGCGACCCGGGTGGGGACGGAGATCCCGGCGGTGATCCCGTTCGTCGGCGACTTCCTGAAGGAAATGCTCCGGGGCGGCGAGAACGTCTCCGGCGCCACGCTGACCCGGTTCTACGCGCTGCACATCTCCGTGCTGCCGGGGCTCGCGATCCTCATCGTGCTCCTCCACGTGCTGCTGGTCCAGAAGCACGGGATGAGCGTGCCGCCGAGCGTCGAGGAGCAGGGCGGCCCGCAGCGGACCGTGCCGTTCTTCCCGAACTTCCTGCTCCGGGACGCCGTGGGCTGGCTCGCCGCGCTCGCGCTCCTGGCCGCGGCCGCCGCGTTCTTCCCGGCCCACCTCGGCGACAAGGCCGACCCGTTCGCCTCGGCGCCCGCCGGGATCAAGCCCGAGTGGTACTTCATGTTCATGTTCCAGACGCTGAAGATGCTCCCCGCCCGGATCCTGGGGATCAGCGGCGAGCTCATCGGGGTCGCGGGGTTCGGGCTCGCCGGCGTCGTTCTGCTGGTCCTGCCCTTCCTGGACAGGCCGGGCCCCGACGGGAGGTACCGGCGGATCTGGCAGTGGCTGGGGCTGCTGGCGCTGGTCTACATCATCGTGCTCACCTACATCGGGTACACGGTCGACCCGAACGCGTAGGCCGACCGGGGCGGGGCGCCGGTCGGGGCACCGTCGCCCGTCGCCTCCCCCGGATGCAGAACGGCCGGGGCGCGCCCTCCGCGGGCGGCCCCGGCCGCGGGCCCGGCGGGTACCAGACCGTCAAACGTGGCCGGTCGTCAGCCGCCCTCGCCGCCCAGCGGCGGTGCGTCCTCGGGGTTCACGCTGTCCAGCGGCGGGTGGCCCGCCGGCATCTGGCCCTGCATGGCGTCGCCCATGCTCCCGGACTCGATCTGCTCGTGCATCGGGCCGAGACCCGGCGCGAGCTCGTTGGCCTTCGCCAGCGCCTCCTGGGCCGTTTCCTCGTTCCCGAGCGCGTTCTCGGCCATGTAGAGCCCGAACCAGAGGGTCCCGATCTCCGGGTACTCCTCGGTCAGCGCCCGGTACCGGTCGGCCGACGCCTGGTACTGCTCGTTCATGTATTCGAGGTTGGCGCTGTCGACCTGGGCCTCGAGCTCGTACGGCCAGCTGGCCCGGCCCTGCTGGTTCTCCGCGGCCTGCTCCTCCTCGCCCAGCTCGACTCGCTGGCCTTCCTGCTGCTCACCACACGCCGCGGCCGCCAGGACGGCGAGCGCGGTCATCCACAGTCTGATCTTCACGGTGTACTCACTCCAGTATATGGGGCCCGATCAGCCGATCGGGTCATTCACGTGACAGGCGAAACAGATCGCCGGGTTCTTCTCGTGCGCCCGCTGCGGATCGAAGTCCGGTCCGTGGGGGCTCACCTTGAAGGACCCGAGGGTCGAGTGGCACTGGACGCAGTCGGTCTGCTGGTGGCAGGTCGCGCAGCTCTCCAGCGCCTGCCGCGCCGGCTGCCCGTGCCGGAGCAGCCAGTTCGGCTCCGCGTCGTGGAAGCCCGGATCCAGGTAGCCCGACGTCCCGAAGCCGACCTGCTCGTGGCAGTCCCGGCAGAACGCCGCGGTGTTGTGGCAGCTGGCGCACTCCAGCTGCCGGCCGTACGCCGCCGTGGAGTGGCGGGCGAGGAAGTCCGGTGGGTGGAACCCGCCGCCGGCCAGCGCGCCCGGTAGCGTGACCTCCACGGCCGAGGCCTCGTGGCACTCGGCGCAGAAGTCCCGGGTGTGACAGGATGCGCACGCCGACGCGTCGGCTGCGGCCATCCCGCCGTGGGAGACCGGGAACGAGGCCGACGCGTGGCTCGAGGGCGGCTTCGTCTCGAGCAGCACGCCCGGCGCCACCACGTCCTCGGCCCGGGGCAGCGTCAGGACCACCGGCGGCGCCTCGGCGGCGTGGCACGCGGCGCAGTCGTTCTGCGTGTGGCACGTCGCGCACGCCTGCGTCGAAGCGGCCTCGCCGTGGGTGTCCAGGAACCCCGGCGCCTCGTGGGACGGCGGGGCCACGTAGTGGGCCGCGAAGCGCGGCAGATCCAGCGACGGCGCCGCCTCCGGGATGTCGGCGATCTCCGGCACGTCGTCGGCGTTCACGTGGCACGACGTGCACCGCTCCTGCGTGTGGCACGTGGCGCACCGGGCCGGGTTCGTGCCGGCCATCCGGCCGTGGTCCTCGGGCAGGAACGTGCCCGTGGCATGGTCCGGCGGGTACGGGAGCCTGGCGAGCCACTCGCCGCCCATGGGCGTCTCGGCGGCGGGGCCGTGGCACGTGGAGCAGGGCGCGTCCACCAGGTGCTGGTCGGCCGCGTGCCCGTGACACGACAGGCACTGCTCCAGCACCAGTGTGCGGTTGACCTGCATCGGCTCCCGGCCCTCCGGCACGTGGCACGCTGCGCAATCGAGGGACTCGTCCCCGACCGCGTCCACTGCGGCGATATGAGCCGGGTGCGCGAACTGGATGGGCGACGGCTCGCCCACCTCCGGCGGCGCCCAGTCCACGCTGTCCAGCTCGACGCCGTTGTGGCAGCGGGCGCAGAGCTGCGGCTCCGGGTAGAACGCGGCCATGTCGCCCTCGGGGACGCCGACGTGGCAGCCGGTGCAGAACGGGAAGAGGCCGGTGTGGGCCTCGTGGGGAAACGGCTCCTGGGTGCCGCCCCTGGCCACCACGGCCACGGCCAGCGTGCCCACCACGACCGTCAGCACCGTCAGGAGTCCCGCTGCTCGACGCTTCACGGCCGCCCCCTCATCCCCGGATCACTACCGAACGGCACACGGAGCACCGAGTACGCCCGCAGCTGGTCCCAGTCCGCGCCGGCCCGGTTCTCGTACGCCTGCGTGTACAGGTCGGCCCCGGCCCGGAGGTCGATGCCCCACGGACCGGCCACATCGATCCCGAGTCCGCCGCCGACCACCGCGTTCTCACCGACGCGGAACTGCTCGATCTGCTGGAAGGCCGTGCCCCGGAGCCGGACGGCGACCCGGTCCGTCGCCTCCCAGCGGACCGCCGCGTCCCCGGAGCTCAGGTACGCGCCGAACCCGGTCTCGAGCCGGTACTCGCCCGTGGCCATCCACGGGCCGCTCGTCCAGCGGGCGCCCAGCGTGTAGCGGTACGAGAGGTCGCCGATGGCGGACCCGATGACCGAGATCTCGGGGTCGTCGTACCACCGCAGTCCCGCCGACGCCCACGCCGTGAGCGGCCGGAGCTTCACGACCGTGGCCCGGAGCTCGCCCTCCTGGTACGGGACGGGCGAGAAGAAGCCCCAGATCGTGGACAGGTCGAAGTACGGCACGTACCGTCGGCCCGTGACCTCGACGAAGCCCCACTCCTCCGGGAGCCGCGACTGGAGCGTCAGGTGGCCCTTGCCGACCTGGCCGAAGGCGAAGTCGTAGTCCAGCGAGCCGTCCATCCGGAACGGCCCGGGCAGGTCCGACCGCACGTCCAGCGAGGCCCGCTCGGAGAGGATGCCGATCCGATCGAACCATATCTCGCGCTGGTAGCGGAGCCCGATGTTGGTGGCCGGGAGCGGCTCGACCTCCAGGAACGCGCCCATGATCCAGGCGCCCTGGTCGCGGACGAAGTCCTCGATCCCCTCGAGCGCGGCGTGCCCCGGCGCGTTCAGTCCCCGGGCCAGGCTCCGGCCGCCGTACGCCTCGAAGCGGACGCCGTCCAGCGGCTCGACCAGCACGTCGACGCCGTCGTAGCCGGCGAAGCCGAGTCCGGAGAGCGTACGCTGCCGGCCGGCCCGGATCCGGTAGAAGGAGCGGTGGAGCTGGGCGTAGGCGAGGATCGCGTCGAAGTGGTCATCGCTCCGGGGCCAGGCGACGTCGCCGCCGACGTCGGCGCGGCCGCGGAGGAGGAACGTGGCGCTCAGCCCCTGCACGCCGAGGCCCCATGCGGTGCCGGAGATGTCCTGGGTCGCCACCACCGTGTGCGCCTCGTCCCGGGGCCGGTACAGGAGACACTCCGTGGCCGAGATGCACTGGACGGGCTGGCCCTCGAAGGTGAGGACGCCGTCGTCGTCGGTCACGGCCGTCCGGTCGATGGTGTCCTGGCCGATCGGCCGGAGCGTCAGGTACCGGAACGTCGTCACGGCATCACCCCGGAACCCCTGCGCCAGCAGCGGCGCCGGGACGACCAGGAAGGCCAGTGCGATGGCGGCCGCGCGGAGGGTCCGTGCGGTCTCTGGGGATCGTTGCACGCTCACACTCCGCCCGTCAGTTGCCGGCCGTGAGCGCCGACCCGCTCACCGACGCTGCGACACTCGGGTAGGCCGCCTCCACCGCCGCGATGGTCTCGACGAGGAGCGCCTCGATGAACGCCGGGTTGTGCGTCACCGTCGCCGCCAGTGCGAGACGCTGCTCCGCCGTGGACTGGCCCGACCGGAAGCTGGTCCGGGTGGTGGCCAGTCGGAAGTTGAAGAGCGCGCCCTCGGCGACCGTGAAGCGGTTGTCTTCGTCGTCGATCTCGTCGCTCAGCTGGTCGAGATAGCCGTCCAGCTGCGCGGCGTGGCCGATGATCCGGTCCAGCGCACCGTTCAGGTCGTCGAGCGCCGTGGCGGCATCGCCGTGGCACTCGCCGCTGGCGCAGCCCTGGAAGCTCCGGGCCGTGGTGCTGAGCTCGCACCCCGTCTCGCCGGTGGGCAGCCCGTTCGGACCGACGCACGGCGCCGCCCGGAAGCCGTGGCCCACCGAGAAGAAGGTCCCCGACTCGGTCTCGTTCGTGTAACCGACCACGTGGCAGCTCGCGCACAGCCGCGGGTTGCCGCTCACGCCGTGGGGGCCCGTGGTCTGGCCCGGCGTGAGGCCGCCCGACGGCGGGAACCAGCCAGCAGACCCGGCCAGGAGCGCCGTCTCCGCCGAATGGGGCTGCAGCCACTCCTGGCTGCCCACGGTGTCGGGCCGGGACTGGCGGTCGTGGCACCGGGCGCACAGGTGCTCGTCCGGGCTCGATACCTCGACCGGGACCCGGAGCTGGCCGTCATTGGCCGCCGAGTGCGGGTCGTGGCAGACGGCGCAGGTGATCTGCATGTAGACGTCGTCGCCGGCCAGCGAGTCCTGCTCCAGGTAGCCCGCCATCACGCCGAAGCGCTCCAGCCCGCCCTCGCCGGTGTGGCAGGAGCTGCACCCGGACTGGAGGGCGGCCACCCGCGTCACGTTCGCGTGGGGCGACGCGCTCCATTCCTCCACGAACGGGTGATGCAGCCCGCTGTGGCACTCGCCGCACCCGGAGCTGAGCGTGACGCCCGTGTTCACCGGCGCGAGCGGGACATTCGCGTTCGTCGGGCCGCTGGCGTGGGTGAGCCCCGGCCCGTGGCAGCTCTCGCACTGGACGTCGTGGTAGCGGCCCTCCTCGACCCCCACCGTCAGGTGTCCGCCGACGGCGCGGCCGGTGCTGTCCTCCATGGCCACGTTCCCCAGCGAGTTGACCGTGTGGCACGCCTCGCAGAACGCCTCGGCGTGGCCGCTGCTCTGGAGGCCGGCCCAGGCCATGGCGTGGGCGGTTCCCTCCCAGTCGCGCTGGTAGTCGCCGTGGCAGTAGCCGCAGACCGTGAGCTTGTCGTCATCGGAAGGGTCGGCGTAGCCGATGAAGCCCCGGGCCTCCTCGGGGATCCGGTTGTAGATGCCCCGCTCCTCGAACACCACCTCCTCGTCCACGCAGCCCGCAAGGGCCAGCGCCATCATCGACACCGCGATTGGAAGCAGTGCCCGCATCCCGTTCGCCATCAGCAACCCCCAGTGAGACCTCGTCGCGGAGGGACCCTCCGCGCGCGCCTTTTCCGGCGAGGCGCGCCCCTACGAAAAGGTCATTCGGGCTATCGAAAGTCAAGTCGGGGTCGGCCCCCGCGGAACGTCCGGCAATCCCCCACATCGCGCGATTTCGCGCGCGGCCGACGCTACCCCCCGGCCTCGCGCTCGCGGGTCGCGGGGCTGTACCCTTCCGGTATGGCGACCCACGCCCAGCGCTCCGACCTGTCCCGCGCGATCCGGGCCCGGGCCCGCGACCTCGGCTTCGAGGCCGTGGGCATAGCGCCCCTGCACGCCAGCGACCATGCGGCGCTCTACCGGTCGTGGATCGGGCGGGGACTCCACGGCGAGATGGCGTACCTGGCCCGCGACGACGCTGTCGCCGCCCGGCTCGAGCCCCGATCCCGATGGCCGGAGCTCCGCACCGCCGTGGTGGTCGGGCACCACTATTCGGGCTCGGGGGCGGAAGACGCAGGTCTGCCGGTCGAGGCCACCTTCGGGGATCCGGCGACCGGGGTGATCGCGCGATACGCACGGGGGCGGGACTACCACAGGGTGGTGAAGAAGAAGCTGATGGCGCTGCTGCGGTGGCTGGAGGGGAAGACGGGGCGGGAGCTGCCGACGGCGCGGGCGTACGTGGACACCGGGCCGATCCTGGAGCGGGAGCTCGGCCGCCGGGCGGGGCTGGGGTGGTTCGGGCGCAACACCATGCTCATCGACCCGCGACGAGGGAGCTACTTCTTCCTGGGCGAACTGCTCCTCCCCTTCCAGCTGGAGTACGACGCGCCGTTCACCGCCGACCGGTGCGGCACCTGTCGCGCGTGCATCCCGGCGTGCCCCACGGACGCGCTGCTGGGCCGCAGCGACGACGGCGCGCCCGTCATGGACGCGACCCGGTGCATCTCCTACCTGACCATCGAGAACCAGGGACCGATCCCGGAGGAGATCCGGCCGTTGATGGGGAACCGGGTGTTCGGGTGCGATATCTGCCAGACCTGCTGCCCTTGGAACAGTCCAAAGCTCGTACCGACCACGGCGGAGCGGGACTACCGGCTGGACTGGCGGGCGGAGGACCGGCCGGATGTGCCGGAGGATCTGCCGGGGACGGAGTCGCCGTCGCTGGCCGAGCTGATGCGGATGACACGGGAGGAGTGGGACGCGTGGACGCGGGGGAGCGCGATCCGGCGAGCTGGCTACGCCGGGTTCAAACGTAACCTGGCGGTTGCCATCGGGAACTGGCTGGCATCGGCGGACGAGCCGCCGGAGGCGGCGGTGGCGGCGCTGCGGGATGCGTTGGAGGAGGAGGCGCTGGTGCGGGAGCACACGGCGTGGGCATTGGGGCGGGCGCTCCGGGACCGTCGCCGAGGCCGACAGGCGCCGTAAGACCGAGAGTTGTATTGGCTCCGACGCGGATCCCGGTCCCGCACTGCCCCCTCCTCCTCCGGCCCGGAGGCTGAGCACCGGAAGCCGGCTGACTGGCTCGCGTCGACCTGAGCAGTGCTTGCGTCCCAAACCACACATTCGCAGCTCATGTCCCGAACCTTCCGGCCGTCGCGGTCGCATCAAGGGGCGGAGACTTTGGAGCGCGTGCCGACCCAGAGTCTCCTTCCGCCCGATTCGCAATACGCTGAAGGTTCGTCGGGGGCGGCGATCCGGCGGGCGGGGCGGGCGGGTCTCGCCCGGAACGTGTGTGTGGCGCTGGGGAACTGGCTGGCGTCGGCCGACGGGCCGGCGGAAGCCAATCCACCAGCGACGGCAGCTCCGTACCCGGCTGGCACCGCCACGATTCTGTCCCAGCCAGCCATTCCCGTGTCCCCGGTTGACGGGCATCGTGCGTCGAATGGCACGGGACTCATCGGGCAGGACGGCTATGTGCGGACGAGGAGGCTGGCAGACGCTCCGCCCACTAGCACCGCACCGCGCCCTTTGGCGCCTCACCGCGCCCGTTGGCGCCTCACCGCGCCCGTTGGGCCAGCGATGTTCCGGGGTGCAAGGCGCGGAAGAACCCGGCAACCGAGCTCTCGTCGAGACGATCGTGTAGGGTATACACGGACTGTGTGGGAGAACACGACAGGCGTGCGAACGCGGACGGATAGGGTGTAGGGAAGACCGCAATGGAACGGGAGAAGGCGACATCCTCGGGGGCGGCATCTGCAGAAAGCAGGGTTGTGCGGTCTTCGGTGGAAGCCGACCGGATCATGCAGGAGCTCGCCGCCGGCCGGCACGGCGTGGTCACGTGGTCCGAGCTGGCGGAACGCGGCGTAGCGCGCCACGTTCTGGAGAACCGTCTCCGCTCGGGGTGGGTGCGACGGCTCCACCGGGGGGTGTACGGCGTAGGCCCCGCGGCCCGGCCGCTGGAGCCGGAGATGGCCGCGGTCCTCGCGTGCGGTCCTACCGCGGTGGTCAGTTACGGCAGTGCGGCGCTGCGGCATCGGCTCCTGCCCGCGAGGACGACCACGGCCGATGAGGTCGTCGAGGTGACGATCCGGCGTGGCAACCGCTCGCACCCGGCCCTCCGGGTCCACCGCCACCCCGACCTGAGCGCCGCCGAGGTCACGGCCCTCGAAGGGATCCCCTTCACCACCCGGGCCCGTACCGTGCTCGATCTGGCCGCGGTGCTCGGCGCGCGCGACCTCGAGCGCGTTGTGGCCACGGCCCTGAGGCTCGACCCCGAGGTCCTCGCCCGACTGCTGGCGTTGATCGAGCGCCACCCGCGTCATTCCGGCCTCGGACTCCTCCGCACGATGCTCGACAGCCCCGACCAGCTGGCCTTCACTCGCTCCGAGGCCGAACGGGTGTTCCTCGAGCTGATCCGCGGGTACGAGCTTCCCGCGCCACGGGTGAACACAATCGTGCGCGGCCTGGAGGTCGACTTCTTCTGGCCGGTCCATCGGCTGATCGTCGAGATCGACGGGTTCGCCTACCACTCGTCGCCCGCAGCCCTCGACCGGGACCACGATCGCGACGCCGCGCTGCGCACCGCCGGCTATACCGTGCTGCGGTTCACCTGGCGCCAGGTCACGGCGGGTCGCAAGAAGACCGTGATCCGACTCGCGCAGGCGCTGGCCCTGCGGCCCTGAGCCTGGACCCTGAGCCTGGCCCCACATGGGGCTCTCGGTCGGGCCCGGCCCGGCTTGACATATCGACGGTTGTTGATGTATAGTCCCGCCATGGCACACGACACGCTTCAGGACGAGACCCTGCTGCAGCGGTTCCAGGCGGTCGCCGAGGAAACGCGGTTCGAGATCGTCCGGCGCCTTGCCGGCGGGGAGCGGTGCGTGTGCGAGCTGCAGGAGGAGCTGGACGCCGCGCAGTCGCGGCTGTCGTTCCATCTGAGGAAGCTGAAGGATGCGGGCGTGGTCTCGGACCGGCGGGATGGCCGGTGGGTGTACTACTCGCTGGTGCCGGAGGCGTTGGAGGAGATGCGGGCGTTCCTCGGTGAGGTGGCGCCGGAGGAGGGGTGGCTGCCGGTGGTCCGGAGGGGAGAAGACTGCTGCAGCTGAGGCGTGGGATTTTTTTGCTCGAATACATAAACGATTCTTGATACGGAGGGCGCGATGGCCGGGGATGTCAAGCAGGTGGTGCGAGAGAAATATGGCGAGGCCGCGCTGCGGGTGGTGCAGGGCGAGCAGGGTTCGTGCTGCGGCCCGTCGTGCGGGTGCGGGGATGGCGCCGAAGGCGGCGGTGATCCCATCACGCGGGACCTGTACGATCAGGTGACGGCGTCGTCGCTTCCGGAGCAGGCGGTGCTGGCGAGCCTCGGGTGCGGGAACCCGACCGCGCTGGCGGAGCTGCGGGAGGGCGAGGTGGTGCTGGACCTGGGCAGCGGCGGCGGGATCGACGTGCTGCTGAGCGCGAAGCGCGTGGGCCCGACAGGGAAGGCGTACGGGCTGGACATGACGGACGAGATGCTGGAGCTGGCGCGCAGGAACGCGGCGGCGGCCGGCGCGGAGAACGTCGAGTTCCTGAAGGGCGACATCGAGAGCATCCCGCTGCCGGACGGGAGCGTGGACGTGATCATCAGCAACTGCGTGATCAACCTGTCGGCGGACAAGGGGCAGGTGCTGCGGGAGGCGTTCCGGGTGTTGAAGCCGGGCGGTCGGTTCGCGGTGTCGGACATCGTGGTTCGGGGCGAGGTTCCGGCGGAGGTGCGTCGCAGCATGGAGCTGTGGGTGGGCTGCGTGGCGGGCGCGCTGGAGGAGAAGGAGTTCGAGGCGCTGCTGCGTGAGGCGGGGTTCGAGGACCCGTCGCTGAAGCCGACCCGGATCTACGAGCCGGAGGACGCCCGGGGTTTCCTGGAGGAGGCGGGCCTGGACGTGGACGCGTTCGCCGAAGCGGTGGAGGGCCGGTTCATGTCGGCGTTCGTGCGGGCGAGGAAGCCGGCGTGAGCGTGGAGGCGGACGCGACGGTCCCGGCGGTCGGGGTAGCCGGAGCGGCAGTGGTCGGAATGGCGGGGGCGGTGGTCCGGGCGTCGTCGTCAGCGGGGCCCGACCGGTGAGTCAGGCGACGATGGCGACGTTGCGTCCGGCGTCGTCCTCCGACCTTGCGGCGGTGGAGGCGCTGCTGGTCGGGGCCGATCTGCCGATGGCGGGCGTGGCGGACTGGATCGACCGGTTCGTGGTGGCGGAGTCCGGCGGCGGCCTGGTGGGTGTGGCGGGGTTGGAGGTCCACGACGGAGACGGCGTGCTCCGGTCGGTGGCGGTGGCGCCGTCGCATAGAGGCCGTGGGCTGGGCGCGCGGCTGACGGAGCGGATGCTGGACGCGGCGCGGGCGGCCGGGCTGCGTCGCCTGCATCTGTTGACGACCACGGCGGACGACTATTTCCCGCGCCACGGCTTCCGTCGGATCGATCGGGCGGAAGTCCCGGCGGCGGTGCAGAAGAGCGTGGAGTTCCGCGATGCGTGCCCCGCGGCGGCGGTGGCGATGGTGCGAAACCTGGAGCTGGAGGAGGCGGGATGAGGTACGCGCTGATCAGCGACATCCACGGGAACCTGCCGGCGCTGGAGGCGGTGCTGGCGGACATCGACGGCCGGATCGACCTGGGCGGCGTCTACCACCTGGGCGACCTGGTGGGGTACGCGCCGTGGCCGAACGAGGTGGTCGAGGCGCTCCGGGAGCGGGGGATCCCCGGCGTGGCCGGGAACTACGACTCCACCACGGCCACGGACTACAAGCACTGCGGCTGCAAGTACGAGGACCCGCGCCAGGAGGAGCTGAGCCACCTGAGCTACGAGTGGACGCGGGCGAACGTGTCGCCGGAGACGAAGCGGTGGCTGGGCAGCCTGCCGTTCCGGATCGACGTCCGTCCGCTGGGCGGGCACACGGGCGGGCCGCGGCTGATCCTGATCCACGGCAACCCGGTCCTGAACACGGTCTACTGGACGGAGGACCGGAGCGACAAGTTCTGCCTCCAGATGGCGGACCAGCTCGGGGCGAAGGCCGGCGACGTAGTGGCGTTCGGCCATACCCACAAGCCGTGGCACCGGGCGGTCGAAGGGATCCACTTCATCAACACCGGCGCGGTAGGCCGGCCGAAGGACGGCGACTGGCGGGCGGGCTACGTGGTGGTCGAGATGGACGGCGAGGAGGTGGAGGTGGAGTTCGTGCGGGTCGAGTACGACCTGGCGCGCGCGGCGGACGCGGTCCGGGAGAGCGAGCTGCCGGACGACTTCGCCGAGTACCTGGAGACGGGCGGGATGCCGAAGACGCACGCCGCGGACGCCGGCTGACGGCGCGGGCGTTAGAACGTACATCGGGGAGCGGGAGTAGGGAGCGATGGCAGAACAGCAGAGCGTCGCGCGGCGGATGTCCTTCCTGGACCGGTACCTGACCGCGTGGATCTTCCTGGCCATGGCGGTGGGTGTGGGGCTGGGCTACCTGTGGCCGGAACCCATCACGGCCATCAACGAGGCGACGCACGTGGGGACCACGTCGATCCCCATCGCCATCGGGCTCATCCTCATGATGTACCCGCCGCTGGCGAAGGTTCGTTACGAGGAGCTGGGGGACGTGTTCCGGGACTGGAAGGTCCTGGGGCTGAGCCTGATCCAGAACTGGGTCATCGGGCCGCTCCTCATGTTCGGGCTGGCCGTCCTGTTCCTGCGAGACCATCCGGAGCTCATGGTGGGGCTGATCCTCATCGGGCTGGCCCGGTGCATTGCCATGGTGATCGTGTGGAACGAGCTGGCGGAGGGCGACAACGAGTACGCCGCCGGCCTCGTCGCCTTCAACTCCATCTTCCAGGTCCTGTTCTATTCAGTGTACGCCTGGGTCTTCATCACGGTGGTGCCGGGATGGCTGGGGCTCGAGGGGACGGTGGTGGACATCACCATGGGCCAGATCGCCGAGAGCGTGTTCATCTACCTGGGGATCCCGTTCCTGGCAGGGATGCTGACCCGGTACGTGCTGGTGAAGGCGAAGGGGAAGACGTGGTACCACGAGCGGTTCATCCCGAAGATCAGCCCGCTGACGCTGATCGCGCTGCTGTTCACCATCGTGGTCATGTTCTCGATCCAGGGAGAGGCGATCATCGGGCGGCCGTCGCAGGTGGTGCTGGTGGCCATCCCGCTCCTGATCTACTTCCTGGCCATGTTCGCCATCACGTTCTTCATGAGCCGGGCGGTGGGCGCCACGTACCCGCAGACGGCCACGCTCTCGTTCACCGCGGCGTCGAACAACTTCGAGCTGGCGATCGCCGTGGCGGTGGGCACGTTCGGGATCGCCCATGGCGCGGCGTTCGCGGCGGTGATCGGCCCGCTGGTGGAGGTGCCGGTCCTCATCGGGCTCGTGAACGTGGCGCTGTGGTGGAAGCGGAAGTACTTCCCGGACAGCGAGGCGGAGATCGAGGACGTGTCGAACTGCGCGGTGCCGGCGGGGGTGCGGTCGCAGTCCTGAGCGCCGGTCCGGGGGAGTCCATGAGATCGCGGATCGAGAGACGCTTCCGGACGTTGGCCTTGGTGCGGCGTCCGCGTCGATCCAGATCTTCATTCTACGAGGCCGCAGCGTCCTCTCCGGTCAGCAGCTTCTTCACCTGCTCGACCGACAGCAGGTGTCCGGACGACTTCACGTCACCGTCCACCGCAAGGGCGGGCGTCATGGCCACGCCCATCCGGGCGATGTCCTTGATCCGCTCCACTTTCTCGATCTCGGCGTCGATGCCGAGCTCGCCGATCGCCTTTTCCGCGTTGGCCGTGAGCGCCTTGCACTTGGGGCAACCGGTCCCGAGGATCTGTATCTTCATGTTCGTTCTCCCTTGTTGTTTGCGAACGCTGGACCGTCCGGGGTTCCCCGGAAGACCCGTTGATGAAGTCTCGCCGAACTCATCGCCACGACCTCACACGATCGAGCCGTAGATCATCCCGGCCGTGGTGGCCATGACGACCGTCAGCGCCAGGAATACCGCTGTCTTCTTCGTGCCCATGAAGCTACGGATCACCAGGATGCTCGGCAGCGAGACGGCGGGGCCGGCCAGCAGCAGCGTGAGGGCCGGGCCATCGCCCATCCCGGAGCCCATGAGCCCCTGGAGGATCGGCACCTCGGTGAGTGTGGCGAAGTACATGAACGCGCCTGCGACCGAGGCGAACAGGTTGGCGCCCAGCGAGTTGCCGCCCACGGCCTCCGCCACCCACGCCGACGGGATCAGCCCCTCGTGACCAGGTCGTCCGAGGAGCAGCCCCGCCACCAGGATCCCGATGAACAGGAGCGGGAAGATCTGCTTGGCGAAGCCCCAGGACGCGTTGAACCATTCCCCGGCCTCGCCGCCGCTCGTGCTGGCGGCGATGGACAGCCCGACCGTGGCCGCGGCGAACGGGATCAGCGGCTCGTGAGGGAAGAGGAGCGCGAGACCCGCGGTGACAACGGCAGTCGCGGCCACCTCCCATACGTTCATACCGATCCACCGGACCAGCGCCACCGCCATTACGGCGGCGGCCGCCGCCGTCAGCTTCCACTTGGCCGCCCAGACGCCGTACCAGAAGCCCTCGACGGTGTCCGGCTGGCCCCAGTTGGCGAAGACCAGCACGGCCACCATGGCGCCGAAGAACGTGGCGGTCTGCCAGAGCGGCCGGCCGCCGTCCTCCGGCTCCGGGCCGGCCATCCAGTTGTCCGACCGCTCCATCTCGGAACGCCGGAAGATCAGGTGCATCAGGAGGCCGATCACCAGCGCGAACACGATGGCGCCCACCGCCCGCGCCACGCCCAGCTCGAGCCCCAGCACGTTCGCCGTCAGCACGATGGCCAGCACGTTGATGGCCGGGCCGGAGTAGAGGAACGCCGACGCGGGCCCGAGGCCGGCGCCGTTGGCGTAGATCCCGCCGAACAGCGGCAGCACCGTGCACGAGCAGACCGCCAGCAGCGTCCCCGAAACCGAGGCGACGCCGTAGGCCATGGGCTTCGGCGCCCGGGGCCCCAGGTACTTCAGCACCGCCTGCTCACTCAGGAAAACGGAGATCGCTCCGGCGATGAAGAACGCCGGGATCAGGCAGAGCAGCACGTGCTCCTGCGCGTACCACTTCGTCAGCGCCAGCGCCTCCGTAACCGCGCCGTCGAACCGGGCGTTGCCCACCGGCAGGAAGTAGAAGACCAGGAAGATCCCGGCGATCCACGCCAGCGGCTTCCACTCCGAACCCCAGTCCGTGGCGCCCGGCTCCTCGCGACGACGGCGCCACCACCCGGCAAGCCGCCGACCGAGTGGTACCCGCTCCCGCTCCGCAACCGACTCGCCCGTCTGCATTCTCTCCCGTCCTCTCCTCACCCGGCCGCTGCGGCCGTATTCTCGTTCGCCTGCCCGCTGCCGCTGCATCGGGCCGCGTCCTCCGCCGACCGCCCCTCGGCACGCGCGTCCCGGATCTGGACCAGGAGCGGGGCGGCCTCCGGGAGCGGGCGGCTCGAGAGCAGCCCGCGCAGCAGCACCAGGATCGCCGACAGGTCCCCGTCCGGCTGCTGCGGCAGGCCGTAGTTCACCAGCAGTCCGTCCCGCTCGTCCTCCAGCACGCCGGCGTCCCGCAGGTAGCGCAGGTGCCGCGACGCCTTCGGCTGCGTGATCCCCAGGATCTGCTCCACCTCGCACACGCACAGCGGCCCGTGGCGGAAGATCAGCCCCATGATCCGCAGCCGGGTCTCGTTCGACAGCGCCTTGAACACTTCGTTCAGCCGGTCCATGCCCCCCCCCTTTCAATCGAAAAGTCGATTAAAAGATTATCACTGCTCTCCCCGGCGTCAGTAGGGAGATCCCTGCAACTGGTCTGGTGGTTCTCCCCACAGACTGCAATCGGTTAAACGATTTACCCGACCATTGGAATCGTGGGCTCGAATGGCGACGCTGAAGGGAGCGGGCAACGTGAGCATCGGATGGAAGCTGGCGGTCGCAGGCCTGGTGCTGGTGGCGGTGGCGGGCGCGCTGACCCTGAAGCAGACCGCTGAGGCGGGGCCGATCCCGTCGTCGGAGGTCCCGTTCGATCCGTCGGCCCCGGTGCCGGTGGAGCCGGTCCCGGAGAGCTACGAGTCGTCGGAGGACGGGGTGCCGCGGCTGGTGGCGCTGGGGGCGGGCGAGTGCATCCCGTGCCGGGCGATGGCGCCGATCCGGGCGGAGCTGCGCCGGGAGTATGCCGGGCGGCTCGAGGGGTACGGGTCGAAGGACGCGATCCTGGCGACGCTGGGGGACCTGGCGATCGACCCGCGGAGGCTGACGGCGTCGCGGGTGGCCTCCTCGATGGACTGAGCGCGGGGCTGGCGTCGTCGCCCGGGGTGGCGGTGGCCGCCGCGCTCGGGTGGGGTGTGGTGAGCGTGCTGCTGAGCCCGTGCCACCTGGCGGGGATCCCGCTGATCATCGGCTATGTGGCGTCGTCCGACTCCCTGCTCTCACCGTGGCGTGCGTTCTCGCTGTCGCTGGCGTTCGCCGTGGGGCACAGCGCGGTGATCATGGCGGGCGTGTACCTGGTGTACCAGGCGTGAAGCTCGATTGACACGGAAGCGTGTCCGTGGGACGAGGGCAGCCGGCGGCGCCGTGCCCCGCACATGCAAAACCGGGCCCGGCTCCCGCCGGCCCCGGTTTCGTCTGCAGCTGCTGGACCGGGTCAGAAGGTCCAGTACTCGAGGCCGTCGTAGTACTCCACGGTATCGACGAGTCCGTCGTCATCGAGATCCCAGAGTGCGTAATAGTCGTCCAGGAACTCGTCGTAGCCGACCACTGGATCGGCGTCGGTGTACCAGTCCTCGTTCCACTGGGTCGTGTCGAGACCTTCGCTCACCTCATCGAGGTCGAGCTCCGAGTCGCTGTTCACATCCCAGTCGTCGAACACGCCCGGGTCCAGATCGTCTTCGTAGAGGTAGTCGACGCCCGTCTCCCATTCGGACTCGACGATGACGTCATCGTCGTCGACATCCCAGACGTTGAACACCGTTTCGTTGATCTCGTCGGCGTCGAGCTCGGAGTCGCCGTCGATGTCCCATGGCCCAGTCGGTGTGCACGATCCTGAACCTCGTGCAGCTCTTCGCGCGAGACGAGTAGTCGCCCCCGTAGTCCGGTGAACGGACGTCCCGGGCCGTCCACGGACACCGGGCCTCACGACCTCGACGGCCGGAGGTCAATTCCCGCCACCGCCGAGCCGGAGGCCACCCCACGAGGCCAGGACGATTCCACCGGCGAACGCGCTCGCCTGGGCCCCGTCCATACCCCACCGCTCGCCGCCGACCACGTACTCCGCCAGTGCCCCCATCGTGAGGGCGCCGCCAATGGCCAGCGCCAGTCGCTCCAGATCCCGGTCGGGTGGGCTCACGGCCTCCGCTTCCAGCCCGGGCCCGGAGTCATGCCCCGAGGCCGATGCGGACCGGGTTCGGGACGGGAAAGCGAGGGCCCTCGCCGCAGGTCGAAGCGGGCGGGGCTGTGCCGGAAGGGGCGGTGCCACTGTGGTCCGGAGCTCGAGTCGGGGCAGGGCCCGGTCCAGAGCGCCGGCCTCCTGTGCAGCCGCCGGTGCCGCGGTTGCGAGGGCGGTCAGGACCAGGGCCAGCTGAGTGATCAGGACGCTTCTGCGTGTCAACATGAAAACCTCCGTAGTTGGGGGATGAACAATACGAACGTTCGTGCTTTTTTTTGGAGCCGATGGGACGAGGGTCGCAGGGGAGCTCACGGGATCAGGCCGCAGCGGCTGCCATCAGTGCGTCGAACGATCGGCGAGCGTGCGACTCGGCCGCCGGGTCGCGGATCATCCGATGCATGAGGTGAAAGGCCAGGAAGATGGCGTACAGGTCGTACGTGAACTGCGCGACGTCCAGACCCGCACGGAAATCGCCCTCCTGCACGGCCGTGCCGACGACCTGCTTGATCAGCTTGATCCACTCTATGAGCGCCGCCTCGAGGACCTTGCGGGCGGCACCGGGGCGGTCGTCGAGCTCGATGGCTGCGGCGGTGATCACACAGCCGCCGGGCATGCCCGAGTCCGCGCCCCAGCCCAGCCACCGGTCGAAGAGCTCGCGGACACGGCGCGCCCCCCGGGGCGCCTGGAGCGTGGGCCGGATGACACGCCGGGTGAAGCGCTCAATGGCCTCCTCCAGGACCTGGATCTGGAGCTCCTCCTTCGAGCCGAAATGGGCAAACAGGCCGCTCTTCGACAGCTCCAGGTCGCCAGCGAGACCGCCGATGGTGAGGCCGTCGAGGCCGTCCTGACTGGCCACGGCCACCGCCCGGTCCAGGATACGCTGTCGGGTCCGTTCTCCTCGCTCCATACGGCACAATACGAACGATCGTTCGTTTACGCAAGGGCGCCCTGGTCCGTCCCGGGGGCACGGTGTTCCTTCAGGGAGTCGTAACGCCGGCCGGCCCGGGGTGCTGGAACCGCTCAGACCTCCCCATCCTTCTCCTGTCCCTCACTGGCGGGCGTGCTCCGGCTCGAACGTCCTGCGGGACAGTGCCGAGAGGGTGGGCACCCGGATGAACGAGCGCACGGGGTAATCGTACGAATCCAGGCGGGTGAGTGCCCGGGTACTGTCCTCGTCGAGGACGGCCAGGCGGACATCTGGTTCTCCATCGCCGTAGGCTTGATAGACGACGGCTCGGCCGTCCGGCGTCCAGCTGCACCCGCTGTCACGGCCGGGATCGGACACCAGGACACGTTCCTTGCGCGTTTGCAGATCCATCACCCGGATGTTCATCTCGTAGTGGCCGTACTCTTCGGACTGCCAGCAGATCTTTCGTCTGTCGGGGGACCAGCGGGGGATGTAGTCGTTCCAGAAGTTCCGGGTCAATCGCTCCTCCGACCCTGTTTCCAGGTCCAGGAGGAACAGCTCCATGAGGCCATCCTCGGCCCCGACCCCCTTCCAGCGGACGAAGACGAGGGAATCCCCCCGGATGGCGGGGTAATTGTCGACTGCGGGATGGCTCGTAATGCGGACCGGTACACCCCCCTCTCGGGGAACTGCGTAGAGGTCGGCCGGCCCCTTCCGGATCGCCTCCTCATCGGGTCCGGTACGCTCGTACCGGGTATAGACGACCGGGCCTGATCCGGCCCGCGGGTCGATTGCGGGGGACATCTCCACCTCGGGGTCGTTCGTCAACCGGAGAACCGAGTCACCCTGCGCGAAGATCCGGTAGAGGTCCCACTGCCCGGCCTCGTCCCTGGCAGGGAAGACCAGACTCCCGTCGTCGGCCAGGTTCCGGCCAACAACCAGCCCCCTGGTCTTCGGCACGGTGTCGATCCACTCGCGGGACCACTCTGCGAGAGGATTGTCCGGATCGCGGCGGTACCGGGCGAGTCTGGTCTCGGGGCTCACAGAATCCACACGGACCATCGCGAGGAGGCTCCCGTCCGGCTGAGCCCACGCGGAGCAGGCCCAGTCCGTGGTGATGCGATGCTTCTGAAGGCCCTCGAGCGAGGTGCGGAAGAGCTGCCGGCTGGTCCCCTGTGTTGCGCGGTCCGAGCAGAAGAGGAGCGCGAGCTCGAGGTCGGAGCCGCCTGGCCAGGGTTGCGGGCCCATCGCGGGTCGGAGGGTCCCGAGCTCCACCTGCGGTTCGCCGACCGAGACCGCCAGCAGGGTGAAGACGACCATCAGAGAAGCGAGCAGACCGACGGCTGTGCGCAGCTTCGGCCGACTCCAGAATGACGGACGGGCCGGGGCAGACGCCGTCGGTCGTGGCGTCGCTGGCTGATCGGGCGTGGATCGGCCCGGGCGATCGGGCTCCTCCCCGGCTCCCACCGCCTGCTCGGCGCGACGTCGAAGCTCTTCCGGCATCTCGGGGTCGAGCGCTGCGGCGGCCCCGGCGGCTTCGGCGGTGCTTCCCGTTTCGGCGAGGAGCTCCACCTCCAGGACCGCCAGCCTGTCTTCGCGGGGGAAGAGACGTCTTGCCCGGCTTACCAGGTCGAGAGCTCTTTCGGCGTCTCCCGCCGTGTCCGCTCTGGACGCTGCCCCTGTGACCAGTCGCACTACGGAGGAGGCAATGCGGCCGCGGGTCCTGTCGATCCAGTCCTCCAGCTCCCATGCGTCCGGGCGGCGGAAGCCCTGGAGGAACGGGCCACGTACGAGCTCGAGGGCATCAGCGGCCCGCTCTTCCGCGATCGCTTCCTCCAGCGCGTGCACGTCGACCTCGAGCAGGTCGGGCGACCAGCGGATCGGATCGCCCCCCTCGATGGCGTGGGTGCCGGCCGCCTTGCGGATACGGGACAGCGTCTGTCGGAGCGAGTGGAGTGCCTTGCCGCGCTCCACCCCCGGCCAGAACAGCTGTCGCAGGTGCTCCCGGCTGATCGGCCGGTTCTCCAGGGCCAGGTACGCCGCGAAGGCTCCAAGCAGACCCGGCAGCGGCTCCCGGTCGCCTGACGGTCCGCGCACCTCCGGAGAACCGAGAAGCCTCAGACTGCGCCGAGCGCCGTGACGGTCAGGTCGCGTCATCGACTGTGCTCCTGCCATGTCCTGCGGTCGAATGCCCGCACGCTGATCCTCTGGTACACGGGTGGGTTCCGGACGGGCGTCGGCATCAACGCGCCGGGCCAAGGATGTATACTGCGGACGATATCCCGCACCATACCCCGTAGTCTCGAGGATCGAGGCGGTAGTTTCAAGTGGCGGCCGAAATCGGCTGCGGGTCTACCGTACGGAACCGCCGGCGCCGGTCGCGCTCCGGCAGGCGGCCCTTGTTTCCACCGCGAAGTGGACGTATTTCGTCAATTGACCGACCTGTCGCTCCTCTCACACCCGTGGGCACACCATGATCCCGAGCCGTCGCTGCCGGTCTCAGAGATCGCGCACAACGCTACGCCACCGCTCCCTTCTCGCCCTCGCCTGTCTCGCATCCGCTGGAGCCGCCGGTGCTGCCGGTGCGGCGGCACCGGTCGAGGCCCAGGAATTCACGCTCGAATGGCGGTTCGAGGCCGGCGACGTGCGGGAGTACCGGCAGACCACGACCTCCAGTGTGGAAATGCCCATGGGCGACATGACGCAGACGCAGACGCAGACGATGCGGCTGCGTCAGGAGGTGCTGGAGGTCGAGCCGGACGGGACGGCGGACGTGCGGACCACGTTCGTGTCGCACCGGATGGAGGCGGACGGTCCGCAGGGTCGCCAGGTGTACGACTCCGAGGATCCGGACCAGGCGACCGGCCCTGCGATGCCGGCGGCGACGGCGGGTGCGCTGATCGGGGCGAGCTTCGATATGAAGGTAACCCCCGACGGCCGGGTGCAGAGCGTGCGCGGGGTTGAGGAGCTCATGGATCGGATGATGGAGCCGCTGGGAGAGCTGCCGCCGGAGGAGGCATCGCAGGCGCGGGCGATGCTGGAGAACACGTTCGGCGAGGACGAGATGCGGTCCATGCTGCAGCAGTCGTTGGCCACGTTGCCGGACGGCCCGGTGGGGCGCGGCGACACCTGGTCCGGCACGTTCGAGATGCAGCTCCCGTTCGCGACTGTACGGTCGGAGCACACCTATGTGCTGGAGGACGTGGTCGATCGAGAGGGTCGGCGGGTCGCGCTGATCGACATGACCGGGACCATGAGCTCTGTCGACGCGGACCCGAACACCCCCATGGCCGGGATGATGAGCATCAGCTCCAGCGACATGACCGGCACGCTCGAGTTCGACGTGGACCGGGGCATCGTTCTCGACTCGCACATCGACTCGGTCATGGAGATGAAGGTCATGGACATCTCGATTCAGGTCGAGTCGGCTGTCGATATGGAGCTCGTCGACGGTTGAGCTGCTCGACCGAGAGCGGGTGTCCCGACGACTTCACACCGCCGTCCACCGCCAGCCCCCGCGTCATGGCCACGCGGATTTGAGGCCGACGGCGACAGGCGGCCGGTCCGCTCAGCTCCAGTCGGGCGCCACCTCCGCGACCCAGTCGTCGAACGAGCGGGGTGCGTGGCCCACGATCCGCTCCGTCTCCCGGAGGTCCTCGTCACTGGCGAGCAGCCCCTGCTCCTGGAACAGCCGGTACATGACCTTGAAGTCCCAGACCATCCAGCCGGGCATGCTCTGCCGCGCCTGATCGGCCCACGCGTCCAGGTCCTCCAGATGGCCCAGCTCGCGGTCCAGCGCCTCGCCCCAGATCCGGGCGCAGTCCTCGGCCGTCAGCGCGTCGGGGCCGACCAGCGTGTACGTCTTCCCCTCGAACCCCCCGCTCGTCAGCGCGTTCGCCGCGGCTTCCCCGATGTCACGCACGTCCACCCGGGAGACGCCCACGGAGCCCAGCGGCTGCGCGTACACGCCGTGCTCCGTCATCCCGTCCTTGAACCAGTAGTCGTTCTGGAAGAAGTTGCTCGGCCGGAGGATGGTGTACGCTACGCCGCTCTCCTTCAACGCGTTCTCGATGGCCACCTTGCCCGCGAAATGAGGGATCGCCGGCCCCGCATCCGCCTGCTGCACCGACATGTACACGATCCGCTCGGGGCCCGCCCGTTCGGCCTCCTCCAAGGCCGCGAGGCCCTCGTGCAGCTCCGTCAGCGATACGGCGTTCAGAAGGAACATCGTGTCGAAATCCCGGAAGATGTCGGCGTAGCTGTCGGGGTCCGTCAGGTCTCCCACGACACCCTCGACGCCGGCCGGCAGCTCCGCCGACTTCTCCGACGACCTCGTCAGCACACGGACAGCCTCGCCCCGCTCCCGCAGCTGCCGTACGACCTCGCTGCCCACCGTTCCCGTGCCGCCCAGCACCAGATGTGTCATCTCCACCTCCTCGCCAAAGGTTTTGCCTCGGAAATGAGATACCGGACCCGACTCATCGCAAACATGGGGCCGGCACCGGCGAAGCGGTCACTTCCTGCGCTCGAGCCTGGTGTCGTGCCAGGCGACGGGATCCTCGCGCGGCTCCATGTGCGTGAAGACCGTGATCCGCGGCACGACCTCCCGGATCTCCGCCTCCAGCTCCTCGAGCAGGTCGTGGCCTCGCTGGACCGTCCAGTCGCCGGGCACGAGCACGTGAACGGACATGAACCGGCGGGCCCCCGAGCGACGGGTGCGGAAGGCATGGAACTCGATCCCCCGGTCCCGGTATCGGGCGAGCACCTCGTGGATCCGCTCCTGCACGTCGGGTGAGAGCGCGGTGTCGAGAAGCCCGAGCATGGAGCGCCGGAGCAGCCCGGCTCCGACCCGGGTGATGTTCGCCGCGACGAACAGGGCGATGATCGGGTCGATGATGCTCCAGCCCGTGAGGCCGACCAGGCCGACGCCCAGGAGCACGCCGCCGGAGGTCCACACGTCCGTCATCAGGTGGTGGGCGTCGGCCTCCAGCGCGATGGACTCGTGCTCCCGGGCGGCCTGGAACAGGACGCGGGCGACCAGCAGGTTGATCCCCGAGGCGATGAGCGAAATGGCGAGGCCGAGCCCCACGTGCGTCAGCGGTGACGGCGACAGGAGACGCTCGAGGGCGGTGCCCACGATGACCAGGGCCGCCACCAGGACGAGCGCGCCCTCGAAGCCGCTCGAGAAATACTCCGCCTTCGTGTGCCCGTACGCGTGCTCCTCGTCCGGCGGCCGGCTGGCCACGGCGAGCGCCCGCAGGGCCACGACCGCGGCGACCAGGTTGACCCCCGACTCCAGGGCATCCGAGAGGAGGCCGACCGAATCGGTCAGCACGTACGCCCCACCCTTCAGGGCGATCGTCGCGATCGCAGCGGCGACGGACAGCCACGCGTACCGCGTCAGCTTCTCGATGCGGACCTCCCTTCCCGGTATCCGTCCACGATCAGCAGCTTGGGCCGGTGAAGAACCCAACAACGTACCGCCTGCAGGAGAAGGCGACAAACGCGCGAACGCCACGGATTCCACCTTCCTCCCCTGAAGGATCCTCCATATATTCGCCAACAGTCCGCCGATTCGTTCGCCCTCACACCGGGAGCCCGCATGTTCGACGACATCGACCTCAGGATCCTCGCGATGCTCAAGGAGGACGCCCGCGTCGCAAACGCCGCCATCGCCCGCGACGTCGACCTCGCACCCTCCGCCGTCTTCCAGCGGATCAGGAAGCTCGAGGAGAAGGGCGTCATCCAGGGCTACCACGCCAGGATCGACCCCGACGCCCTCGACCAGGGGCTCCTCGCCTTCATCAGCGTCCAGACCGGCGAGGGGGCACGGGCCAAGGAGACCGCCGAGATGCTCGCCGCCGTCCCCGAAGTCCTGGAGGTCCACCGCGTCGTCGGCGATGACTGCTTCTACCTCAAGGTCCGCGTCAAGGACACCGGCGCCCTCGGCGCGCTCCTCGACGAGAAGATCCAGACGCTCGACCCCGTCGCCTCCACCAACACCACCATCGTCCTGAGCACCGCCAAGGAGCAGGACGTCCGGCTCCCCGACACCGGCCCGTCCCCGGCCTCCGATTCCGGCACGCCGTCCGGCTCCCGTCGCAGAAAGGCGTCATAATTTCGGCTGGCGCTCGATTCAGAGGTTGATTCTTCGTCGTAACCCCCGTTATACTGAAGATCGTTCGTATCTTTGATCCAAGAGAATGGGGGGCGATGATGAGGCGATCGGGTGTGCGCGTCGGGATGGTGCTGGTGCTGGTTGCGGCGGTCGGAGTGTTCGCGTCGTGCGAGAATGGGACGGACCCGGCCACGGATGGCGGGACCAACGGCGGGACGGACACGGGGTCGGTCCTGGCCACGGTGACGGCGGACGGGAGCGGGTTGTCCGGCGTGACGCTGGAGCTCTTCGCCGGGAGCGGCACGACGGTGCTGGAGACCGCGACGACGGACGCGGCGGGCGAGGCGACGTTCACGCAGCTGGAGGCGGGGTCGTACGAGGTGGAGGTCACGGTTCCGGCGACCTATCGGCTGGCGGCGGGCAGTTCGGCGCGGCAGACCGTGAACGTGGTGGACGGTCAGGAGTCCACGGTGTCGTTCGCGCTGGAGACGGACCCGGACGCCAACGTGGTGGAGGTCACGCTGACGAACTTCGAGTTCACCCCGGGTGATCTGACCATCGAGCCGGGGACGACGGTCCGGTGGGTCAACCAGACGAGCACATTCCATACGGTCACGCCGGATGGGCACAGCGAATGGACGGAGAGCTCGCTTTCGGAGGTGGGTGAGACGTTCACGCACACCTTCGATACGGAGGGCACGTTCCCGTACTACTGCAGTCCGCACCGTGATCTCGGGATGACGGGCTCCGTCACGGTCCAGGCACCGTAGTGGGGCGGGCGACGACGGTCCGGGTCCGGCATCCGGTGGCTGTCGGGCTCCTGGTCGCCGGGCTGGCGGCGCTCGTGGCCGTGCCGGCAGGCGCCCAGTCGACGCTCGAGCGGACGCCGAGCCTGGACGGTCCGTGGGTGTCGGACGCGGGGGTGGCCCATTTCCACCTGATCCACCGGTTCTGGGTAACGGACCCACCGGCCCGCAAGGTGGTCAACACGCCCACGATGACGGTGGCGGCCGGTCTGGGCCGGGGCCTGCTGGTCGGGGCCCGGTACGCGTCGAACTCCACGCTGGGCTCGCTGCCGAACGAGTGGGAGGCGTACGCGCGCTGGCGTCCGTTGACGGCGGCGAGCTCGGGGCTGGCGGACGTGGCCGTGTCGGCCGGCTGGAACGGTGCGGCGGAGAGCACGGATGGCGAGCTGTCGCTGGCCCGGTCCCTCGGTCCGGTCCGGCTCCTCGGCGCCGTCCGGGCGTTCAGCGCCTTTGCCGGCGGCGACTCCGAGCTGGCATACGGCGGCGGCGCGGCGTGGCGTGTTCATCGCAACATCGCCCTTTCCGGCGACGTGATGACACTGGCATCCGACACGACCGTGGGGTGGGGCATCGGCCTCCAGCTCCGGATCCCGACCACGCCGCATACCGTCTCCCTGCACGCAACGAACATCAACGCCGTCACGCTGCAGGGATCCTCCTTCGGGAGTGCGGCGATCAGCGGGGACACGGGCGACCCCCGAACGCTGTACGGGTTCGAGTTCACGATCCCCATCACGTTGAGCCGCTACTTCGGCGGCGGGGGTGCCGAGCCGGCGCCGTCGGTGCGCGATGGCCCTGCGCCCTCCGACACGGCTGTGGTCACCATGGACAACCGGCTCCGGTTCCTGCCGGACACCGTGCGGATCCGGGCCGGTCAGGCCGTACGCTGGGAGAACACGTCGGACCTGCTCCACACCGTGACGGCCGATCCGGATCTGGCCGCGCTGGCGTCCAGCACAGCGCTGCCCGACGGGGCGCCCGCTTTCAACAGCGGGGATCTGGCTCCCGGGGCCGTGTATCTGCGGGTCTTCGATGTCCCCGGCACGTACAAGTACTTCTGCATACCGCACGAGCGCGCCGGGATGGTCGGCTGGGTCATCGTCGAGGAGTGATGCCGTGGTGTGCACGGCAGGGGCGTCATCCCGGCACGGCCGTCGCCACACGGACCCGGAGCTGCGTGCCCCAGGGGTCCCGGGTCACGAACGCCGCATCGGAAGCTCGCTGGACCGGGTGTCCGGCCGCTTCGAGGCTCTCCGCCGCGGCGTCGACCCCGTGGGCGTCCGGCAGCTCCAGCGTCCATACGACCAGCCCCGCATCGGCCTCGCCGGTCGGCGGCGCGCCGGCCGCCCATGTGTTGAGCCCGAGGTGGTGGTGGTAGCCTCCAGCCGACAGGAACAGGGCGCCGGGATAGCTCCAGACGACCTTGTCCAGCCCCAGCGCCTGGTGGTAGAAGGCGGCGGCCCGGTCGAGGTCGCCGACGTGCAGGTGCACGTGGCCCATCGTGGTTCCGGCCGGCATGCCGGTCCAGGGCGCGTCCCCCGCCGCCCGCAGGACGTCCGGGACGTCCAGCGGATCGGTGGCCATCCGGAGCTCGCGGCCGTCCGTCTCCCAGGCCGAGCGCGGCCGGTCGGTGTAGACCTCGATCCCGAGGCCGTCGGGGTCGCGGAGGTAGAGGGCCTCGCTCACCAGGTGATCCGACGCGCCGGGGCGCTCCCCGACCTCCGACAGATGCCGGAGGAAACGGCCGAGGTCGGCCCGGGTGGGCAGGAGGATGGCGAAGTGGTAGAGGCCGAGGCGGCCGTGCCTCGGGACCGCCGTGGCGCCCGGCCGCTCCTCGAGGACGGCGACGGGCCCATCCTCCCCGTGGGCGGCGAGCGCGGTGTGCCCGTCCTCGCGGGCCATCGGGCGGAGGCCGAGGACCGTCCGGTAGTACTCCAGGGAGCGGTCCAGGTCCGCCACCCGGAGCCGAACGGGCCCGGGCCGGGTCTCCGCCGGCAGCCTGTGGCCGCCCGGCGCGATGCCGTAGCGGTCCCCCAGGTCGCCTGTGCCTGACCGTTCGTTCGTGCTGCTCATGGCTCTCGCCCCCGGGCGAGGTTCTCCGTGTGATTCTCCATGTACCGTCCGTTGTCCGTGAATTCTACTCCGTCGGGCAGGAAAAAGCCCGCCGCGAGGTGTCCAGTGCCATGGTGCCGGGCGCCGCGTCCGCTCGATCTCGTCCGGTATCTCCGTGTCCATGCCCGGTGGGCGGGCTGCCATCGCTGGCCCCGGCATTCGGGGGTATCCCCTGGGTCGCTCGGTCCTTAGCATTGTGGGAAACACGGATCATTTTCGGCAGTCGTGGACGGACCCGAGTGGTGCGTCGGACAACGGGACGGCGTCGAAAAGCGTCAGAAGGATACAATGACTATCGAACATAGAGGTACGCGGGCGGCCGGCTGGCTCGTGTTGGCGGGACTGCTCGCGGGCGGGCTGTTTCTCACGCCGGTGGAGGCTTCCGGCCAGGACGCAGTGGTGCAGGGCATTCTCGTGGACGAGGACACGTCGCAGCCGCTCCACGGGGTGGACGTGGTGCTGGAGCAGGATGGCGAGGTGGTCCGGGCCACGATCACGAACCGGAACGGTCTCTTCCAGATTCCGGGGATCCGGCCGGGGACGTACACGCTGCGCATAGTGACTCCGGGCTACGAGGTCGTCGAGGAGACGATCGAGCTCGAACCGGGGGAGGTGCTGACTGCGAGTCGCGACCTGGAGGTGGACCCGGTCCAGCTGGAGGGGATCGGGGTCGTCACCGAGGGACCGGGCGCGGTGCGGCGGGAGCTGGGCGTCCAGACGATCCAGTCGGTGGAGCTGTCCCGGATCCCGACCCCGGCGGCGACGGGTGACCTGGTGAGCTTCCTCCAGACCCAGCCCGGGGTGGTGGGAAGCGGCGATCGAGGTGGGCAGCTCTTCATCCGTGGAGGCACGCCCACGCAGAACATGGTCCTGATGGACGGCATGCTGGTCTACCAGCCGTTCCACATTACGGGTCTCTTCTCGACGTTCCCGGAGAATCTCGTCCAGAGCGCCCAGTTCTTCCCGGGCGGATTCGGCCCGAAGTACACGGGCCGGATGTCCTCGGTGCTGGACGTCCAGATGCGGGATGGGAGCCACAGCCGGACATCGGCGGCGGTCTCGGCGAGCCCGTTCCTGGCCTCGGCCTCGGCCGAAGGCCCGCTGGGGTCGACCGGTCGCAACTCCTACATCGTGTCGTTCCGGCGTTCGATGATCCGGGAGACGAGTCCATGGCTGCTGGGCGAGGAGCAGCCCCTGGGCTTCAACAGCCAGTACATCCGGCTGAGTGAGCTGAACCCGGACAGGAGCTCCCGGTGCTCGTTCACGTTCATGCGCAGCCGCGACGAGGGCGGTCTGGATCCCGATGACCCCGTCTCGCGGGTCGGGTGGACCAACCTGCTGGTGGGCGGGCGGTGCCGGACGCTGGCGGGGGTGAACTTCCTGGACGTCCGGTTCGGGCGTACGTCGGTGAGCAGCGAGGCGGTCACCCGTGGGGCGTCCGAGTTCGAGTCGTCGGCCAGCCGGATCTTCATCGATGCCGACGCCAGCCGCCCGCTGACATGGGCGCAGCTGAACTGGGGCGGTCACATCCACGTGGAGAGCACCAGCTACGACCTCCAGGAACTCCTCGCCGAGAACTCGGAGCAGGAGAACCGGTGGTGGGTCCTCGGTGGGTACGGCGAGCTCGAGATCCCGCTGGGCGCCGGGCTCCGGGTCCTGCCGGGGGCGGCGTTCTCGGTGGCTTCGCGGCAGCGGTCGATCTTCGAGCCGCGTCTGCGGGCCTCGTGGGCGGTGGACGCGGTGGACGGCGAGCTGAACGGTGCGGTGGGGCTGTACGAGCAGCGACTCACGGGCATCAGCGACCGCCGGGACGCCAGCTCCGTGTTCACCGCCTGGGTCCCGTCCCGGTCCGGGTCGCGGATGCGCTCCCTCCACGCGCAGGCGAGCTGGGAGCAGAGCATCGGGTCCGCCTTCTCCTACTCCGTGGATGTGTACGCCCGGCGGATGGAGGATCTGACGGTAGCGACGTGGAGCACCGTCGCCAGCTTCAACACGGATCTCTCGCTGGCCAGTGGCCGGGCTCACGGTGTCGATGTGCGGGTGGAGTACCGGCGCGGCCCGGTGTACCTGTTCGGCGGATACGGATACAGCCAGACGACGTACGAGTCGGCCCAGGAAGATTTCGGCCAATGGTTCGGCGAGCCGGTCCAGAGCTACAGTCCCCCGCACGACCGTCGCCATCAGCTCAGCCTGCTGGGGAGCCTGGAGCTCGGGCGCGTCATGGTATCCGCCCGCTGGGAGTACGGCTCCGGGTTCCCGTTCACGCGGCCCATCGGCTTCGATGAGATCTTCGACTTCCGTACCACCGACAGCCCGCTGCCGCGGCTCACCCGCAGATTCGGGCAGACCCGGCTGCTGCTGGACCGGCCGTACAACGGACGCCTTCCGGCCACGCACCGACTCGACTTCTCGGTCCGCCGTCCGGTGACGATCGGCTCCAGCGAGCTGGAGCTGCAGGCCGGCGTGATCAACCTGTACGACCAGACGAACATCTTCTATTACGACGTCTTCGCGCAGCGGCGGGTGGACCAGCTGCCGGTCGCGCCGTACCTGTCGGCCAAGCTGCAGATCCCGTCGTCGGAGGACCGGCCATGAGCGGTCCGATGCGTTTGAAGCGTCTGATGCGCCTGGCCCCGCTCGTCCTCGGCGTGCTGCTGGTCGCGAGCTGTGACGAGCCGCTGGAGCCGTTCCAGGAGAACACCATCGGTCCCTACTCGGTCTACGGGTACCTGGATCTGTCCGCGGACACGCAGTGGATCCGGGTCACGCCGATCCGGCAGGACATCCGGCCGGATTCCACCGCCATCGACGCGGCGGTCACGCTGGAAGAGGTGGGCAGCGGTCGGGTCCTCACACTCCAGGACTCCCTCTTCCGCTTTGTCGACCGCGGCGTCGGCGGCGCGGGCTACGCCCACAACTTCTGGACGACCGAGCCGCTCGGGCCCGACGCCACCTACCGGCTCCGGGTGGAGCGCTCCGATGGCGCCGCCACCACCGCCGTGGTCGAGATGCCCGCGGAGCCCCGGGTAACGCTCCGGTTCTTCGAGAACCCCGAGACCCCGGGACTCCGGCTGCCGCGTCAGCTCGTGGTGCAGACGGAGAATGTCCTGTATACCTACCTCGCCTACACTGTGTGGAACGAGAACACGCAGCGGGGCGTCGATCCGGTGGTCCTGCGGTGGCCGCCGACCTCCTTCGGATCGGGTCTGTGGCGGTTCACCTTCCCGGGGATCGGGCCGCTGGACCGGCTGGACATGCCCCCTTACATCGACATGCTCCGGCGGGAGGCCCGCCTGGCGACGGCGGGCAGCGACTGGCCCTATGACGCCGACCTGTCCGATTCGGACCTCTCGATCCCCGGGCTGGTCCCGACCACCGTGGAGAACGGCGTCGGGCAGGTCCGGGGGGTGTCCACGTGGCGGATCCCGCTGGTCTTCTGCGAGATCCTGGAGCCGACACCCGATGGCCGGGGCTGCACTCTGGAGCTCCACCGGCCGTCGGCCACGGTGGTCGGCACGGTGGTCGATGACCCGTGCGCGGGGCCGCGGCACCTGCCGGCGGTCCGTCTGACGCAGCAGTTCCCGGTTGGCGGCGCCGTGGCCTGGAACTGGACCGCCGACTGGGACGGGAGCTACCGGTTCATCGGGATCGAGCCCGGGGCCGACCTCCTCCTGGAGTTCGAGGACGCGGGGACGACGATCCCGATCCCGCCACTCGAGCCCGGTGAGCGGTACGTGGCGCCGGAGGTCGTGGTGCCCAGCACATGCCAGTCCTAGGCTCTCGGCCCGTCCGGCGGGTACGTCGTTCGTCCGGGCCACGGCCAGACCGCCGTGGGGGGAGACCCGGCGTTCTGCGGCGTCTGGCTCCGCTCCTCCTCGGTGTGCTCCTCGTCGCCGGCTGCGAAGAGCCGTTCGAGCCGTTCCAGGAGAACACCATGGGTCCGTTCTCGGTCTACGGGTACCTGGACCTGTCCGCGGACACGCAGTGGATCCGGGTCACACCGATTCGGCAGAACATCCGGCCGGATTCCGCCGCCATCGATGCGGTGGTCACACTGGAGCACGTGGGCAGTGGCCGGATCGTCACGCTCCGGGACTCCCTCTTCCGCTTCGCGGACCCCGACGTCGCTGGCTCATCGGCCTGGGTCCACAACTTCTGGACGACCGAGCCCCTGGAGCCGGAGGCCACCTACCGGCTCCGGGTGGCGCGCTCCGATGGGGCAGCCACGACCGCCGTGGTCGAGATGCCCGGGGAGCCCCGGCTCACGCTCCGGTTCTTCTCCAACCCCGAGACGCCCTTCCGGCTGCCACGTCAGCTCGTAGTGGAGACGGAGCACTTTCTGTATACGGATGTGGCCTACACGGTATGGAACGGGAACACGGAGCGAGGCGATGATCCCGTGGTCCTGCGCTGGGCGCCCGCCTTCGCGGACCCGGGCCGCTGGGGGTTCGTCCTGCCGGGGATAGGCTTCGGGCAGACACTGGACATGCCCCCCTACACCGATATGCTCCGGAGGGAGGCCCGTGTGGCGACCGCGGGCACCGACTGGCCCTATGACGCCGACCTGTCCGATTCGGACCTCTCGATCCCCGGGCTGGTCCCGACCACCGTGGAAAACGGCGTCGGGCAGGTCCGGGGGGTGTCCACGTGGCGGATCCCGCTGGTCTTCTGCGAGATCCTGGAGCCGAGACCCGATGGCGCCGGCTGCACCACGGAGCTCCACCGGCCGTCGGCCACGGTGGTCGGCACGGTGGTCGATGACCCGTGCGCGGGGCCGCGGCACCTGCCGGCGGTCCGTCTGACGCAGCAGTTCCCGGCCGGCGGCGCCGTGGTCTGGAACTGGACCGCCGACTGGGACGGGAGCTACCGGTTCATCGGGATCGAGCCCGGGGCCGACCTCCTCCTCGGTTTCGAGGACGCGGGGACGACGATCCCGATCCCGTCGCTCGAGCCCGGTGAGCGCTACGTGGCGCCGGAGGTCGTGGTGCCCAGCACATGCCAGCGCCGATACTCGCGCTTCCCTTAATTCAGCTCCCGATGGAGCCACGCCCGGGCCATGCGCAGGTCGCGATCCACCGTGGCCGGTGATATCTCCAGGGCCGCCGCGACTTCAGGATGGGTCAGACCGCCGAAATAGTGGAGCTCCACGACCCGGCTCTTGCGCTCGTCCACCTCGGCCAGGCGATTCAGCGCCTCGTCCAGCGCCAGAACCAGCTCGGAGGGCTCCGAGTCCGGGACCAGCGCCTCCTCCAGCGTGACCTTCACCGCGTCGCCACCCCGTTTCTGGCGTGACTTCGCCCGGGCGTGGTCGACCAGCACGCGCCGCATGACGGTGGCTGCGGTGGCGAGGAAGTGGATCCGGTCGTTCCAGTCGATGTCGGCGTCTACCAGCCGCGCGAAGGCCTCGTGGACCAGCGCGGTGGGCTGCAGCGTGTGATCGGGCCGCTCACCGCGCATCGCCCGCCCCGCCAGACGTTTGAGCTCGTCGTAGATCAGCGGCACGAGCCGGTCGGGCGCGTTCTCGTCGCCCTGGCGCCAGGCGTGCAGCAGCTGGGTAACGGTCTTCGGATCGGTCATCGTATCGGGTCGATCACGGCGGCACCGCCTCCGCCCGCGCGGGCTCCCCGAGGGAACGGAAGAACTCCACCACCCGCTGACGGGCCAGCTCCCGGTGGCGGCTGTTCTCCGTCGTGCCGGCCCTCACGGCATCGTACCCGTTCACGAGAAGCGGTTCGGCTTCCGCGTAGGAGCCCCTCGCGGCGAGAACTTCGCCCAGCAGCGTCTGGCTCAACGCGATCAGCCAGTTGTCCGCATCCAGCGCCGTCCGACGGATGCGGAGGGCCTCGCGCACCGTCCGCTCGGCCTTATCGAGCTGACCCGTGGCGAGGAAGTAGCGGGCCAGGTTGTGCAGCCCCTCGGCCACGGCAGGATGGTCCGCGCCCAGGGCGCTGCGGATCATGTCCGAGCCATGACGCAGGGGCTCACCGGCGGCCTCCACCTGCCCGTCGCCCAGAAGGTAGATCCCGATCAGCACCAGGTCCTGCCCGATGTACGGATGGTCCTCGCTGAGCGTCTCGCGGTCGATGGCGAGCGCCTGGCGCTGGTAGTCGAGGGCGCCGGCGAAGTCCCGACGGTCCGCTGCCACGTGGGCGAGGTTGTTCAGCGTGGTGGCCACCTCGGGATGGTCATCGCCGAAGGTGCCGCGCCGGATCTCCAGCGACCGGCGGTATAGCCGCTCCGCCTCGTCCAGCGCCTCCTTCGCGACGTAGGACGCGGCCAGGTTGTTCAAGGTCGTGGCGAGCTTGTCGTGGTCGGGGTCGTAGACGTCCCGCTGGTGCTCGAGGACCCGCGTCAGGATCTCGATCGCCTCGTCGTGTCGATCCAGGTTCTGCAGGGCCACGGCCAGATTGCTCAACCGCACTGTGGTCGACGGATGGTCGGCGCCCAGGATGCGCTCTCCGTGCTCCACCGCCTCGCGGAACAGGGCCACCGCCTCCGCCGGCTTCCCCTGCAACCGCAGCGTCTCCGCCAGTGCGTCCAGGTAGTAGCCCACACCGGGGTGATCCTCGCCCAGTCCCGCCCGGGCGCGCTCCAACGCCTCCCGCAGGACCGTCTCCGCTTCCGCGTGGTTTCCCTGCCGCGACTGTGTCCGGCCGAGGTTTGCCAGCGCCACGACCAGGGTCTCGATATTCGCCTCGCTCGGCGGCAGGCGGCGGCCCATGTCGGTGGCCTCCCGCAGCACCGAGTCCGCCCGGGCGTAGTCGCCCCGATGGAACGCGTTCATCCCCAGGCCGTTGAGCGTGGCCACGAGATCGACGTGCGGCGGGTCGAGCTCGGCGCGGCGGAGCTCCTGCGCCGCCAGCAGCAGCGAGTCGGCGCGCTCGTAATCCCCCAGGTCCCGGGCCAGCCCCGCAAGGTCGTGCATTGCCTCGGCCCGCGGCAGCGGCCCCGCGTCTCCTTCGGCGCGACGCAGCTCGAGTGCGCCCTCCAGGAAGGGGCCCGCCTCCTCGTACAAACCCAGGCTCTCGTAGACCCCTCCGATCACCCCCAGCATCGTCGCCCGCAGCTCCGGCTGGTCCGCCAGCTCCCGCTCGATCCGCCCGGCGCCGGCGTCCAGCAGCTCGCCCGCCGTTAGCTCCCGGCCCCTGGCCTCGTACGGGTCCGCCGCCTCGAAGAGGCCCGTCAGGAAACCGACCACCCGCTCCGCCTTCTCCGCCTCCGCCCGGGCCCGGTCGCGCTCCGCCGCCAGCCGCGCGGTATAGAAGGCGGTGAGACCGGCCACTACGACCAGCGCCGCCGCCGTCCCCGCCACGCCCACCCGATGACGCCGGACGAACTTGCCCAGCCGATACCCCACCGAGTCGGGCCGCGCCCTCACCGGCAGCCCGTCCAGATGCCGGCGGATGTCCTCCGCCAGTCCCTCCACCGACGCATAGCGCCGGCCCGGCTCCTTCCGCAGCGACATCAGCAGGATCTTGTCGAGATCGCCCCGCAGGCGTCGGCGCAGCCGATGCGGGGTCGTCCCCCGTGCCGCGGCCACCTCCTGAGGCGACCCGTCGCCCGCCCCTTCGACCTCGACGGCCTCCCCGCCGGCCCGGGTCACCGCGGCGCTGGGTCGCTCCGGTTCCTCCTCGGTGATTGCCCGCTCCGTCTCCCGCGGCGTGCGGCCCGCCAGCCGGTACGGCCGACGCCCCGTGAGCAGCTCGTAGAGGAGGACGCCCAGCGAGTAGACGTCGCTGGCGGTGGTGATCGTCTCGCCCCGCACCTGCTCGGGGCTGGCGTACTCGGGGGTCATCAGCCGCGCCGCCGTTCGCGTATGCGCGGTCCCGGGAGGCACGTCCAGCAGCTTGGCGATCCCGAAGTCGAGGAGCTTCGGCACGCCGTCGTCCGTGACGAGGATGTTGCCCGGCTTGATGTCCCGATGGACGACCAGGCTGCGGTGGGCGAACTGAACCGCTTCGCATACACGGACGAACAGGCGCAGCCGATCATCGATCGACAGCCCGCGCCGATCGCAGTAGACGTCGATGGGCTCGCCCTCCACCCGCTCCATGACCACGTACGGCAGCCCGTCCTCGGTGGTGCCGCCGTCCAGAAGGCGCGCGATGTTGGGGTGGTCCAGGTCGGCGAGTATCTGACGCTCGGTCAGGAAGCGACGGCGGATCCGGGGGTCGTCGGCGCCCAGCCGGACGAGCTTGATGGCGACCTCCTGCCGATACTCGTCGTCCGCCCGGACCGCGGAGTAGACCGCGCCCATCCCGCCGCGTCCCAGCACCCCCCTCACCTCGTAGGACCCGATCCGTCGCCCCTCGAACGTCCGGGAAGGCTCGCCGTGCACCGAGGCCGCCACCTCGCCCAGCGCGGCCTCCACGGCGGCACCGAATCCACCGGCGGCGGCGTCCGCCCGCAACAGCGAGTCCACCTCCCGCCGCAACTCGCCGTCGTCTCCGCAGGCCCGCTCCAGGTACGCCTCGCGGTCGCTTTCGGGCAACGCGATGGCCTCCGAGAAGATCTCCTCGACCCGGCGCCACCGGTCTCTGGGAGTGTCGTCCATACCGCCGAGGCTACCTGCAGGCCGCCGGGCTGTCAATCATCGTTCTCGTTATCGGATGAGGAGATCCGGCCGGGAATGACGCTTACCCGGATGGAAGGCACCCGAGAGGGCTCACCTGTCTGTCCTCGAGCGATGGAGGCACACGAGATGCAAACACGAACCCGATTCATCACGCTTCCTCTCCTGCTCCTGCTGGGGCTCGCCGCCTGCGGCGATGACGCGACCGGACCGGAGATCGAGCCCGGCGATTCGCCGGCAGCGCCAGGGAGCTACAACCGGAGCCAGCTGGTGCCGGAGGGCGAGGTCACCGAGACCGAGGACGGCTTCATCGTGAACGGCACGCTGCACCTCGAGACCGAACGGGGGCGCACCTCCTTCCGGGACGCGAACCTCGACGTGCGCTTCGATGAGGACGGCCGTCTGACCAGCGTCAGCGGTCGCGCGCAGATCCCCTCGCCGCACGAGCGGATCGAGTTCGCCGACCCGGTGCAGGCGGACGTCGGCTTCTTTTCGGGTTCGTTCCTGAACGAGAACCGCGACTTCGACATCCGGCTCAGGGACGACACCGACTATTTCATCTTCCACTTCGCGGTGACGCTCGAGATGCGCGTCGCTACCGGCGAGACGGGCGAGGACGCCACGAAGCCGATCGTCGTGAGGGCGCCGGTGGGTGGGAAGGCGCTGATGGTCGTCGACTACACCGACCCCATGTACTACGTATACGGCGCCCAGGACCTGATCGGCTCGGCGGGCATCGGCTGGTCGCTGAACAGCCGTATCCCCTTCGAGCCCTGGCACCCGGTGGAGGGGCTGGGCCGCTTCGATGGTCGCAACACGCGAACCGGCAGCTTCTCGGTCCTCAAGGTCCTCAGCGTCAGCGGCCAGATGGTGGACAACGAGTACGCGGAGGTCCACCTGACGCGGGAGGACCCGCTGGGCGCCGAGCTGCGCCACGGCTACCAGGCAGGCTACAACGGCGCCATGGGCCTCGACCTCTTCCTGAAGGACATCGCCGGCATCGAGATCCCCATCGGAGAGGGGAGCGGCGGCTACTGGCGGGAGGTGAGCACCGGTGGCGACTTCGCCGGCGAAGCCTATGTCAACGGGCTCACGACGGACGATTACTCGTGGTGGCCGACGTTCATCCCGGCGACTCCCGTCACTCAGCTGCAGACCAGCGGCTTCATCAAGGACAACGGCGACTTCGCCATCGACCTGGCTGGCGAGTTCGGCTGGGATCTCCCCGACGGGCGCCACAGCATGAGCGGGTTCTTCGGCCTCTCGCCCAACGCGATGACGCTCGGCGGCGCGATCACCTCCGCCGACATCACCTTCGACGTGACCGGCCGGGTGACCGCCGACGTCACCACGGTGTCCACGGCGCCGCCGCCCGAGCTGCTCGACCTGATCGACACGGGTGTGAGCGCCGAGATCGACGAGCGTTTCGCGGAAGCGCAGAAGGCGTGGGAAGACCTGCAGCAGGCCACGCAGGACTACGAGTTCGAGCTGAGCCTGCGCGGGCTGCGCTCGTCGATCCCCCCGATGGTCGACTACGCCAGGCAGGCGCTGGCGGACGGCATCGCCTCGGAGCTCAGCAAGCACAAGGACCAGTTCTATTACGACGACCTGCGAAATCGCCTCAACAGCGCGGCCAGCCCGTACTACAGGGAGCTCGACCGCCTGAAGGCGGCGGCGCAGGAGATCCGCGACAACGACCAGACGCGCGAGGAGATAGAGGCGGCACTGCGGTCGGTGGCCGCGCGGAAGATCTTCAGCACCTCCTTCACCGTAAAGAGGTTCGGGGTGACGTGGAAGACGATCCACATCAGCCGTCGCATCCTGTCGGACGGCAACGCGAACAAGCTGATCGAGGCGGCGGACAACGTGAAGTACATCAAGGAGACGTGGGATCGCAAGGTCCGGTTGCAGCAGATCTACGACGCGATCCCGGCCAGGGAGGTCTTCGAGCAGCTCAAGCAGGACATCGAGTCCGGGACCCGGTCGATCCCCGAGCTGGGCGAGCTGGGGTTCGAACTCTCCCACGGCGAGGCCCGCACGCTCCGCTCCTACGCGATCATCGCCGACGAGCGGCGCGATCTGGGCGCTCTGGACATCTTCCAGGTCCCCGGTCTCGTCGACGCGCTTGCCGGCCTCATGGTGGACGTGCTGGTCGGTACGTGAGACGCGCTTCTGCCGCCGGTGTGGGAGGCGGCGACGCGGGCGCTGACCCTATATTGCGTGTGGGGCCCCGACTCCATGCCCAGACGGAGGTCATGATGCCGATCGAGAAGCTGAAGTCGTTCCTGGAAGAGAACGACATCGACTACCGCACGCTCCCCCACGACGAGGCGTTCACGGCGCAGGAAGCGGCGGCCGCGGCCCACATCAAGGGGAAGGCTGTGGCCAAGACGGTGATGGTGAAGCTGGACGGGGCCATGGCGATGGCCGTGGTCCCGGCCACGTACCACGTGGACCTGGAGGCGTTCGAGGCCCTCACGGGGTCCGGGTCGGTGGAGCTGGCCGGCGAGGCCGAGTTCGAGGACCTGTTCCCGACGTGCGAGCCCGGAGCGATGCCGCCGTTCGGCAACCTGTGGGACATGCCGGTGTTCGTCGACCAGCACCTGCGCGAGGACGAGCGGATCGCGTTCCCGGCGGGGAACCACCACGAGCTGATGCGGCTGGCCTATGCGGATTTCGAGCGGCTGGTGGAGCCGGTGGTGGGCGAGTTCGCGGCCAGGTGAGCTCCACGGGCCGTCGAGCCTGGCCGCACGCTTCCGCCTACTTCCGCCTACCGGCTCTGCCGGATCTTCCCGGTCAGAACCGGGAGCAGGTCCATCAGGTCGGCGACCACGCCGACGTCGGCGGCCTGGAAGATCGGCGCCTTCGGGTTCGTGTTGACCGCCAGCAGGAACGGGTTGCCCTTGATGCCGCCCATGTGCTGGAACGACCCGCTGATCCCGAGGGCTAGGTAGACCTTCGGCTGGACGGTCTTGCCGGAGGTCCCGACCTGCCGGGATGGATCGAGCCACTTCGCGTCGACGATCGGGCGGGAGCAGGCGACGGCCGCGCCCATGGCGTCGGCGAGCTCCTCGACGAGCTCGAGGTTGTCCTCGTCCTCGATCCCGCGGCCCACCGACACGAGGATCTCCTCGCGGGTGATGTCCACCTCCCCGACCTCGGCCTCCACCAGCTCGACGAACGTGCGCCGGGCCGTGACGCCCTCGGCGGCGGCCGACTTGTCCACGACCTCGCCGGACGCGGACCCGCCGTCCGCAGCGGCGAACGCACCGGGACGGACCGTGATGACTCCGCCGTCGCCGACATCGGCTTCTACGTGCGCGCTGACCTGGCCGGAGAACTCCTGGCGAATGACCTTCACGGTGGTGCCGTCCAGCCCGTCGGCACCCACCACGTCGGGGACGTACGCAGCGCCCAGCTTCACGGAGAGGCCGGGGCCGAGGTCCATCCCGAAGGTGTCGTGGGACAGGAGCACGATGGATCCAGCGGGCAGCATGTTCACGAGGATCGGTCGCAGCAGCTCCGCGTTGGGATAGGCCAGCGCCTCGGCGTCGACCTTCCAGACCTCGTCGAACGATGCGCCCGCTTCCTGACAGACCGCGTCCACCCCGGATCCGGCGACGATGGCTGTCGGTCGGCTCCCGGGGAACAGCTGCTCGGCGGCCGCCGCGAGCTCGAGGGCGGTGTCGTCGATGCTACCCTGGTCGTGCGTGACGTATACGAAGACTGTGGCGTCCATTATCGGATCCCTCCCTGGGCCTTCAGACGATCGACGATCTGTTCGGCCATCTCTTCTATGCTCCCCTCGATCATCTCGGCGCCCGCTCCCTGCTCGGGAACGAAGTAGTCGACGCGTCTGACCTTCGCGCCGTCGACCCCGACGCTGTCCGCGTCGAGCCCGAGCTCGCCGGCATCCAGCACCGGGATCTCATACGAGGCGACCTTGCGGATCCCCCGGATCCCGACGTAGCGCGGCTCGTTTATCCCCGTCTGGATCGACAGCACGCACGGCGTCTCGATCTTGCTGACCTCCTGGTTGCCACCCTCGATCTCCCGGCCGATCCGGAGGGGGCTGCCGCCGTCGGTCTCGATGAGGTTGACCACCGAGGCGTACGGCCAGTCGAGGAGCGCGGCGAGCATGCCGCCGACCTGGGCGGCGCCGTCGTCGGCCTGGGCGCCGGTCAGGATCAGGTCGTAGGACCCGTTCTGCGCTGCCGCGGCCAGGATCCGGGCGGTGCCGAGACCGTCGGAGCCCTCGAACACGGGATCGCTCGCCAGGCGCCCTTCCTCGGCGCCCATGGCCATCTCGCGGTAGATCACGTCCTCGCCCTCGTCATCATCGACGGTGATGACGGTGACGGTGCCCCCCACGTCTTCGACGATCCGGACGGCCTCCTCGACCGCGTAGTTGTCCCACTCGTTGACCGAATACACCAGGTCGTCCCGCTGGATGTCTCCGCCGGCCGGCGCGAGCTCGATCTCGTTCTCGGCCGGGTCGGGGACCCGTTTGATACAGACCAGAATCTCCATGTCGCTTCCCGTGAAGGGTTCAGTCCTGAAGCTGTCGATCGACCAGCTCGACCAGGTCGATGGCCTCCATCTCGCCCTCGAGGCCGGCCACCTTGATGGCGTCCTCGATGTTCGTCAGGCAGTAGGGGCAGGCGGTGACGATGACGTCGGCGCCTGCCTCCCGTGCCTGCTCGACCCGCACTACCCCCATCCGCTCGTCCTCGTCCGGCTCATAGAAGAGCATCAGGCCGCCGCCGCCGCAACAGAAGGAGCGGTCGCGGCAGTTGCCCTCCATTTCGACCCGCTTGAGGCCGGGGATCCCGTCGATGGCGTCCCGCGGGGCTTCGTAGGTGTCGTTGTGGCGGCCGAGGTAGCAGGGATCGTGATACGTGTACGTCCTGGACGGGTCGTCCAGCGGCTTCAGCGCCAGCCGGCCGCTCCCCACCGCGTCCGCGATCAGCTCGCTGATGTGCTGCACGGGCGGCATGTCTTCGTAGTCGTGGCGGAGCGTGTTCAGCGTGTGGGGATCGTTCACCACGATACTCTTCGCCTCCGATGCCCGGATCGACTCGGTGTTCTCCTCCTTCAGAATGTCGAAGAGCATCTCCTCACCGAACCGCCGGACGTCGTTCCCGCTGTCCTTCTCGTCGGTACCGATGACGGCGAAGTCCACCTTCCCCCGGGCCAGGACCCGCGCGGTGGCCCGGGCGATCTTCTGCATGCGATCATCGAACGAGGTGATACTGTCGACGAAGTAGAGCGTCTCGGCCGTGTCTCCGTTGTCCACCCGCTTGATGGCCGGGCTGGCTCCGTTCCCGGCGCCGTCGCCGTTCCCGTCGATCCAGTCGGCGCGGGTCTTCTCCCGCTTGCCCCACGGGTTGCCCCGCTTCTCGAGCGCGGCCAGCGGCTTCTGCATGGTCTGGGGGACGTTCCCCTCGTCCACCATCCCCCGGCGCAGGTCCACGATCTTGTCGATGTACTCGATGGCCACCGGGCACTCCTGCTCGCAGGCGCCGCAGGTGGTGCACGACCAGATCTCGTCCTCGCTGTAGATCCCTCCGATCAGCGGCTCCGACCCGGTCTTCGACCGGCCGAGGACGGGGTAGTGGTGGAATGCGTAGTCCCGGGCCTTGATGCTGATGAACCGGGGCGACAGGGGCCGCCCCACCCGGGTGGCGGGACAGTGGTCGGAGCAGCGGCCGCAGTCCACGCAGCTGTAGAAGTCCAGCATGTGCTTCCACGTGAAGTCCTCGAACGTCCGCACGCCGAAGGAGTCGAGCTCCAGGAGCTCGGCCCCGGACACGCCGTGTCGCACCGGCTTGACCGTGCCCGTCTCCAGCCGCATGAAGAAGACGTTGAAGAGGGATGTGATGACGTGGAAGTGCTTGCCGAAGGGGAGCAGGCAGAGGAAGAAGAAGAACGTCAGGTCGTGGACCGTGTACGCCGCCAGGCTGATGGAGGCCAGGGTGGAGACGGCCGTTCCCGACAGGAGCGCGTCGAACGCCCATGTGAGCGTCAGCACCGTAGCGGGGGCGGCCTTCGGATCGGCGGCGAGGTGGCTGGCCTCGAACAGGCTCTCGGAGATCATCAGGATCCCGATCAGCCCGAGGACGAGGAGCGCCTCCCCGGTATGGTCCTTCCCGAGCTTCTCCGGGACGGCGTAGCGGGCCGGCCGGAAGAACGCGCGGCGGATCGCGAGGATCACTACCGCAATGAACACGGCCGTGGAGGCGTAGTCCTTCGCGATGTCGTAGGCGACGCCGAACGCCCCGTCGAGCCCCGGCAGCTCGAACCCCTCGAAGATGCCGAGCAGCACGAGCTCCGTCGACCGGACCGCGAGGATCAGGAAGCCGAAGAACACCACAATGTGCAGCACGCCGGCGAGGCGGTAGCGGGGGTGCCGCCACTGACCGAGCCAGTATTTCAGCACCCTCACGACCCGCTCCCCGAACCGGTCGAGACGCGGATCCGGGGTGCCCCGACGCAGTGGCGCCACCCGTCGCACGATCACCCACGCGAAGACGGCGATCGCCACCAGGGCGATCAGCAGGAACAGGACGTTCCCCGGGATCCCGGCGATCGTCGCGGACGCCGGTGAAAACGACATCTCGGCCATCAGTCCTCCTACCAAGCGCGGTCAGCCCGCGAACGCATCCTCGGACATATCGACAACGACGCTGCTGCCGGACAGAATCACGTCCATCTTCCCGAGGGTCACCGGCAGGTTGTTCTGTACGAAGTACTCGGCGCTCCTGATCTGCCCCTGGTAGAAGGCCTCATCCTTCCGCTTCGCTCCTGCCGCCAGTGCTTCCGCCGCGATGCGGGCGCGCCACAGGAGCATCCACGCCACGACCAGGTCGCCGCAGACCTCGAGGAACGGGTGGGCGTGGGCCGCAGCCACGGGAAGCCTGCCGAACATGGCGGTCTGCCCCATGTGTCGGCCCACCTCTTCGAACCGGATCAGTGCCTTCTCCACGGCGTCGGCCAGCCGCGCGGTCGCTTCCACTTCGGCGGCGGCGGCGATGGTGTCGCGCATCTCGTCGGAGAGGTCCAGAATCGGCCGGCCCCCGTCCTGGCCGAGCTTCCGGAAGAGCAGATCCATGGCCTGGATGCCGTTCGTGCCCTCGTAGATCGGTGTGATCCGAGTGTCGCGGAACAGCTGCTCCACCGGGTACTCCTTGATGTAGCCGTACCCGCCGTACACCTGCACGGCGAGGTCGCACACGTCCATGGCCCGTTCTGTCGTGTAGGCCTTGGCGATGGGGATCAGGAAGTCGACGATGCCCTGCAGCCGACGCTCCTCGTCGGGATCCCCGGTGAGGGCGATCCCGTCGAAGCAGCGGGCGATGTAGAGCGAGAGGCTCCGCAGGCCCTCCACGTAGACCTTCATGGTCATGAGCATCCGGCGGACGTCAGGGTGCCGGATGATCGGCACACTCGGCGCTTCCCTGTCCCGGATCTGCCGGAGGTCCCGCCCCTGGATCCGGGTGCGGGCGTAGTCGAGGGCGTACATGTAGGCGGCGCTGGCCGCGCCGAGAGCCTGGTCACCGACCATGAGCCGGGCGTCGTTCATCATGAGGAACATGGAGCGCATGCCCTTGTTGGGCTCGCCCAGCAGGAGGCCGCGGCACTTCCCGCTGCTCCCCAGCGAGATCGACGCCGTGGCGTTGCCGTGGATCCCCATCTTCTCCTCGATGCCCGTGCAGACGACGTCGTTGGGCTCGCCGAGGCTGCCATCCTCGTTGACCCAGATCTTCGGGACGATGAAGAGCGAGATGCCCTTGGTGCCGGCCGGCGCGCCCTCGATGCGCGCGAGCACGGGGTGGATGATGTTGTCGACCAGGTCGTGCTCGCCCGAGGACGCGAAAATCTTGTTCCCGACGATGGAGTACGTGCCGTCGTCGTTGGGTGTGGCCGTGGTCTCGAGGGCGCCCACGTCCGAGCCCGCCTCCGGCTCGGTCAGCAGCATGGTCCCGGTCCACTCCCCGGTGTACAGCTTCTTCACGAAGAGCTTCTTCTGCGCCTCGGTGCCGAAGGTCTCGATGAGCTTCCCCGCGCCGTGGCTGAGGCCGCCGTACATCAGGAAGGCGAAATTCGCCGCGTGCAGGAAGTTCGACGCGGCCGAGGCCACGGACCGGGGCATCCCCTGACCGCCCCATTCGAGGTCCTCGGTCATGGCCAGCCACTCGCCCTCCCTCAGGGCGTTCCACGCGCCGTGGAACGACTCGGGAACCGTCACGGTCCCGCCGTCGAAGGTGACCCCGATACGGTCCCCATCGGCCTGGGTGGGCAGGATCTCCTTCACCGCGAGGGTCCGCGCCTCGGAGATGATGAGGTCGACCACCTTTCGGTTGAATTCGGCGAACCGTTCGTGTTCGGCGAGCTCCGCGACCTCCAGCTGCTCGTGGAGGACGAAATCTACATCTCTACGGTCGGCGAGTATCTGAGCCATGGTATCTCCGTCAGACCTTCTCGAATACGGTGGCGATGCCCTGGCCGAGGCCGATGCACATCGTCGCCACGCCGGTGTCATAGCCGTTTGAGCTCATCAGGTGCAGCAGGGTGGCGCTGATCCTGGCGCCGGAGCACCCCAGGGGGTGTCCGAGCGCGATCGCGCCACCGTTGAGGTTGACCTTCTCCTCGATGTCCCTGCGCAGCTGCAGGTCCTTCAGCACGGGGAGCGACTGGGCCGCGAAGGCCTCGTTCAGCTCCCAGAGATCGATGTCCTGGACCTGCAGCCCCGCCCGGTCGAGGGCCTTCCGTACCGCCGGCACCGGCCCGTAGCCCATGATCGATGGATCGACCCCGACCGTGGCCATGGACCGGATCCGGGCCATGGGCTCCAGTCCGAGGTCCCTGGCCCGCTGCCAGGACATGACCAGCAGCGCCGAGGCGCCATCGGAGATGGCCGACGAGTTGCCGGCGGTCACGGTCCCGTTCTTCGGGTCGAACGCCGGCCGCAGCGCGGCGAGGCTCTCCAGGTTCGTGTCCTCGCGGATCACCTCGTCGCGGTCGAAGACCTTCGAGAAGCCGTCCGCGTCGTGGCCTTCCAGCGGGACGATCTCGTCCGCGAACCGGCCCTCGACGGTCGCCTCGTGCGCCTTCCGGTGCGAGCGCAGCGCGAACTCGTCCTGGGCCTCGCGGCTGATCCCGTGCACCTTCGCCAGGAGCTCGGCGGTGAGGCCCATCATCCCCGCGGCCTTCGCGCTGTACTTGCTCACGGCCGGGTTCGGGTCCAGCCCGTGGTCCATCGGCAGGTGGCCCATGTGCTCGACCCCGCCCACCACGAAGATGTCCCCGTTCCCGGTCATGATCGACATGGCGGCAGCGTGGAGCGCGGTCATCGACGACCCGCAGAGACGGTTCACCGTCTGGGCGCTGGTCGTGTGCGGGATCCTCGTCATCAGCGCCGCGAAGCGGGCGATGTTGAACCCCTGCTCCTTGGTCTGCTGGACGGCGCCCCAGATCACGTCCTCCACCTCGGCGGGGTCGACCTCCGGGTTGCGGTCCAGCAGCGCGTCGATCAGCGCGGCGGACATGTCGTCGGCCCGGACGTTCCGGAAGATCCCTCCCTTGGAGCGGCCCATGGGGCTGCGGACCGCATCTATGACGACGGCGTCATTCATCGGTTACCTCTCTTCCTTGGCTGTTCCCGCGAGCTCTGCGGTCTCGCCGGCGTCCTGCTGCCTGCCGGCCTCGTCCTCGTCATCGGCGCCGCCGGAGACCGGCCCGGCGTCGTGGAACCTGCCGCCGGCTTCGGCCAGCTGCTCCATGTGCTCGGTCGGCTCGTAGAGCTTGCCGAGGTCGGCGTACCGCCCGGCGGTCTCGACCAGGTTGTCGATCCCCACGGAGTCGGCGTACCGGAACGGGCCGCCGCGGAACGGCGGGAAGCCGAGCCCGTAGACCAGCGCGATATCGACCTCGACGGGCGTGTTGACGATGTCGTCCTCGAGGCAGCGGGAGCACTCGATGAGGAGCGGCAGCATCATCCGGTCGATGATGTCCTGGTCGGTGATCGAGTCGCTGTTGTCCTCCCGGACCACCGGCTCGAGGAGCGTCTTCACCTCCGGATCGACCGTCTTCTTCGGCTTCCCCTTCCTGTCGGGCTCGTAGCTGTAGAAGCCCTGGCCGTTCTTCTGGCCGAAGCGCTCCGCCTCGAACATCACGTCGAGGGCCGTCCGCTCCGACGTGGCCATCCGATCCGGGTACGACTCCGCCATGACCTCGTCGGCGTGGTGCGCGGTGTCGATCCCGACCACGTCCAGCAGGTAGGCCGGCCCCATGGGCCAGCCGAACTTCTCCATCACCGCGTCGATCCTGAGGAAGTCGACGCCCTCGTTGACCAGCTTCATGAAGCCGGCGAAGTAGGGGAACAGGACGCGATTGACCAGGAAGCCCGCGCAGTCGTTCACCACGACCGGCGTCTTGCCCATGGCCAGCGCGTACGCGACGGTGGTGGCCACCGCCCGCTCGCCCGACTCCTCGCCCCGGATCACCTCCACCAGCGGCATCCGGTGGACGGGGTTGAAGAAGTGCATGCCGCAGAAGCTCTCCGGCCGCTTCAGCCCCTCACCGAGGCGCGTGATCGAGATCGTGGAGGTGTTGCTGGCCAGCACGGCGTCATCCTTCGTCCGGTCCTCGACCTCGGCCAGGACCGACTTCTTGATCTTCTCGTTCTCCACCACCGCTTCCACCACGATGTCCACGTTCCCGAAGTCGCCGTAGGAGAGGGTCGGGCGGATCCGGGTCAGGATATCGGCCATCTCCTCCGCGTCGATCTTGTCGCGCGAGAGCTGCTTGCCCAGCAGCTTGCGCGCTTCCGTCATCCCGAGATCGAGGGCCTCCTCGTCGATGTCCTTCATCACGATGGGAACACCCTCGTACGCCGACTGGTAGGCGATCCCGCCGCCCATGATCCCGGCCCCGAGGACCGCCGCGGACTCCACGTCCGGGGCGGTCTCCGCCATCGCCTTCGCCACCTTCTTCACGTACTGATCGCCCAGGAAGATGGTGACGAGGTTGGCGGCCGTGGGCGTCTTCGCCATCCGGGCGAACGTCTTCGCCTCGACCTCCAGCGCCTCGTCCCGCCCCATGGTCGCGTGCCTCTGGATCGCCTTGATCGCCGCCACAGGGGAAGGGTAGTTGGGTCCCGCCTTGCCGGCCACGAACCCCTTGGCCGTCTCGAAGGCCATCATGCTCTCGGTCAGATTGAGCTTGAGCGGCGAGATCTTCTCCTCCCGGCGAGACCGCCAGTCCCGCTCGCCCGCCACCGCCTGCTCCAGCAGGTCGAGGGCGCCCTCACGGAGCTTGTCGGCGGGGATGACCGCGTCCACCACGCCGGTCTCGTACGCCGTCTCGGCGTCGTACTGACTGCCGCCGGCGATCCACTCGATGGCGTTGTCGGCGCCCGTGAGACGGGAGAGCCGCACGGTGCCGCCGAACCCGGGGATGATCCCCAGCTTCGTCTCCGGCTGGCCGACCTTCGCCTCGGGTGCCATCACCCGATAGCTGGTCGTCAGCGCCATCTCCAGCCCGCCGCCGAGGGCGAAGCCGTTGATCGCCGTGACCGACGGGAAGTCGAAATCCTCGATCGCCGAGAACACCCGGTTGACATCGAGGAGCCAGTCGACCAGCTGGTCCTCCGGGTACTGGAAATATTCTGTGAATTCTGTCACATCGGCCCCGACAATGAAGCCGTCCTTGCCGCTCGTGACCAGAAGCCCCTTGACGTCCTCATCGGCCTCGAGGAGCTCCACCACTTCCCGGAGCTCTTCCAGGGTCGCCCGGTTGAACTTGTTGACGGAATCGCCCTGGAGATCGAATCGCAGCTCGACGATCCCGCCATCGAGCGTGCTGCACTGTATCGCCTGACCTTCGAACATCATGGAAGCCTCCGTTTCACAACCGAACGAGGGGACCCCTCGATCAGCTGCCCGAAACCGGGGTGGTGGATGCGAGTGATCGGGGACGCGCCGGGCCCGGTCGAGGTCGGGATGCGCGTCGGTGTGTGGCTCGAGCCGACCGGGAGGGGGATGGAGAAGCTCGCGCGGGCGCGCGGGAAGGCCAGTGGCCAGATATGCAGCTGTCGAAACCGTTCAGGCACCGGCACGTCTACCCCCTTTCAGATCGTTCTGCACAACCAGGGGGGGTTGGCCGTCCGATTACTGATACAATGCGGGTGCGGGCGCGAGCCCGTCAAGTGGAGGATGCCCCGAAAAGAAGCGAGGAGAGTCGCGTGGGGCGACCATGGCATCCACTCGACGACGCGGAGTGTCCGATCGCGGGCACTCCGCGCGGGCGCCGGACTCCCTAGATGCCGTCGATGACTGCGTTCAGCGTCCCGCTGGGTCGCATGGCGTTTGCGACCCGCTCCGGGTCGGGCAGGTAGTACCCCCCGATGTCCTGGGGCTCGCCCTGGGCGTCGTCGAGCTCGGCCAGGATCTGCTCGTCGCTCTCCTCCAGCGCCTCGGCCACGGGTGCGAACCGCTCGGCCAGCGCCGCGTTGACGGTCTGGTCCGCCAGCGCCCGGGCCCAGTAGCGGGTCAGGTAGTAGGTGCTCCCGCGGTTGTCGATCTCGTGGACCTTCCGGGATGGCGACCGGGCGTTCTGGAGGTATTCTGCCGTGGCCGTGTCCAGCGCCTCGCCGAGCTCCAGGGCCCGGCCGTTGTCGAAGCTCTCTCCGAGGTGCTGGAGGGAAGCGGCCAGCGCCAGGTACTCGCCGAGGGAGTCCCAGCGGAGGTGGCCTTCCTCCTGGAACTGCTGGACGTGCTTGGGCGCCGAGCCGCCGGCGCCGGTCTCGAACAGCCCACCGCCGTTCAGCAGGGGTACGATGGAGAGCATGCGGGCGCTGGTGCCGATCTCCAGGATGGGGAAGAGGTCGGTGAGGTAGTCGCGCAGCACGTTACCGGTGACGGAGATGGTGTCTTCGCCGCGGCGGATCCGCTCCAGGGAGAAGGCCATGGCGTGCTCGGGCGCCATGATCTCGATCCGGAGACCCTCCGTGTCGTGGTCCTGGAGATACCGTCGGACCTTCTCGATGAGCACGGCGTCGTGGGCCCGATCCTCGTCCAGCCAGAACACGGCGGGCGTGCCCGTGGCCCGGGCTCGCCGCACCGCCAGCCCCACCCAGTCGCGGATTGGCTCGTCCTTGGCCTGACAGGCGCGCCAGATGTCGCCCTCCTCCACCTCGTGCTCGAACAGGGCGTTCCCGTCCCCGTCGACGACCCGGACGGTGCCGGCGGCCGGGATCTCGAACGTCTTGTCGTGCGACCCGTACTCCTCCGCCTTCTGGGCCATGAGCCCCACGTTCGCGACGCTGCCCATGGTGGTGGGATCGAACTGGCCGTTGGCCTGGCAGTCCCGGACCACCACGTCGTAGATGGGGGCGTAGCTCGAGTCCGGGATCACGGCCTTGCAGTCCTGCAGCTCGCCGTCGGGGTTCCACATGCGGCCCGAGTCGCGGATCATGGGCGGCATGGAGGCGTCGATGATGATGTCGCTCGGGACGTGGAGGTTGGTGATCCCCTTGTCCGAGTTCACCATGGCGATGTCGGGCCCGCTCTCGTATGCCGCCTCGATGTCGGCCTCGATGGCCGCCCGTCGGGCCTCGGGCAGCTCTGCGATCTTCTTGAGGATGTCGCCGAGCCCGTTGTTGGGATCGGCGCCCAGCTCTTCGAAGAGGTCGCCGTACTCGTCGAAGAGGTCATCGAAGTAGGCCCGCACGGCGTGGCCGAAGATGATGGGGTCGGAGACCTTCATCATCGTGGCCTTCATGTGCAGCGAGAAGAGCACGCCCTTCTCCTTCGCATCCTCGATCTGCTCGTGGAGGAAGCGGACCAGCGCGTCCCTGCTCATGTACGTGGCGTCGAGCACCTCGCCCTTCTGGAGCGGGAGCGACTCCTTCAGCACCGTGACGCTGCCATCCTCCGCCACGTGCTCGATCCGGGCCTCGGTCGCCTCGTCGAGGCAGACCGACTCCTCGTTGTGCCGGAAGTCATCGGCGTCCATGGTCGCTACGTGCGTCTTCGAGTCCTCGGGCCACTCCTTCATCCGGGGTGGGTGCTTCCGGGCGTACTCCTTCACGGGCTTCGGTACCCGACGGTCGGAGTTGCCCTGACGGAGCACAGGGTTCACGGCGCTGCCCTTCGCCGAGTCGTACCGCTCCTTGATGGCCCGCTCCTCGTCGGTGCTGGGCTCGGCCGGGTAGTCCGGCAGCGGGTACCCCTTGGCCTGGAGCTCGGTGATGCACGCCTTCATCTGGGGGACGGACGCGCTGATGTTCGGCAGCTTGATGATGTTCGCCTCGGGCTTCTCCACCAGGCGGCCCAGCTCGGCCAGGTCATCCGACACCTTCTGCGCGTCGCTCAGGAGGTGGGGGAAGACCGCCAGGATCCGGCCGGCCAGCGAGATGTCCCGGGTCTCCACCGGAACGCCCGCGGCCCCGGCGAACGCACGGATCACGGGGAGGAACGCGTGCGTGGCGAGGGCGGGGGCCTCGTCGGTCCAGGTGTAGATGATCGGCGGCGACTTGTCCATGGGATTCGCTTTCTATGGTTGATCGTCCCGCGTCCGACGCAGGTTCGGAGGCAGTAGAATGCATTGTTGCTCACCACGCCGGCGCTGTGCGACGCCCCGGCAGCTCAAGTTGAGCGTAGGGTAGGGAGGAACGTCGCGGCTGACAACACGGACCGGGGCGCGGGGCCGGAGATCCCGGGGCCGGGACGGCCGGCCCGGCCAGCGCTCCGCCCCCGTTCCCGCCGCCACGCCGGGGTGCACCGGATCGAGTAGCAGGTGATCCGGCAGCCTCCATCGACGGCTTCCGTAGCCACACCCCGCAGCTCCGGACCCTCCGAACGCTCGGCCAGCACACAGACCTCGCCGCCCGACCCGTCTAGGCGACGCCAGATCACGATCCGGGTCAAGCGGGCGCGGGAGAGAGGGCCGCCGCCAGGCGGGATCGTGAGCCGGGGTCGTGGGACGGGAGGAAGACGAGGGAGCGCTCCTCGCCGAGCGCCCGGATCCGGGTGAGGGTCCGGGCCGCCACGTCCTCGCCCGCGCCCATCGAGGCCACCCCGTCGACCTCACCGGCACGGAGGTTCGCTTCCGTGTAGGCGGCGTCCCCGGCGAAGAAGAGGACGGTCTCACCAAGCTCGACGACAACCGACAGGTGGCCACGGGTATGGCCCGGAGTCGGGACGAGCCGAACGTCGCCGGACTCCGTGAGTGCGTGACTCTCGGGGAACGGACCGAACGGCTCCGGAGCGAACCGCACGAGGGTGGGGGAGAAGTCCGCGGGCCACCGGTTCGGAAGGTAGCCTCTCACCCGTCCCTTCCAACCGCTCGCGTCCTCGTACTCCTCCCGGCTGACCAGGATCTCCGAGCCGACCACGTGCTCCAGCCCGCCCGCGTGGTCCGTGTGGAGGTGCGTCATGACGACCCAGCGGACCTCGGCCGGCGGGATCCCCAGCCTCCGGAGCGCCGGGCCGACTTCGTGCCCGGAAGCGACGTCCTCCCGGACGCCGAGCCGAAAGTACGGGTGCCAGCGTGGGAAGTACCCCGGCTCAGACGTCCGGGCGGTCTCGCCCGTGTCCACCAGGATCACCCCCTCGGGATGCTCGACCACCCACGCGTGGATGGGGAGGGGCGGGGTCCAGGCCCGGTCCAGCAGCGTGTTCAGAAACCGCACCGTGCCCCGACCCGTTCCGGTCCGCTGCCGCTCGTGGACCCGGACCGTGCCGGTCTGGATGGCGTGGATCTTCATGCCGGGCCTCCCTCATCGCTGGCAGAGGCCGCCCGGCCGACGCCCCGGACGACCACGTCCACCACACCGCCGGCCAGGTCGTCATCGAGGGGAGCGCCCGTGACCAGAATCCGGTAGAAGAGGGGGCCGCCCAGGAAGTCGAGGATCAGCTCCACGTCCACGTCCGGGTCCAGCTCGCCACGCCCCACGGCCCGGTCCACCACCGTGGCCAGCGCCGCCCGCCGCCCCTCGAGGAAGTGATCGCGGACCGCACGACCCACTTCCTCGCTCGCCGCCATCGCCGCGAGGAGACCGGGCAGTACCCGGCCCGGACGGCCCCGATACACCTCCACCGCCTGCCGCATCAGGAGCCGGAGATCCTCCTCCACCGACCCCGTGTTCGGGATCCGGATCTCCTCCACGAAGGCCGCCACGGCCGCCGCGACCACCTCCTCCGGCGACTTCCACCGCCGATAGAGCGTCGCCTTCCCGACACCCGCCCGGTCCGCGATCCCCTCCATCGTCAGTGCCGCGTAGCCCCCCTCCGCCATCAGATCGAGCGTGGCGTCGAGGATCGACGCATCCGCTCGCGCGCTCCTCGGTCGCCCGGGACCCGCCGTCCCGCCCGTCCCCGACGGGGCCGGGCGGGCCGCGTCCGCTTCAGCCCACGGTCAGGACCACGGTCCCGCTGCGCGCGTCGCTCTCCGCGTACCGGTGCGCTTCGGCGGCCTGTTCCAGGGGGAGGGTCCGGTCGACGCGCGGGGTGAGGGCGCCGGCCTCGGCCAGCCTGACGGCCTCCAGCAGGTCGGTCCGGGTCTGGCCGGTCAGTACGCACCGGACCCGGGGGCCGGAGCCGAACCGGGTCCGGACCGCCCACGCGAGCTGCGGGGTCTTGAAGCTGGCGAGGAGGTAGGTGCCGCGGTCGGTGAGGGCGCCGCGCACGTCGCGGAAGGAGCGACCGCCCAGCACGTCCACGATCAGGTCGTACCGGCGGCCGGAGGCGGTGAAGTCCTCCTTCGTGTAGTCGACGACGTGGTCGGCGCCCAGCGCCCGGACGCGTTCCAGCCGCGCGGTGCCGGCGACGCCCGTCACCTCGGCGCCGGCGTGCCTGGCCAGCTGGACGGCGAACGACCCGATGCCGCCGGACGCCCCGACGATGAGGACCGAGCGGCCCTGCATCTCCACGTCCCGCAGGAGTCCCACCGCCGTGATGGCGCCGTAGGGGAAGGCGGCGGCCTGCTCATCGGTCATGGACGCGGGCGTGGGGGCGATGACGGCGTCGTGCTTCACCCGCAGGTACTCCGCGTATCCGCCCATGCCCTGTCCGGTGTAGCCCAGCACCCGGTCGCCGGGGGTCAAGGCATCCACGTCGGTCCCCACCGACTCGACCCGGCCGGCGAACTCGCTGCCCAGCACCGGCTGCCGGGGGCGGCGCGGTCCGAAGTAGAGCCGGGACAGGAGCAGCAGGGGGTACGGCATGTTGAATGTCGACGGCCTGACGGAGCGGAAGTCCCGGGCGAGGAGGTCGCCATAGTTGACCGTGGTGGCCCGGACCCGGACCAGCACCTCGTCCGCCGCTGGCTGCGGGCGGGGCGCGTTCTCCAGCCGGAGTACCTCCGGCGGGCCATACTGGTGGCGGGCGATCCGTCGCATCGTGGCGGGCATGGCGGCTCCGGTGTGGGGGGAACGGGGTTCGGCATCAGTATCGACCCTCGTCGGCCGGCGCGGCAACACCGGCCCGGCGGCGGGGGGCGGTTGCCGGAAGGGCCCGGGGCGCGTGAATTCATTGCGTCCGTACGCCGTACGACACGTGACGGCCCACCGAAACCGGGGAACGACATGACGGCCCATGACCGCCCGCCCGCTGCGCACGCACGCCACACCGGGCTCCTCCTGACAGCGCTGGCCACGCTGGTCGCTGCGGGGTGCGGGGGGGACGACATTGGCCGGGCCGCCACGCGCCCGCCGGCGCCGTGGGTCGACCAGCCCGTGTCGGAGTGGCCGGACTTCGCGCTGAGCAGCGACGTCGTGTTCGAGGACACGACGTATGCCTGGCTGGCGGCGACACCGTGGGCGTGACCGCGAAGCACATCTTCATGCTCTTCCGGCAGGATCGGGGGCTGGGGGCCGTGGCGCTGGGCGACGACTTCCGGCACTGGTCGCTGCGCTCCAGCCGGGACACCGGGCGGGTCGTGCACACCCGGGCGCTGATCAACGCCGACGCGACGGAGCCCATCGGGAGCTTCGGCGGGCTGAAGGACCGGGACTGGCTGGTCTTCGAGCTCGACGGTTGGGCGGAGGGTGTCCACCCACTGAAGCTGAGCCCCGGGCCGGTGGCGCCGGGCGACACCATCTACGCGGTCGGCCGGAGCCGGGCGGAGCGCCGCGATCCGGACCCGACGGTCCGTCCGCTCCGGGTGTTCCGGGTCTTCCCGACGTACTACTACGTGCAGCCCCTGGACCCGAGCGTGGACCCGGGGGGCGCGAGCGGCTCGCCCGTGATCGACGGGGACGGCCATCTGGTGGGGCTGGTGTCCGGCGCCATCGGTCGGCTCGGGGTGGTGGCGGGGCTCGGGTACCTCAGGCGGGTCCTGGAATCGCGTCCGGATCGTCCGGCCGGAACATCGCCCGGGTCGTGAAGGCCGACTCCACGGGGCGGCTGCCGAGGAGCTCGTACCCGCAGCGCAGGTAGAGCCCCACGTTCTCCTCGACCTCGGTGGTCAGGGAGACGCCCGCGGACGCCGGGTCGTCGGCCGAGAGGTCGTGGACGTGCTCGAGCAGCCGTCGTCCGATGCCCTGGCCCTGCCTCGAGCGACGGACCCCGATCATGTTCAGGTGGAGGTGGTCCTCGTCCACACCGAGCTGGCCTGCCGCCCGGCCGAAGATCTCGTAGCGGGTCCGGGCGTCCGCGCCCAGCTGCCACCACGTCTCCTCCCGCAGATCGGAGAGCGGCTGCGGCTCTGCGGCGACGGAGCCGGGTCGGGAGACCAGCGCCGCCGCGGCGAGGCCGTCGCCATCGGCCACCCCGAGGACGGTCTCGTCCCGGAGCACCCGGGCCATGACGAAGAAGGTCACCAGCGTGCGGAGCCGGCGCTCGTAGCCCTGCCCGTCGCCCAGCACGTACCGCATGACGGGGTAATCGTGGAACGCCTCGGCCAGCACCGACACGACCGCCGGTACGTCATCCGGCTCGACGATCGTCACGAGTCGGGCTCGTCCATCGCCTTCCCCACCCGGGCCAGACCGTCGGTGGACCAGGCGTTCTCCGGGAACCGCTCCAGGTCCTTCCGGAAGACGGCGGCGGCCTCGGCCGGGCGCCCGGCGGCCAGCAGCATCTCGCCCAGCTCGTGCCGGGTCATGACCGTCCACTCCGGCGGCTCGCCGTAGAGCAGCGCATCCTCGAGGCGGACGGCTTCCCGGAGGTGGTCGATGGCGGCGTCACGGTCGCCCCGGGCCTCGGCCAGCCGCCCGGCGAGGACGTGAACGCCGATGCCCAGGATGTGCCCGGCCTCGTTGAACTCGAGCCGGACGCCCTGGAGCGACGTCGCCAGCGACCGGAGCTCCTCCAGCTGCCCCGCCGCTTCGGAGAGCCGACCGGTAGCCACGAGAGCCCGGCCCCGTGCGTAGTGCCACATGCCCCGGGCGTGGGGGTACTCCTCCGCCGGCGCCGGCGTGGCCAGGATCTCGTCCCAGAGCCCGAACCGGATCCGGAGCTGGAGCGGGCGGGTGATGTAGTGCTGGAGGAACATCATCCCCGGCGCCCCGACCAGCTCGGCCGGGATCAGCGACGCCATCCGGTCCGCGGCCTCGACGGCCTTCTCCTGCTCCTTGACCATGGCCGCCGCGAAGGCGAGGAAGTCGTAGTTGTGCGGGTAGTAGCCGGCGGTGTAGACGCCCGGTGTCGGTCGCTGGTCCCGGATGTACGTCTCGTCCGCGTGCGCGGCGTGCTCGTTCAGACGGATCACTTCCCGGTACCGGCCCAGCCGGATGTAGATGTGGCCCGGCATGTGGACGATGTGGCCGGCGCCGGGCATCAGTCCCGCCAGCCGCTCGGCGCACTCCACCGCCCGTTCCGGATACAGCTTCTCCACCGCGTGGATGAAGAAGTGACACGCGCCGGGGTGGTTGGGGTTGCGCTCGATGACCCGCTCGAAGGAGGCGAGCGCCCGGTCGATGCCCGGGTACGGGTCGCCGTTCTCCTGCCAGTAGTCCCACGGCCGGAGGTCCATCTGCGCCTCACCCATGAGCACGGCGATCTCCAGGTCTTCGGGCCAGCGGTCCGAGAGCGCGATGAGCGACCGCGCCCACGCCGAGTCCAGCGCCGCCCGATCCGCGGGCGGCACCTCGGAATAGCGCTCCGCCAGGGCGTCGATCAGTGCCCGCTCCTTCCGGCCGGCGGAGCCGCGACGGGCCAGCGCCTCCTGCGCGGCCGCCCACGCCGCCACACCCGCGGCCGAATCCATGGGCAGGTTGATGTTCGGGCCCCACGCCAGTGCCTCGCCCCACCAGCACATCGCGCACTCCGGGTCGAGACGCTGCGCCTCCCGGAACGACCGGATCGCCTCCTGATGGTTGAAGGCGTAGTAGAGGCGCAGACCCTGGTCGAAGTACGCCTGCGCCTCCGGCACGTCGGTCGTGATCTCGTAGTGGTGGCTCCCCAGGTCGTCATAGATCGGAGGGGACGACGCCGCATGGCCGGCATCCCCCTGGGCCGCCGCGGTGCCGGGCAGCGCCAGCAGCAGGAACGAAACGGCGTGTGTGGGTCGGACCGTAAGCATGACTCTCCTCATGGCTCTCCTCGACATCGTGTCTCTCCCGCACAGATGCGTGGAACCCCGCGTCCACCGGACACGCGGTGGGGCACCGGCGCCCTGTGAGGGAGGCCGCGTTGGGGGTGCGGCCCGTTCGGGCACCTCACGGTGCCGGACGCTGACGCTCCCGCCGCACGGCGAGACCCGGCCAGCGCGTCGACACGCCCACAACGTAGGGCGTGGCCATGCCGAGCGCGATGACGGCGGAGGGGCCCTCGGTGGTCGAGACGGAGCCTCGGGCCGGTACGCCCCTTGCGCCCCATTTCGCCTGACGGAGCGAGCGGCTACACGGGCGGGAGCGCACTCTGAGAGACGGACGGCAGGACCGGAACAAGGACGGGGCTCCTCGGCACGGGCCGGGTCCCGGCGCGTCGCCCGCGGTCTCGTGGCGGCTCCTGCTCTGGCTCCTCGCCATCCTCGTGCTCGGCTGGTGGGCGCTGGACATGCCCGGGCAGGGTGGCCCCACCATCAGCTACACGACGTTCCGGGCCCAGGTCGCCGATGGCAACGTCACCGAGGTCGTGGTCCAGGGCGAGCGGGTCCGGGGCACGCTGGCGGACTCGGCGACGCACGTGGCCGCGGGCGACACGACCCGCTACTCCGAGTTCGTCACCTTCCTCCCCTCGTTCGGCGACGAGGAGCTGCTCACCCTCCTCCGGGAGCAGGGCGTCCGGGTCGAGACCCGCCCGACCAGCGACGGGGGCTGGTGGACGCTCCTCCTCTGGGTGGCCCCCATCCTCTTCCTGTTCGGGATCGGCTGGCTGGCGTACCGACGGATGCAGACCCGGGGGCAGAACATCCTGAACATCGGCGAGAGCGGCGCCAAGCTCTACGACCGGACGGAAGAGGAGACCACCTTCGACGACGTGGCCGGCGTCGAGAGCGCGAAGGAGGAGCTGCGTGAGGTCATCGAGTTCCTCAAGGACCCGACACGGTTCCAGGAGCTGGGGGCCGAGGTGCCGAAGGGCGTGCTGATGGTGGGCCCGCCCGGCTCCGGCAAGACGCTCCTGGCCCGGGCCGTGGCCGGGGAGGCGGACGTGCCGTTCTTCATCATCACCGGCTCCGACTTCATGGAAATGTTCGTCGGGGTGGGCGCGAAGCGGGTGCGCGACCTGTTCGAGCGCGCCAAGGACGAAGCGCCCGCCATCATCTTCATCGACGAGCTCGACTCCATCGGCCGACAGCGGGGCGCGGGGCTCGGCGGGGGCCACGACGAGCGGGAGCAGACGCTGAACCAGCTCCTCTCCGAGCTCGACGGCTTCGAGCCGAACGAGAGCGTCATCGTGATGGCGGCCACGAACCGGCCGGACATCCTCGACGAGGCGCTGCTCCGCCCCGGTCGCTTCGACCGGCGCATCACCGTGGACCTGCCCACCGCCACCGAGCGCCAGGCGATCCTCGAGCTCCACGGGAAAGACAAGCCGCTGGACCCGGAAGTGGACCTGGAGTCCGTGGCGAAAGGCACGCCGGGGTTCAGCGGCGCCGACCTGGAGAACCTGCTCAACGAAGCCGCGCTCACGGCCGCACGCGAGGACGCCGAGCGGATCACCCAGGACCACGTGGAGGAGGCCCGGGACCGCGTGCTCATGGGACTCGAGCGCCAGGGGCTCGCACTCTCCGACCGGCAGGTCGAGCTGCTGTCGTATCACGAAGGCGGGCACGCCCTCGTGGCGGCCTCCCTCGCCCACGCCGACCCGATCCACAAGGTCACCATCGTGCCCCGGGGACGGTCCATGGGCAGCACCCACCAGCTGCCCGACGACGAACGCTATATCCACGAGCGGGCGCACATGCTCGACCGGCTGGCCGTGATGCTCGGCGGGCGGGCCGCGGAGCGGACCGTCTTCGACACCCTGACCAGCGGCGCCGAGGACGACCTCCAGCAGGCCACCAGCCTGGCCCGGAAGATGGTCCTGAAATGGGGGATGAGCGAGCGGATCGGGCCCATGGCGTCGGCCAGCAGGCGAGAGCAGGTCTTCCTGGGCGAGGAGATCGCCCAGCGCCGCGACTACAGCGATGAGACGGCCCGGGTCGTCGACGAGGAGGTCATGGCCATCATCGACGATGCCTTCGAGCGGGCCACGACCGTCCTCGAGGAGAAGCGGGACGCCCTGGATCGCGTCGCCGAGGTGCTCCAGGAGGAAGAGGAGATCACCGGCGACCGCGTGCGGGAGATCCTGGACGAGCAGAGCGTCGAGGAGTAGGCCGGCGACTCGGCCCGGGCGCCGGCCCCGTCAGCTCCCCGCCGTCAGAGACACGGCGCCGCGTCAGTCGCCGCCGTCGGCGTCGAGCCCGGCGCTGCCGCGCCCCGGGCGCAGCTCCCGGCCGTCGCCGCGCCTGGCCAGCGCCAGCGTGCCCGCCGCCGAGCCGGCACTCAGCAGCACTTCGCCACTGCTGCCCCCGTCCCGGTTCCGGCCCGTGTCACGGGCCTCTTGCCTATACCTTGTGGTTCTATGTATACTGCTTCTATGCATACGCGCAAGTGGGCCGAATGTACGGCCGCCGGGGCCGGAAGCGCTACCCGTCGCCGGGGCGTGCCGCGTCGGGGCGTGCCGGGTCGATGAGCATCAACAAGGACCTGGTGGCCGCGTCCTCCACGCCGCTCGTCCTGGCCATTCTGGCCGAGGGGGACAGCTACGGCTACGCGATCCTGAAGCGGGTGCGTGAGCTGTCGGGGGGCGAGCTGGAGTGGACGGACGGGATGCTCTACCCGGTCCTGCATCGGCTGGAGCGTTCCGGTCTGGTGGAGTCCCGGTGGGAGAAATCCGAGTCGGGGCGGCGACGGAAGTACTACCGGGTGACCGAGGCCGGTCTGGAGCAGCTGGCCGAGGAGCGGCGGCAGTGGCGCACGGTGGACGAGGCGCTCCGTCAGGTCTGGTCGGTGCTTGCCGAGTCGGCGGGTGCCCGCGGGTTCCCAACTATTTCACCACAGGTGAGTTGATCCGATGAATTCGAATCGTCCGGGCGGTACCGAGGCGGACTCCCTCGAGGAGCAGATCGACGCGTGGCGTGCGCACCTGCGCCGCAGCACGGCGATGACGGCCCCGGACGTGGAGGAGCTGGAGGACCATCTCCGGGAGCAGATCGCGTCGCTGGCCGAGGACGGACTGTCGGGCGACGAGGCGTTCCTGGTGGCGGTCAAGCGGATCGGTGCCATCGACGCACTGACGCGGGAGTTCGCCCGGGAGCACTCGGATCGGCTGTGGAAGCAGCTGGTGCTGGCGGGCGACACCGGGCCCGGGGGTGCCGGCGCGGCCGCGGGGTCGGGCACCCGGACGATGTGGGTGGCGCTGCTCCTGGCGGTCGCGGCGGCCGTGGCGATCAAGGTCCCGGAGCTCTTCGGGGTCCCGCTCGATCCGGATGCGAGCCTGTTCTACCCGCTGAACATCGCGTTCTTCACGCTTCCGTTCATCGTGGCCTACTTCGCGTGGGAGCGGCCGCTGTCGGCGTCGAGCGCCGCGTGGGTGGCGTCGGCGTTCGTCGTCTCGGCCGTAGTGGTGAACGCGTACCCGTTCGTCGGCTATCCCGCAGCCGAGCCCGACACGGCGATCCTGGCCATACTCCACCTTCCGATCGCGCTCTGGCTGGCCGTGGGCGTGGCGTACGTCGGCGGCCGCTGGCGGGGCAGCGAGCGGCGGATGGACTTCATCCGGTTCACCGGCGAGCTGTTCATCTACTTCGTGCTGATGGCGCTGGGCGGCGGTGTGCTGGTCGCCCTGACGCTGGCCCTGTTCGGGGCGATCGGGCTGGACGTGGAGCCGCTGGTCGGGAGCTGGATCCTGCCGTGCGGGGCGGTGGCCGCCACGGTGGTCGCCACCTGGCTCGTGGAGGCGAAGCAGAGCGTCATCGAGAACATGGCGCCGGTGCTGGCCCGGGTCTTCGTCCCGCTGTTCACGCTGGTGCTCCTGGCCTTCCTGGTGACGATGGTGGCAACGGGGCGCGGGCTCGATGTCGAGCGGGAGATCCTGATCGCCGTCGACATGCTGCTGGTGGTGGTCTTCGGGCTGCTGCTGTACTCGATCTCGGCCCGGGACCCGCTGGCGCCCCCCGGCGTCCTGGACTGGATCCAGCTGACGCTGGTGGCGACCGGGCTGCTGGTGGACGTGCTGGCGCTCTGGGCCATCGGGGCCCGGATCTCGGACTTCGGGTTCACACCCAACCGTCTGGCGGCGCTCGGGATGAACGTGGTGCTGCTGGTGAACCTCGCCGGCTCGGCCGTGCTGTACGCCCGCTTCCTCCGGGGCGACGGCACCGTCTCCCGGCTCTGGGACTGGCAGATGAGCTACCTGTACGTGATCGCCGGCTGGACCGCCGTGGTGGTCTTCCTCTTCCCGCCGCTGTTCGGCTTCGACTAGCTCGCCGCCGGCACTCGGCGCCGGTACTCAGCGTCGGTACTTCGGGTGGGCCTTCATGCTCTTCATGATGGCCTTGTAGCGGGCGACCTCCTCCTGGCGGGCGAGGGGGTCGTCCCTGCGGGCCTGCCAGTCGGCCTCCGCCTGCAGCTTGTGGTAGCTGGCCAGCCGGTCCGGGTCCAGTCGTCCGTCCTCGACGGCGGCTTTCACGGCGCAGTCCGGCTCCGCGTCGTGGGCGCAGTCCCGGTACCGGCACCCGCCCGCCAGCTCGTGGATGTCGGGGAACGTACGGTCGAGCCCGTCGTCGACCCCGTAGAGCTGCAGCTCCCGCATCCCGGGCGTGTCCAGCAGCAGCGTCCCGCCGGGGAGCGGGACCAGGTGGCGGCTGGTGGTGGTGTGGCGGCCCTTCCGGTCGTACTCCCGGACCTCGCCGGTGGCCAGGACGTGCCCGCCGAGGAGCCGGTTCACCAGCGTCGACTTGCCGACCCCGGACGGGCCCAGGAGCGCGATGGTGGTGCCGGGCTGCAGGTCGGAGCCCAGCTCCGTGACATCGTCGTGCGGCCCGGCGCTGACCACCCGGACCGGCACGCCCGGCGCAACGCCCTCGGCCTCGCGACGCGCCTCCTCGGCGTCCGCGTGCATGTCGGCCTTCGACAGCACGATCACCGGTCGGGCCCCGCTCTCCCACGCCGCCGCCAGGTAGCGCTCGATCCGCCGGGGGTTCACCGGTGTGTCGAGCCCGTGCACGATCCAGACGACATCGACGTTCGCCGCGACCACCTGCTCGCGACCCTCCTCGCCGGCCGCACCCCGGGAGAACTTCGTCCTTCGCGGCAGCGTCGCCGCGATGCGAACGGCGCCGTCCGGCCCGCCCGCCCGGACGGCCACCCAGTCGCCGACGGCCGCACGGGGCACGCCCGGGGCGAGGACGGCGACCCGGGCCCCGGAGTCGTCTGCCGGCCCGGGTCCGGTGACCCGGTACCGGTCGCGGTGCTCCTCCAGGACACGGGCGGGCTCCGAGTCCGGCGGCGCCTGGGCCTCCCAGACCGATCGCCAGTGCTCGTTCCAGCCCCACGGGATCAGCGGGTCCGCATCGGGCATGAGACCAAGGTACGCCGGCGGGTCGCGCCGACAAGGGCGCGTGCGCCCCGCCGAACGGGCGTCCGATGGGACGGCGGTGTGGATTTCGCAGCATGGACCCCTGGCCGGTGGTGGAGCCGGAATCTGGCATCTGGCAAAGGGAAGGAGGCGCGCCGTGAGCACGTTGGAGATCGTGGTCCGGATCGCTGCCGGCGTGGTGCTCACGAGCACGAACGCCTTCTTCGTGGTCACGGAGTTCGCCCTGACGCGGCTCCGTCAGTTCTCCGAGCGTCGGGTCCGCGAGGACCGCCGGCTGCGCCGGGGCTGGGAGATGACCGAGGAGCTGGAGATCTACCTCACCGGCTGCCAGCTGGGGATCACCACCTCGAGCATCCTGCTCGGCGTGGTGGCGGAGCCGGCGGTGACCCACCTCCTCCGGCCCGTCTTCCAGGCGGTCGGGCTCCAGGGGGCCACGGCATCGACGGTCAGTGTCATCGCCGCCGTAGTGGTGATCAACCTGATCCACAAGATCTGGGGCGAGCAGGCCCCCACGTACCTCGGCGTGGAGCGCCCGCTGGAGGTTGCCCGCTGGGCCGCGCCCGTGCTCTACTGGTGGACGAAGGTCACCTACCCGGTGATCAAGCTCGGCGATGGCGCCGCGAAGCTGACGCTCCGGGCGATCGGGGTGGAGATGGAGCGGTCGTGGGTGGAGCAGGAGGCGGAGGCCCCCTCGGGCGAGTCAGGGCGGGAGCCAGGGCGCTCGGAAGACCGGGATGGGCGAGCCGGCCCCCGGGGCTCCCTCCTGGAGGAGATGGGCGAGGTCCTGGCCCGGAGCGGTGTAGCGCCGGATCGCCGGGAGGAGGTCCTCCGGGCCGTGGAGATCGAGGATGTCCCGGTGCGCGAGATCATGGTCCCGGCGTCCGACGTGGTGGCGTGGTCGGAGGACGCACCGCTGGAGGAGAACCTCGACCGGGTACGCGAGGCGGGCTTCAGCCGCTATCCGCTGATCGGCGACGGGCTCGGGGACTACCGCGGGATCCTGTACGCCTCGTCGCTCCTCCCGGCCCTCGACGCGATCCGGGCCGGCGACACCGGGGTCCGCGAGCTGGCGGCCGAGCCGGTGGAGGTCCGACCGGAGATGGCCGTGGCCGACTTCATCGACTACCTCCAGGACCAGGCGCAGGAGCTGGCGCTGGTGCGCGACGGCGACGAGGTCGTGGGGCTGGTGACCGTGACCGACGCCGTGGAGGCCATCCTCGGCGAGCTCCGGGACCCGCTGGACCCGCGCGTCGAGGGGGAGTAGGGCGGTGGAGGATGGACGGGACCGACACCGAGCGAAGCAAGACGCGCTGACCGGGGGCGGTTCCTAGGCTTCCTCGAGCTCGGCCAGGACCTCCGCCGTGTGCTCACCGACCCGGGGCGGGACGCCGGCGGCCGAAAGTCGCTCCCCGTTCCGACGGACCGGCATCGCGACATCCACGTACCCCGGCAGCGCGTCCAGCGGGCGGAGCATCCCGGAGGCGGCGACCTGCTCGTCCTCGACGACGCCGGCCGCGTCGTGGATCGGGGCGCACGGCACCCCCGCGTCGCGGAGCTGTGCCAGGAGGTCGTCGGCGGGGGCACGACGGCGGGTACGTTCCGCCAGGATCCCGACCAGCGCCTCCCGGTGGGCGACCCGGTCCGCGTTGCCGGTGAAGCGGGGGTCATCGACCAGCTCGGGGAGGCCGAGCGCCTCGCAGAGCCGGCGGAAGAGGCCGTCGTTGGCCGCGGCGATCATCACCTCGCCGTCGGCCGCGGGGAACGCCTGGTACGGCGCGATCATGCCGAGCCCGGAGCCCAGCGGGCCCGGCACGGCTCGGGTCGCCAGGCAGCCCTGGAGGTGGTACGCCATCCACGCCAGCGACGTGTCCAGCAGCGACATGGTGATATGGACCGACTCGGCGTCCGGCCGCGCTCCGGGTGTGCCGCCGCCGGACCGCCCGGTGCTCCCGGGGTCGCCGGGACCTCCGGGGCTCTCGGGACGCCCCGGTTTCCCTCGACTCCCCGGACTCCCACCAACGTTCCAGCCTCTTCCCACCAGCTCGGCCAGCACCGCCACGCCGGCCCACAGCCCGGTCCCCATGTCCACGGTCGACGTGCCCGCCCGGGTCGGCGGCCCGCCGGGGTGGCCGGTGACGGACATGATCCCGGCGAACGCCTGCATGAGCGGGTCGTAGCCCGGCTGGTCGCGGAGCGGGCCCTCGGTCCCGAAGGCGGTGACGGATACGTAGATCACGCCGGGGCGGAGGTCGCGGACGGTGTCGTAGTCGAACCCGAGCCGCTCGACCACACCGGCCCGGAACGCCTGGACGAACACGTCGCACCGTGCGATGAGGCGGCGGAGCACGTCGCGCCCCGCCGCCGTGTCCAGGTCGAGGACGATGCTCCGCTTCCCCCGGTTGCCGCACAGGAAGAGCGGGCTCTCGCCGTCCACGAAGGGCGGGCCCCACCGCCGGACGGGGTCGCCGTCGGGCGGCTCGACCTTGACCACGTCCGCACCGAGGTCGGCGAGGATCTGCGGCGCCCGGGGCAACGATGGCACGTTGAACCCCCGGTCGGGAAGTCCTACCATTCGCTCGTGACCATTCTCACCGGGGCGACCATCGCCCTGCTGATCGCCCTGAACGGACTGTACGTGGCGGCGGAGTTCGCCGCCGTGAGCGTCCGACGGAGCCGCGTCCGGCAGATGGCGGAGGAGGGGAACCGGTTCGCCGGGAGCCTCCTGCCCACGCTGGAGTCGGCCGCCCGGCTCGACCGCTACATCGCCGCGTGCCAGGTCGGGATCACCGTCTCGAGCCTGGTCCTGGGTGCCTACGGCCAGGCGACGCTCGGGCAGGCGCTGACGCCGCTCTTCGAGCGCTGGGGCGAGATGCAGACGCTGGCCGCCCAGTCGGCGTCGGCGGCCGTGGTGCTGGTCGGGCTGACCACGCTCCAGATGGTCATGGGCGAGCTGGTCCCCAAGTCGCTGGCGCTCCAGTACCCCACGCGCCTCGCCCTGCTGACCGTGCTGCCGATGCGCTGGTCGGAGCGGCTGCTGGCGTGGTTCATCGCCGTGCTGAACGGGAGCGGCTGGCTGGTCCTCCGGCTCCTTCGGGTCGAGCCGAAGCCCCACCGCCACCTCCATTCGGCGGAGGAGATCAAGTTCCTGGTGGCCGAGAGCCGGGAGGGCGGCCACCTGGAGCCCGAGGAGCACCGGCGGCTGAACCAGGCGCTGGGGCTGACCCAGCGGACGGCCCGGGAGCTGATGATCCCCCGGACCCGGGTGGTGGCCGTGGACCGGGAGGAAGGGCTCGAAGCGGCGCTCGACGTGGCGTCGTCGTCGCCGTACACCCGGCTGCCGGTCTACCAGGGCTCCATCGACCGGATCGTGGGCGTGGTCCACGCAAAGGACCTGGCCGCCGCGGCACTGGCGGACGGGGATGGTGCCGGGCTGGCGGACCACGTCCGGCCGATCCTGGCGGTCCACGAGACGGTCTCGGCCGACCGGGTCCTGGCGCTGATGCGGGAGGAGCGGGGCGTCATGGCCGTGGTGGTGGACGACTTCGACGGCACGTCCGGGGTCCTCACCACCGAGGACATCCTGAGCGAGCTGCTGGGCGAGATCGCGGACGAGTTCAAGCACCCGGCGGGCGCGCCCGAGCGGCTGCCGGACGGCCGCGTGCGCCTGCCCGGCGACCTGGCGCTCTATGAGGCCGCGCCCTGGGTCGGCACCCGGTGGCAGGCCGACTCCGACACGGTGGGCGGGCTGATCATGGAGCGGCTGGGTCGCGTGCCCGAGGTCGGCGACGTCCTCGAGGTCGACGGCGTGACCGTCGAGGTCGAGGCCACCGACGGCCACGCCGTCCGGACCGTGCTCGCCCGACCGGAGGGGTCGGAGGAGCCGCCGGAGCCCCGGGAGCCGGCGGCGCCGGAGGACGGGGGGACGCCATGATCCCGACCCTCGTCGTCGCCGGCCTGATCATCCTGAACGGCGTCTTCGTGGCCGCCGAGTTCGCCATCATCGGCTCGCCGCGGGCGGCCATCGAGCGGAAGGCCCGGGCGGGGAACCGGCTGGCCGGGCTGGTCCAGCGGGTGCTGGGCGACGCCCGGGAGCAGGACCGCTACATCGCCACCGCCCAGCTCGGGATCACGTCCGCGAGCCTGGCGCTGGGGATGTACGGCGAGCACCTGCTGGCCGAGTGGATCTACCACTACCTCGAGGCACTGGGACCGCTCCAGTGGATCGGCGCCCACTCCGTGGCCAGCGTGCTGGCCGTGGCGTTCCTGACGTACCTCCACGTGGTGCTGGGCGAGATGGTCCCCAAGTCGCTGGCGCTCCAGGCGCCGGGCGCCGTCGCCATGGCCATCGCCGTGCCCATGCGCGTCATCGAGATCACCCTCTACCCGCTGGTCGTGGCGCTGAACGGGCTCGGCAACGGGATCCTCCGGCTCTTCGGCGTCGAGCGCTCCGCGGTGAGCGAGGAGCACTACCGCACCGCCGACGAGCTCAGCTTCATCGTGGCCGAGAGCCGGGCGGGCGGCCTCCTGGCCCGGGAGCCCGCCCGGGTCGTCCAGGAGCTGCTGGAGTTCGCGGACCTGACGGCCGGCGAGGTCATGGTGCCCCGGACCCGGGTGACCGGGTTCGCCCTCGGCGCCGACCGCAGCGCCGTGGCCGCCGCGCTGGAGACCGACCGCCACACCCGCTACCCGGTCTACGAGGGCAGCCTGGACAGCATCGTCGGTGTGGTCCACGTGAAGGACCTGCTCGTGGGGCTCCGGGAGGGCGGCCGCCTGGAACGGGCCATGGTCCACGACGTCCCGTTCGTCCCGGCCACCGAGCCCCTCGACCGGGTCCTGGCCACGCTCCGGCGCACCCGGTCCCAGGTGGCCGTGGTCCTCGACGAGCACGGCGGCACCGAGGGGATCCTGACCCTCGAGGACCTGTTCGAGGAAGTGGTGGGCGACATCGCCGATCCCGGCGAGACGCCGCTGATCCGCCGGGACGAGGCCGGCGGGCTCCGGGTCGCCGGCACCGTCCGTCTCGACGAGCTCGGCGAGGCGCTGGGGCTCGTCCTGGAGCACGACGAGGTGGACACCGTGAGCGGGCTGGTCCTCACCCGCCTCGGCCGACCGCCGGCCATCGGCGACCGCGTCGAGCACGAGGACGTGGTGCTGGAGGTGACGGCGGTCCGGGGCAAGGGCGTCCAGCAGGCCCGGGTCGTGAGCGCGCCGGAGCCGGCGTAGGCCGGTTGACCCCGGGGGCGGACCGTCGCCAACCTAGGGAGGCGACGTGCCACCACCGGAGGAGGCGACCGTGGAGAACCTGAAGGGACAGCTGCTCATCTCCAGCGGCGGGCTGTACGACCCGAACTTCCGCCATACCGTGGTCCTCATCGGCGAGCACGACGATGCCGGCGCCGTCGGCGTGGTCCTCAACCGCCCTCTCGACACCATGGTCCACGAGGCGGCCCCGACGCTGGCCGGGCTCGTCGATGCCGATGAGCCGCTCTTCCAGGGCGGGCCCGTGGAGCCGAGCCAGGCCGTGCTCATGGCCGAGCTCGCCGTCCCGGGGCTCGTGGACGTGCCCGTCTTCGGGAACGTCGGCTTCCTCACCGGCGAGGTCTCCGCCGACGTCGGGAGCGCCGTCCTCCGGGCCCGCGTCTTCGTCGGGCACGCCGGCTGGGGGCCCGGCCAGCTCGAGGCCGAGATGGACGCCGACTCCTGGATCCTCGAGACCGCCACCGCCGATGACATCTTCACCCCCACGCCCGACGCCCTCTGGTACGACATTCTCGAGCGGAAGGGACCGCCGTACGACAAGGTGGCCCGGGTCCCGTTCGATCCGTCCATGAACTAGAGCCGGGCGCCGTCGAGTTGCGTCGTCATCAGCGGGCGGGTATGGTGACAGACCCCTGAGTCGGCGGCGTTCCTCTCACCCCGGAGCGACCCCATGACGACGAAGATCTCCGACCTGCGCCCCATGACCATGGGCGAGGTCCTGGACCGCTCGTTTCAGGTACTGCGACGCCATTTCGGTCCTCTGTTCGTGACCGCGCTCATCGGGATCGTGCCCCTCCTGGGTATCTACCTGACGGCCATCCCGAGCACCGCTACGGTGACGCCCGGCTTCAGCCCGGCGATGGCCACGATGTTGTTCGTGCTGTACATCCTGCTGCTCCTGACCATGGCGATCTCGTGGGGCGCCGTGACGCAGGAGGTGGATCAGGCGGTGAAGGAGGAGGCGGTCAGCGTGATGGACGGGCTCCGGCACGGCATGAAGGCGTTCTTCCGCGTGGTCGGGTTCTGGATCATGGCGTACCTGGCGGTCCTGGCCGTGTTCCTGCCAGCGCTGCTGGCGGCCGCGGTGGTGATGGCGGTCGCCGGCTTCCTCTTCGGGGAGAGCGCCCTCGCCGGGATCGTGGGCTTCGTGGCCGCCGGTGCCGCGTTCCTCGTGGCGGGCTTCGTCTGGGCGCCCATCGGCTTCCTGGGGCTGCCGGCCGTCATGATCGAGGGGCTGGGCCCCATCAAGGCACTGCGGCGGGCCCACGAGCTCGGGAAGGGAGGCCGGATCCGCGTCGGTGTGACGGCATTGGCGGCCTGGATCATCATGATCCTGCCGACGATCGGGCTCAGCTTCGCCATGGGGCTCGGGTTCGCGGCGTTCGATCCCACGGTCGCCGGGACGGCGTCGACGACTCAGCTCTATCTGTATCAGGTCGTCTCCTTCCTGGTCACCGGCCTCACCACACCGTTCATGGTGGCGGCCATGGTGTTCATGTACTACGATCGCCGCGTTCGGCGGGAGGGTTACGACGTGGAGGTCGTGTCGGAGCCGGTCCCGCGCACGGTTTGACCTTGCCCCGTGGGACGCCGGCGCAGCGACGCCGTCCCCCCTCGTGATGGAGTCTCCCCCGGCGGATGCAGCAGCAGCCTGAGGCGATCGACGCGGCCGAAGTGCACCGTGCGCTGGAATCGGTGCTCGCGCGCCCGGAGTACGCGCCGGCGGAGCCGTCGCTCCTGCAGAAGTGGTTGGAGGCGGTGGGTCGGTGGCTCTCCACGGAGCTCTGGCCGGCCATCCTCCGTCTGCTCTCCGTACCGGACACCACCGACTCCGTCTGGAGCGTCATGTTCGCGGTCCTGGCCAGTATCGGCGCGCTGATCGGTGTGGCGGTCCTGGTCTACGGCGCGGTCCGGGGCGTGCGCTGGTGGCGTCGTCGGATCCGGCGGTCCGGGCACGGGGGCGAGGCGCCGGTCCCGGTCACAGCCGGGGACTGGCGGGCACGGGCCCGTGCCGCGGCGGAGCGAGGCGACTGGCGGCTCGCGGCCCACGCCCTCTACCGGGCCACGCTCCTGCGTCTGGGCGAGGCCGACGTGGTCCGCGTGGATCCGTCGAAGACCCCTGGCGACTACCGGCGCGAGGCGAGGCAGCGCGGGTCGCCGGCGCTGAGCGATCTCGACGCTTTCCTCCGCTGGTTCGAGCGGGTGGCGTACGGCCGCGACGAGCCGGGGCCGCAGCACTACGCGCGGCTCGCCGATACGGCCTCCGCTCTGGAGGCGCATGGCTGATCCGCGACGGGAGTGGATCCGGGGCGGCGTGCTCCTCGTCGCCATCACGGCGGCCGTCCTGCTCCTGGCGCCGCCGGTCTCCCAGGTGGCCTTCGACTATCGGCTCTCCACCTACCGGACCACGCCCGACGGCGCCGGCGCCCTGTACGAGACGCTGGAGGCAATGGGCGTGAGCGTCGACCGGCGGCTCACGCCCATGACGGGTGTGGACGCGATCCGGGGACCGCTCGCGGTGCTGGAGCCGGTGGAGCCGTTCTCGACGGCGGAGCTCGACTCCCTGTTTGCGTGGGTGGAGCGGGGCGGCCGACTCATCGTCTCGCCGCCCGCGAGCTTGACCGATCCGGGCTTCCACGAGCACCTCCGCCTCGTCCTCTCCCACGCGGCGGGCGAGAACGCCGTGGCAGCACCGCATCGGTGGACGACCGGCCTCGACAGCATCGGGGCGGTGCAATGGGCCTTCGACCCGGACACGCTCGACGGCCCGGCCCTCGTGCCACTGGTCTTGGACTCGGTGACCGGCGAGCCGATCGTCGGGGTCCTGCGGCGGGGTGCCGGCGAGATCCTGGCCATCGCCGACGGGCAGCTGCTGTCCAACGATCGGATCCGGACCGCCGGGCTGGCACCGCTGGTGGTCCGCGTCGCCGCCGAGTGGACGCCGGTGGAAGGCGCCCTCCGGTTCGACGAGTACCACCACGGCCACCGGGGCGGGAGCCCGTACCGTGCCCTGGCCCGCGCGATCACCGGCGGGGCGGCCGGGAAGGTCGTGCTCCAGCTGATCGGGGTCGCGCTGCTGGCGCTGGCGGCCGCGGCCGTCCGCTTCGGCTCGCCCCGGGCGACCCGGACGGCGTCCCGCCGCTCTCCCCTCGAGCACGTGGACGCCCTGGGCGAGGTGTACCGCCAGGCGGATGCCGAGGGGCTGGCTCGCCGCCGCCTGGTGGCCGGGTTCGCTCGACGGCTCGGCCGGGAGCGCCCGATGGCCGGAGAGGAGGCCGTGTTCGTCGAGCGGCTCGAGCGAAACGTCCTGACCGGCGCCGACGCCGCGGCCGCGGTCTCGGCGGCCCTGGCCCGGGGCGCCCCCGTGCCGGAGCTGGCCGCCCGGATCGACCGAGCTATCCAGGAGATGAAGAGAATCCGATGAAGGAAGACCCAATGGACCATCCGAACCCGGATCCCGAGCCTGACACTCCGCCCGACCTCCCAGGTGACCCGCCGGGCGAGCTCCCGACCGACCCGCGCCCCGACCCCCGACCCGGGGCCCCGGCGCGTTCGGCAGCGGACCGGCTGCTGGACGGCCTGTCCGACGTGGTGCTGGGCCAGGAGCGGCTGCTGCATCAGCTGGCCGTGACGGTCCTGGCCGGTGGACACGCGCTGGTGGAGGGGGTGCCCGGGACGGCCAAGACCCTTGCCGTGCGGGCGCTCTCCCGTGCGCTGGCGCTGCGGTTCCAGCGGGTCCAGTTCACGCCGGACCTCATGCCCACCGACCTGCTGGGCGTGAACGTGCTGGACGAGCGGAAGACGGACTTCGCGTTCCGACCGGGCCCGATCTTCACCGACCTGCTCCTGGCGGACGAGATCAACCGGGCCCCGGCCAAGACCCAGGCGGCGCTCCTCGAGGCGATGCAGGAGCGGCAGGTCACCACGGACGGCGAGACCCGGGAGCTGTCGGACCATTTCACCGTCCTGGCCACGCAGAACCCGGTGGACTTCGAGGGCACGTACCCGCTGCCTGAGGCCCAGATCGATCGGTTCCTCCTCAAGGCCGTGGTCGAGTACCCCGACGAGGACGCCGAGGCCCGGATCCTCGACCGCTACGCCGACGGGTTCGATGCCAGCCGCACGGCCACGTTCCCCCTTGGCACCGTCCTCGATGCCGATGGGCTGATGGCCCTCAAGGCGCAGGTCCGGGCCACGCACGTCGAGTCCAGTCTGCGCCGGTACATGACGCGTATCGTGCGGGCGACCCGGCAGCAGCCCGCGTTCAGCCTCGGGGCCAGCCCCCGGGCCGGCGTCGCCCTGTTCCTGGCCGTGCGGGCCGCCGCCGTCCTCGAGGGGCGGGATTTCGCCACGCCGGATGACGTGAAGGCCATGGCGCTCCCCGTGCTCCGGCACCGGGTCATGCTGACGCCGGAGGCGGAGGTGGAGGGGCGCGACGCGGACGCGTGGCTGACCACCGTGCTCGACACCGTCGAGGTTCCGGACCACGGCTGACCATGCCGCTCCCGTCCCGCACACTGCTTCTCCTGCTGGCCGGTGGCGCTGCACTCTTCCTCGTGTCGCCGGCCGCCGCCCTCACCGCGGACGCCGTCCTCCTGGCCACGGCGCTCCTGGACGCGTGGATCGCGCCACGCCCGGTGGTCGACCGCGAGCTCCCGGCCCAGCTGTCCCTCGGCGCTACCGGCATCGCCCGGCTGACTGTGCGGCTGATCGCCCGGGTAGCCGCTCCATGGGGGGACACGATCCGGGTCCGGATCACCGATGATCTCCCCGAGGCCGTCGACCGGCTGGGAGACGACGCCGCCGAGCTGCCCGCCCCGGGCGATGAGGCCGCCGGGTGGAGCTACCGGTTCCGGCCGTGGGAACGGGGCGTCCACGTCTTCGGCGACATCCACGTCCGCGTCCGGGGTCCACTGGGCCTCGCCTGGCGACAGCACCGGCTCGGGGGCCGCGACCCGGTGCTCGTCCTGCCCGGGCTCGCCGAGCTGCGACGGCACCGGCTCCTGGGGCTGAAGGAGCGGCTGCGTCGGGCCGGGGTGCGGAACGTCCGGCTCCGGGGCGAGGGCCATGCGTTCGAGAGCCTGCGGGAGTACGTCCGGGGCGACGACCCGCGGACCATCGATTGGAAGGCCACGGCGCACCGGGGCGCACTGATCGTGCGGGAGTACGAGGCGGAGCGGAGCCAGAGTGTGGTCATTGCTCTCGACGCGGGCCGGATGATGAGTGAGCGGATCGGCGACCGGGAGCGGCTCGACCACGCCATGTCGTCGGCGCTCCTGCTGGCGGACGTCGCCCGGCTCCACGGCGACCGGGTCGGGTTCTTCGCGTTCGCCGACGAGGTGCTCGAGCAGCTGCCGCCCCGGCGTCTCGCCGTCGACCGGCTGGCCGATGCCATGGCCCGCGTGCCGACACGGACCGTGGAGCCGAACTACCCGCTGGCGTTCAACACCCTGCGCAGCAGTCTGAACCGCCGGGCCCTGGTGGTGATGTTCACCGATGTCATCGACCCGACGGCGTCCCATGCGCTCATCGCCCAGCTCTCCCGCTCCGCCCGCCGGCATCTGGTCCTGGCCGTGGCGCTGCGGAACCCCGCCCTGGAAACGTCGGCCGCCCGGCCCGTGGACGATGCCGCTGACGCGTACCGCCGGGCGGCGGCGGAAGAGATGCTCGAGGCCCGGAGCGTCGCCCTCGGCCAGATGCGGAGGGCGGGGATCCAGGTGGCCGATGTCACCCCGGCCGACATGGTCACCGCCGTCATCAACCGGTACCTCGAGCTCAAGTACCGAGGCCGCCTCTGACCGCCGCCTCACGGCCGGCGAAAAGGAGATAGGCCGTCACCGCCAACGCGGCGGCCGCGGCGATGGTCAGCTTCACGCCGACGGCGATTGCCGCCGGGGAGACGAAGCCCTCGATGAGCCCGGCCAGCACCAGGAGCAGTGTGGTGCCGGCCAGGAGCGACACGGCCTCCCGCGCTCGCTCTGCCAGCGCGGTCGCGCGGGTCAGACGGCCGGGTGCGACGAGTCCGCTGCCGAGGATCAGCCCGGCAGCGCCTGCGATGCAGATGGCCAGCAGCTCCATGACCCCGTGGGGCGCCACGAACTCCAGGATCACCGGCATGGCGCCCTCGTTCCCGAAGAGCGCGAGGACGGCGCCCAGGTGGAGCCCGTTGAACACCAGCAGCGCCACCGTTCCGATCCCGGCCGTCACCCCCGCCGCGAACGCCAGGAAACTGACCTGCACGTTGTTCGTGATGATCCGCGACGAGAAGATCGGCATGGCCACCTCGGGCACCTCCACGTACTGCCCGCCCTCCGCCGCCCGGGCCCGCGCCGTCTCCGCCCGGGCGATGACCGTCTGGGGCAGGAGCTCCCGCGCCAGCGACGGCTCCGCCCGGATGGCCCCGAAGGTCACCGCCATCGGAAGGAACAGTGAGACCGCGGCTCCGGCCACGAACCACCGCCGGGCCCGGACCCGGGACGGGAACCCGTGCCGGAGCCAGTCGACCAGTGCCGTCCACGTCTTCCCATCTCGTCGGTACAGCAGGTTGTGGCCCCGCCCGACCCACCGTTCCAGCGTGAACGCCAGCGGAGCCGGGGCGCCGTAGGTTCGGGTACGGGCCAGGTCGGCGGCCGTCGACCGGTAGAGCGCCGCGAACCGTTCGATCTCGGCCTCAGCCAGCGAATCGAGACCCCGGTCGTCGGCCCGGTCCAGCAGCCGCCGGTACTCGAGCCACCGGGCGCCCTGGCTCCGGATCAGCGATCCGACCAGCGGCGCAGACGTACCGCCCAGCGACCCGGTCCCGCGGCGATCCCGCTCCTCCCGGTACAGCGCCGCCAGACGTGATTCCGTGTCGCCGGCCAGGTCGGATCGCGTCCGAAGCGGCTCGTTCAGCGCGTCCGCGAGCCGCGCGACGAGCCGCTCCCGGGCCGCCGGCGCCAGCTCCTCCCGCCGGTCCATGAACCGGCCCAGGGCCGTGAAGACCGGGTCGTCGAGCCGAGGCGCTTCGGGACGGTGACGGATCAGTCGCTGCAGCTCCGATGGCGACAGCTCCAGGTCACCCCGGTCACGGACGACCAGCGTGCCCGCGGCCAGGTCGCCCAGACGCTGTGTCCGCGGGGACACCATCATGCTCAGCCCGCCCACCATCCAGCTCATCGCAGGCTGGGCGTCGACGATCCGGACCAGGTTCCGGATGGCGGCACCCCGCAGCGTGATCGGATGGCCGCCCTCGTGGACGACCCGGATCCCGACCCACCGCTTCCCCGGCGTTCGCCCACCGCGGAACCCCTCGAAGTAGACGAAGTAGCCCCAGAACACCGCGAACAGCAGCAGCCCGAGGCCGAGCCAGCCCCAGCCCATGACCCGCTCCGACAGCGCCAGGAAGTCTCCGAGCCAGTTCGCCAGGAGCAGGAGCCCGACCAGGACCGCGGACAGCAGGAGACCGTCCACGAAAAGTGCCAGGAACCGGGACCCGAGATCCGCGATCTCGAATCCGAGCTCCACCTGCTCCGGCGTCTCCACCCGGAGCGTACGGTCCAGTGTGTCCCGAGGGGGTGACGAGGCCATGGTGATCCCGATGTGCGGTGTTCGACCCGGACAAGCTATGGGCCGGGCGCTCGAGGGGACAGCGTGCGGGCCCCGCCACGCCACCCCGCAACCGCGGCCCGTCGTCCAGGCCTGCACATGTACAAACTATTGACAAACAGTTCCCTTGGTGTCAGATATCCTGGACAACGATTGGACGACCGGGTGATTACGAAAGGCGGGTGATATGGGTGGCGAGATGCTGCGCGTGGTGAAGCCGAGGGGCGGACGGGTGGAGGCGCATCCGAACGGGAACGGGAACGGGAGCGGCGGGCCGCGCGGGTCCGCCGGTGCGACGGATGAGGATCGTGGCGGGCGGTCCCGGGCGACGCCGTCGTCCGGTGTCGACATGGCCCGCATCGAGGCGGGGGTCCGGGAGATCCTGGCGGGGCTGGGCGAGGATGTGAGCCGCGACGGACTGGCGGACACGCCGGCGCGGGTGGCCCGCGCGTATCGTGAGATTCTGGCCGGGATGCGGGAGGATGCGGCGGAGCACCTGGGCCGTGTGTTCCCGCAGGAGCAGTCGGGGGACGACGTGGTGATGCTGCGGAACATCCAGTTCACGAGCCTGTGCGAGCATCACATGCTCCCGTTCACCGGTGTGGCCCACGTCGCGTACCTGCCGTCGCACGGCCGGGTCACGGGGCTGAGCAAGCTGGCCCGGACGGTGGACGTGTTCGCCCGTCGTCTGCAGATGCAGGAGCGACTGACGGGCCAGGTGGCGGACGCGCTGGTGGAGCACCTGGATCCGCGGGGCGTGGTGGTGGTGGTCGAGGCGGAGCACTCGTGTCTGCGGCTGCGTGGCGCGAAGAAGGACGACGCCCGGATGGTGACGACGGCGTTCCGGGGCGCGCTGGCGGAGGATCGGGCGCTTCGCGCGGAGGTGCTGTCGCTGATGGGGGTCGGTCGCTGAGCAGAGCCGACGGCTGGCAGTCGTCTTGCACGATGGCAGGGTGAGCGGCGGCCGACCGGATCGTCGGCTGTCACCCTGCCCGACGGCACGAGAAGGAGCACTACGCGATGGCTGACATTCCCGACACCATGCGAGCCGTGATCCTCGAGGAGTTCGGCGGCCCGGAAAAGCTGAAGCCGGCCACCGTGGCGGTCCCGTCCGTGGACACCGGCGAGGTGCTGATCGCGGTCCACACCGCCGGCGTCGGGGTCTGGGACCCGTACGAGCGCGAGGGCGCGATGACGGACTACGTCGACCGTGACCCCGAGTTCCCGTACGTCCTCGGCTCCGACGGCTCGGGCACCGTGGCCGCGGTGGGCGACGGTGTGGAGCGGTTCGAGACGGGCGACCGGGTCTTCGCGTTCGGCTTCCTGAATCCCAAGGGCGGCTTCTATGCCGAGTACGCAGCCCTGTCCGCCGATGTCGTGGCTCCGCTCCCGGACGGGCTGGACCTCCGGGGCGCGGGCACGTTGGCGGTGGACGGTGTCACGGCGCTGGCAGGGTTGGAGGGCGTGCTCGATGTGGGCGAGGGCGATGCCCTCGCGATCTTCGGCGCCAGCGGCGGCGTGGGCCATTTCGCCGTCCAGCTCGCCCGTCGGCTCGGCGCCCGTGTCCTGGCCGTGGCCTCCGGCGATGACGGTGTCGAGCTCGTCGAGGAGCTGGGCGCGGCGGCCGCCGTCGATGGGAAGGGCGGCGACGTGTCGGACGCCGTGGAGCGGTTCGCCCCGGCCGGCCTCGACGCCGCGCTGGTCCTGGCCAACGGTGCCGGCCTCGACGCGGTGCTGGCGTCGGTCCGCGACGGCGGACGCGTCGCCTGGCCGAACGGGGTGGAAGCGCCGGAGCTGCCGGAGCCGGTGGACGGCGAGGCGTACGACGGCCGGCCCAGCCGGGAGGCCATCGCCCGTCTGGTCGAGCTCGTGGAGGCCGGTCCGTTCCGGGTCCACGTCGCCCGGACATTCCCGCTGGAGGAGGCGGCGTCGGCGCACCGGGCGCTGGGCGAGCACTATCTTGGGAAGCTGGCACTCAGAGTGAGGGAGTGACCGATGGATACCAGAGCGATCCGAACGCGAGTCGCACTTCGATGGGTGGCGGCCGGACTCGCTGCGGTCCTCGCCGCGGCGTGTGGCGAGGCCGGCAGCGCAGGCGGAGACGCGGGGGACGCCCCCGGGGACACGGCGCCCGAGCTGGCTCCGGCCCCGGCCTACGTAACGCTCCGGGACTCGGGCCAGGTGGCGCCGCTGGGCGGCCCGGGCTGGCCGGCGGGCGCGACGACCACGTATCTGGACCTCTCGCCCGATGGCAGCATGCTGGCCGCAATGTCGACGGGCACCAGGACGGCCTATCTCGTGAGCACGGGTACCGGCTGGATCGTGGACAGCGTGGCGGTCGGGGCATCGCCGAAGGGGATCCGGTTCACGCCGGACGGACGGCGGGTGCTGGTCGCCAACGAGGGGGACGGCACGATCGCGGTGCTGAGCCGGGACCCGCTCCGGTGGACCGACACGGTCGCCGTGGGTCCCGTGCCCCACAACATCGACTTCTTGCCCGACGGGAGCCGGGCCTACGTCACGATCCAGGACGGCGACCGGATCGCGGTCCTCGACCTGGCGGGCGAGCGACCGGCGCTCGTGGACCCGATCCCGGTGGCCGGGAGCCCGCACAACCTGGCGGTGTCGCCGGATGGTCGGACGCTCTGGGTGGCGCTGATCGGGACGCAGGAGGCGGCGGCCATCGACCTGTCCACCGGTGAGGTGCTGGGCCGCGTCCCGCTGAGCGCACCCCACTACGGCATCGACATCGCGCCGGACGGCCGGCGCGTCTACGCCACGGGGGTGGCCGGCCGCGTGCTGAACGTGATCGACACCGAGCGGCTGGAGCGGGTGGCGCAGATCGACGTCGGGCAGGGACCGCACGGCGTGCGGGTGAACGCCGCCGGCGACAGCGTGTACGTGGCGGTGTCCGGGGCCGGCGAGGTGGTGGTGCTCGACGCGAGCGCGGACACCGTGGCCCGTCGGGTACCCATGGCGGGCACCCCGTTCTGGGTCACCGTGGGTCGGCCGTAGCCGCTCCCGCCCCGCTGCCCGGCGGCGCGATCGGGGGGCGGGAGCGCCGTGTGCTCCGGTCCGGCGTCAGCCCGGCGTCGCGGTGCCGCCCCAGATCGGCTCCGGCGCCATCCCGGCGGCCTCCTGCTCCTGGTGGATCTTCCGGTCCTGCTCCTCGGAGACGAACCGGCGCTTGACCCAGGTGCCGAAGTCGTCGAAGTAGGTGTAGGCCACCGGCACGACGATCAGCGTCAGCAGCGTGGACGTGATCAGGCCGCCGATCACGGCCCGGGCCATGGGCGCCCGGAACCCTCCGCCCTCACCCAGCCCGAGAGCGATGGGGAGCATCCCGAAGATCATGGCCGCGGTGGTCATCATGATCGGGCGCAGTCGGATGCGGCCCGCCTCGATGAGGGCGCTGGTCCGGTCCCGGCCCCGCACGCGTTGCTCGTTGGCGTTGTCCACGAGCAGGATCGCGTTCTTGGTCACCAGCCCCATGAGCATGATCACGCCGATCATGGACATCATGTTGAGCGTGTCGTCGGTGACCAGGAGCGCCAGGAGCACGCCAATGAGCGACAGAGGGAGGCTGACCATGATGGCGAGCGGCTGCGTGTAGCTCTCGAACTGGCTCGCCAGGATCAGGAAGATCAGGATGATGGCCAGGATCAGCGCCTCGATCACGTACCCGACCGTCTCCTCCAGCGCCTCCGTCTCCCCGCCGAAGGAGGTGGTGTATCCGGGTGGCATCTCCATCCCGGCCAGCGCCCCACCGATGGCACCGGACGCCTCGGCCACCGAGAGCTCCGGCATCAGTCCCGCCGATACGGTGGCCACGCGCTCCAGCGACTGCCGGTCGATCTGCGACGGCGCCACGCCCTCCTCGATCCGGGCGATCTGGCCCAGCGGCACCGTGATGGCGCCGCCCGTCTCCTCGCGGATGGCCGTGGCCACGGGGAGCGTGAGCAGGTCCTCGAGCGACCGGCGCTGGGTGGGCTCGACCTGGACCACCACGTCGCGCTGCTCGCCGGTCGGGTCCTCCCATGATGTGACCGTCTGCCCGGCCAGCAGGGGCCGGACGGTGGCCGACACCTGGCCGATGCTGAGACCGAGCTCGTTGGCCACGTCCCGATCCACATCGATCCGGTACTCTGGCCGGGGCTGGCCGAGCGACGTCTGGACGTCGACCACGCCCGGCATGGCCCGCATCGTATCGGCGATCCGATCGGACAGGCGCTGCAGCACCGCCACGTCCGGGCCGCGGACATTCACCTGGATCGGCTGCTCCGTCCCGCCCATCCCGCCGGCATCCAGCACCGCCAGTCGCAGCCCGTAGATGGAGCGCAGCCGATCCCGCGCCTCCACCATCAGCCGGTCCTGGGGTGGGCGCTCTCCCCGGGGCAGGAGCGCGACGTAGATCTCGCCGGCGGTGACCGTCCCCGTGGCCCCGGCCCCGATGGTCGTGTACGTGTAGTCCACCCCATCCATGGCCCGGAGCACGTCCACCACCTCGGCGGCCTTCCGCCGCGTGTACTGGATCGACGAGCCCTCGGGCGTCTCGAAGGTCACGGCGAACTCGCCCGCGTCGGCGTCCGGCATGAACCCGCCGCCGATGAACGGGAAGAGGGCGAAGGCGCCGATGAAGGACGCGGTGGCGATCCCGACGGTCGTGCGCCGTCGTCGCAGCGCCCAGCCGATGACGCCCCGGTAGCGTTCCGCCTGCCGCTCGAACCACGTGTTGAAGGCGACGATGGGCTTCGTCACGATCCGCATGATGCCCCGGGCCTCCTGGTGGGGCTCGACCCCCCACCACGCGGAGAGCATGGGCGTGAGCGTGAACGAGACGAACAGGGAAACGAGCACCGCGAACGCGACGGTCAGCCCGAACTGGAAGAAGAACCGGCCGATGATCCCGCCCATGAACGCGACCGGCACGAACACGGCCACGATGGAGAGCGTGGTGGCGAGCACGGCCAGGAAGATCTCCCGCGTCCCCCACTTGGCCGCGTTGAAGTGGTTCTCGCCGAGCTCCCGGTGCCGGACGATGTTCTCGATGACCACAATGGCGTCATCGATCAGGATCCCGATGCTGAGCGAGAGCGCCATCAGCGTCAGCATGTTCAGCGTGAACCCCATGACGTTCATCATGAGGAACGACGAGATCACCGAGACGGGAAGCGCCAGCGAGGTGATGGCCGTCGCCTTCCAGTCGTTCAGGAAGATCATGACCACGAGCACCGTGAGCAGGGCGCCGAGCATGAGCTCGAAGATCACGTCCTCCACCATGTGGCGGATATCCTCGGAGTTGTCCCGGACGATCTGGAGCTCGACGCCGGCGGGGAGCGTCGGGTTCACGTCCTCCTCGACGGCCTCCTTCACGGCCTCCGCCACGCGAACGGTGTTGGCGCCGGAGACCTTCAGGATGTCCATGGCCACGGCCCGCTCGCCGTTCACGAACGCCAGCGACCGCTCCTCCTCCGTGGCGTCCTCCACCCGGGCCACCTGCCCGAGCCGTACCGGCTGACCGTTCCGGTTGGCCACGATGATCTCGGCGAACTGTGCCGGGTCGGTGATCCTCCCGGTCACCCGGACCAGCTGCTCGCGCGGACCCCGCTCCAGCCGGCCGGCCGGGACCTCCAGGTTCTGCTGCCCCAGCGCGCCCATGATCTCGGAGGTCGAGACGCCCGCCGCGTCCATGGCGTCGGGGCGCAGGAACACCCGGACCTCCCGGGCGAGCCCGCCGGAGATCCGGACCTGGCCGACGCCCGACACGGCCTCCAGTCTGCGTCGGATGTCTTCGTCGGCCAGTCGGGTCAGCGCCGGCGGGCTCAACCGGTCCGAGGACAGCGCCATGGACAGGATCGGCTGGGCTGACGGGTCGAACGTCTGGACCACCGGGGGCTCCATGTCCACCGGGAGCTGACGCCGGACCGCGTCGATCTTGGCCCGGACGTCCTGGGCCGCCTGCTCCACCTTCCGATCGAGCTCGAACTCGATCAGGATCTGCCCCACGCCCTCCAGCGAGACCGACGTGATCCGGTCCACGCCCTGGATCGGGTTGAAGGCCTCCTCCAGCCGTCGCGTCACCTCCCGCTCCATGGTCTCCGGGCTCGCCCCCGGCCACAGGGTCTGGACCACGACGATCGGGATGTCGATCTCCGGGAACTGGTCGATGGCCAGTCGTCGGAAGCTGAAGATCCCGAGGACCACCAGCGCCATCATCACCATGGTCGTGAAGACCGGCCGGCGGATGGCGACCCCGCTCAGCCCGCCGCCGGAGGCCCCGCGCTCGGGGCCCGCGGCCCCGTCCTGCTCCCGCTCCGCCATGTTACCGCTCCTCCTCCGTCACCGTGTCCGGCGCATCGGGCGCCCGGACACGGACCGTGGTGCCCTCGACCATCTGCCCGGGCGCCACGATCACCGTGGCACCGGGCTCCAGCCCCGCCACGATCTCCACTCGGCCCTGGGCCTCGCTCCGGGCCCCGACCTGCACCGGCCGCCGGACGACCGTGCCGTCCTCGATGGCCCAGACGAACGGCTCGGCCTCGGGGCCCCGGAGTGCGCCCGTCGGCACCGTGAGGACCTCCGCCTGTCCGCCCGTCAGGATCCGGCCCGTGGCGAACACACCGCCTACCAGCCCCGACTCGTTCGGCAGCCGGACGTACACGCCCACCTGCCGCGATGCCGGGTCCGCCGTCGGCTCGATCCGGTCGACCGTGCCCCGGAACCGCTGGTCCGGGTACGCATCCATCCGCAGCTCCACCGGCATCCCCCGGCGGATCCGCGCCGCCGCCTCCACACCCACACGGCCCGCGAGCTCCAGGAGGCTCGTGTTCACCACCGTCAGCAGCGGCTGGGCCGGGTTGACCGCCTCGCCCTCGCTGACCATCCGGTCGCTGATGACCCCCGTGATCGGGGCCTCCACCGTCGCGCGGCGGGCCGACTCGCCGGCGCCCGCCGACTGCGCCTCGGCCGCCGCGAGCTGTGCCCGGGCGGCCTCGTACGCGGCCCGGGCCTGCTCCAGCTCGATCTCCGACACCGCGCCGGCCTCGTAGAGCCGCTCCGTCGAGTCCAGCTGCCGCCGGGCGAGCGCCACCTGCGCCGCCGCCGCGGCCACGGCCGCCCGGGCACTGGCCGCCTGGCCCCGGATCCCTTCGGCCTCGATCCGGGCCAGCGCGTCGCCACGTTGGACGGCGTCCCCGCGGTCCACCCGGAGCTCGGTCACCACGCCCGGGACCTGCGCCCGGACCTCCACCTGCCGGTACGGCTCCAGGTTGCCCGAGACCACCACGCCGGCGTTCAGGGTGTCGAGCCGCGCCTCCGCGACGTCCTCGGCGTCCAGCACCAGCCCGCTCAGCGTATCCCCGGCCTCGCTGCCGGTCTCGCCCCCGGCGTCGCCGCACGCCGCTCCGGCCATCACCGCCAGCGCGAGGACCAGCCCCGTCGCTCCCCGCACTCTCACGGTCGTCATCATGATCCCGTTCGCGTCCCCGATCCGTGTCCCGTCGTTCATCGCTCCACCGTCCCCACCGCCGTGCCCAGGGCCCGCTCCACCCGCGCCAGCGCCACGTACGCGTCGTGATACGCCTGCACCTCGTTCAGCCGCGCCTGCTGCAGCGCCAGCCGGGCATCCGAGATGTCCAGCTGCGTGGCCAGCCCCTCGCCGAACCGGAGCTCCGTCAGCTCGTAGACCCGGACCGCCTGGTCCACCGTCCGCCGCGCCGCCGCGATCTGGGTGCGGCTCCGCTCCAGCTCGCCCGCCGCGCGCTCGTAGTCGATCCGGACCCCCTCGAGCAGCTGGCTGAGCTGCAGCTGGGCCTCCTGGACCTGGGCCCGGGCCGCGTCGACCTCCGCGTTCCTGCGGAGCCCCTGGAAGAGCGGCCACTGGATCGCGAACCCCACCGTCCAGTCGTCCCGCCAGTCCAGGTTCGTGGGGAGCCCGAACGACGACGGGAACGCCTGCCGCGACAGCGTGCCCGTCAGCGAGATCGATGGGAAGTACGCGGCCCGGGCGATGTCCAGCTGCTCCTCCTGCATCTCGATCTGCGACCGGGCCGCCCGGACCGCCGCCCGGTCGCGCAGCGCCGCGCTCACTTCTTCGAGGCCGGGGACCTCGGGCACCGTCGCCCGGTCCGCCTCCGCCGGGACCAGCGGCGTGGCCAGTACCAGCGCCGACTCCACCGGCACGTTCGTCAGTCGCTTCAGGTTCAGCACCGCGAGATCCGCCCGGTTGCGGGCCTGCACCAGCTGGGGCCTGAGGTTCTCCAGCTCCACCTCCGCACGGAGCGCTTCGAGCTCCGACGCCCGGCCCGCGTCCAGACGGAGCCGGACCTGCTCCAGATGCTCCGCCGCCAGCTCCACGCTCGCCGCCACGATCGCCGTCGCCTCCCGCGCCAGCGCGGCATCGTAATACGCCTGCCGCACCTCCAGGACCACGTCGGCCGCCGCCTCCTCGTACCCCGCCGTAGCCGCGTCCTCGCCGTGTCCCGCCCGCTGGATCGACGAACGGATACGGCCGCCCGTGAACAGCGGCTGCGATACGCTCAGCCCCGCGATCCAGGTGTTCTCGTTCCCGAACGGGAGGTCGCTGAACAGACTGCCCAGCGCGCCGAACGCCGCCGACGGCACCCGCCGCTCCAGGTACCGGACCCGCTCCGCCAGCGGCGCCGTGGTGTCCGGCTCGAACCGAAGGCTGTCCGGCAGCGTGAACCCGCCGCCCGCATCCTGGAAGACGGACCGGAGCGTCTTCGTGTACGCCAGCTGTGTGGTGACCTGCGGCAGCGCCGCGGAACGGGCCGCCCGAAACCGGGCGCTCGCGCCCTCCAGCCGCGCCCGCGCCGTCGCCACCTCCTCGCTCCGCTCCAGCGCCGCGTCCACCGCGGCCGTGACCGTCATCACCACCGAGTCCGCCGTCTGCGGCGACTGCCCGCCCGCCGACACCGGCGCCAGCACCGCCAGCCACGGCACCAGCACGAGCCAGCCCGGCCACACCCTTCGTCTCATCGTCCTCATCGCTCCCCGCAATCCCTTCATGCGACGGTCCCCGAGCCGTCCCTGCGGCTCCCGCTCCCGACTCCGCCCGGACCGTCCATCGCGTCCTCCAGCGCCTCCGCCAGTCCCTCGACCAGCGCCGCGCCCCGGACCAGACGACGCCGGACCGCTGACGTCTCCGCCGCCGGCGTGTCCAGCGCGTCCTCCAGGAGGTCGTGCGCAGTGGCCAGACGCTCCCGCCACATCCCCGACACGCGCCGCGGCAGGTCCGCCGCGATCCGGTAGTAGTCCCGGCGGTCCCCGGGGATCGTTACCCGCTCCACCGTCCCCATGCGCTCCAGCAGACGCACGTTGATGCTCACACTGCTCTTGCTCACCTGCAGCGCCTCCGCCAGCTCGTCCAGCGAGCGCGGGGTCTCGCTCAGCAGCAGGTGGCCCAGCAGCCGCCCCGCGATCCGGGACAGCCCGTCCCGCTCGAAGAACAGCCCCATCCGCTCGACCACGTCCTGGGTACGTCCGTCCACGCGCCACTCCGATTCAGTGTAGAGCGCGGACATTAATTCGTTCATTACGTTCAGTCAATACTGAACAGACGGCACGATGGGGTGCGGGGAGGGGCCGGGCTACCCGGCGTCGGGTCCGAACCAGCGTTCGAGGAGATCCTCGAGCAGCTCGGCGGCCGCGGCGTGGAACCGGGCCATCTCGGTCAGGCGATGGGCGGCGTCGGGCCGGTCGGCGGGCACGGCATCGGCGCCGGTGCCCAGGAGGTCGGTCATGGCCCGGACGCGCTGGAGCCGGAGCTGGAGCACGCCGGCGAGGTCGTCGGCGGCGGCGTAGAAGTCGCGGCGGTCGCCGGGCCGGGTGGCGCGCTCCACGAGTCCCCACTGCACGAGGAGGCGGGCGTTGGTGCTGATGCTGGCCTTGCTGACGTGGAGGGCGTCGGCGAGCTCGTCGAGGGAGCGGGGCTCGGTCTGGAGGAGCAGGTAGCCGTAGAGGCGACCTCCGATACGGGGGACGCCGTCGGCCTCGAAGTGGCGACCGAAGCGCTCCACGAACTGTTCCTCGGCGGGGGTCATCGGGCGGGTCTCCGGGATGCGGGGTGGCGTGGGCCGTGGAGAGAGGGTCCGGGGTGCGCAGCGGTCCCGGAGCAGCCGTCCCGCCGACAATACGGCCCCGACCCGGTGAGCGGAAGTCCCGGCGCGGGTTCTGCCTTCCGCGGTCCCCGGCGGTGGGGCAGGGCCCGAACCTTGCACCCCCCGACCACCCCGAAGCCCACAGATCCGCGCACCCGTGTCGACGAGCATGCCAGCCAGGAGAGAGCTCCTCACCGCCATCGTCTGTATCGCGGCAGTGGGGTGTGGGGGTACGGGGCGGTCGGCGACGGGGCCCGTCCAGCCTCCGGCCTCGTTCTCGGTGTCCGGCACCGCACCGCTTCCGGATCGCTGGTGGACCGCGTTCGGGAGCGAGAGTCTCGATGCCGCCATCGACACGGCGCTGGCCTCGAACTTCGACCTGCGCACGGCGTGGGAGCGGCTGCGGGCGGCCGAGGCGGTGACGGACCGGACGTCGGCGCTGCTGTGGCCCGCGGTGGACGCGTCGGCGGACGCTCAGATCACGGATCCCGAGGACGCGCAGGGGGGCGGCGATTCCTTCCGGCTGGACCTGGCGGCGTCGTACGAGGTGGACCTGTGGGGCCGGATCGGGTCGCGGGCGGAAGCGGAGCGGCTGAGGGCGGAGGCCACCCGCGCCGAGTACCGCGCGGCGGCGCTGTCGCTGTCGGCGGAGGTGGCCCGGGCGTGGGCCCGCCTCGCCGAGGCCGGGAGCCAGGTCGAGCTGGTGGGTCGACAGGTGGAGACCAACGAGACGGTCCTGGAGCTGCTGGAGAACCGGTTCGGCCGCGGACAGGTCCGGGCGGTGGACATCCTCCGCCAGCGTCAGCTGCTCGAGGCCACGCGGGAGGAGCGGACGCTGGCGCTGGAGCGGCGGCAGGTGCTGGAGCACCGGCTGGCCGTCCTCCTCGGCCGAACGCCACAGAGCGGGGCGGGGTTCGAGCCCGACCGGCTGCCGGCGCTGCCGGCGCTGCCCGGGACCGGGGTCCCCGTGGAGCTGATCCGTCGTCGGCCCGATGTGCGGAGCGCATTCCTCCGGCTGCGGGCGGCGGACCGGGACGTGGCGTCGGCCATCAGCGACCAGTATCCCCGGCTGACGCTGTTCGCGTCCACGGCCACGGAGGCCGGCACGCCGGGCAACCTGTTCGAGGACTGGATCCGCACGCTGGGCGGCAACCTCCTGGCGCCCCTCTTCTACGGCGGCGAGCTGAGGGCCGAGGTCGACCGGACGGAGGCCGTGCGCCAGCAGCGGCTCTTCGAGTACGGCCAGGCCACGCTCACGGCCTACCGGGAGGTGGAGGACGCGCTGGTGCGCGAGGCCCGCCAGCGGGAGCGCGTGGCCCGGATCGAGACGCAGGTCTCGCTGGCCGGGCAGGCGTACGAGCAGCTTCGGGTCCAGTACCTGAACGGCACCAGTGACTACCTGGACGTGCTGACGGCGCTGGACCAGGTCCAGCAGCTGAATCGAGACCTGCTGGGCGCGCGGCTCGCGCGGGTCGAGGCGAGGATCTCCCTGTACAGGGCCCTGGCCGGGTCCTTCGAGACGGACCGGGAGGCGGACGAGGTGGAGGAAGGGGAGACGGATGGATAGGAGGAAGACCGTACTGGTCTCGCTGCTGATCCTGGTGGCCGGCGGGGTGATCACCTGGCTCATCTTCACGACGGAGCCCGAGGCGGAGCGCTCCGGTGCCGTCCGGGAGAGCGCCATGCTGGTGGACGTGGTGGAGGCGGAGCGGGGCACCTTCCAGCCGACGATCCGGGCCATGGGCACGGTGGAGCCGGCCCGGGACATCACGCTGGCGCCCCGGGTCGGCGGCCAGGTGGTGCGGCTGTCCGATGCGTTCGCGCCCGGCGGCTACGTCCGGCAGGGCGAGGTCCTGCTCCAGATCGACCCGGCGGACTACGAGATCGCGCTGGCCCAGCGCCGCGGCGACCTGGCCCAGGCCCGTACGGACCTGGAGATCGAGATGGGCCGGCAGGACGTGGCCCGGCAGGACTACCAGCTGCTCCGTGACACGATCCCGACCGAGGACCGGTCGCTGGTCCTGCGGGTGCCCCAGCTCGAGGCGGCCCGCTCCCGGGTGGAGGCGGCCGAGGCCATGGTGGAGCAGGCCGAGCTCGACCTCGAGCGGACCACCATCCGTGCCCCCTTCGACGCCCACGTGCTGACCCGTACCGCGAACGTCGGATCCCAGGTCGCCGCCGGCGATCCCCTGGGTCGGCTCGTGGGCGTGGAGACGTACTGGGTCGTGGCGACGGTGCCCCAGTCCCGGCTGCGGTGGCTGACCTTCGCCGGCGACGGTGAGCCTCCGTCCCGCGTGCGGATCCGCAACCGCACCGCGTGGGCGGAGGGCGAGGACCGGACCGGCACGCTCCGCCGGCTGGTCGGCGCGCTGGAGGGCGGCACCCGCCTGGCCCGGGTCATCATCGACGTCCCCGATCCCGCGGCGGTCGGCGCGGAGACCGACGGGCCCCCGCTCATGATCGGGTCCTTCGTCGAAACGCTCATCCAGGCCCGGCCGCTGCAGGATGTGATCCGGCTCGATCGGGACTACGTCCGGGACGACGATACGGTCTGGGTCATGGACGATGGCGTGCTCCGGATCCGGAGCGTGGAGATCGTGCTCCGCGATGCCGACTTCGCCTATATCGCGTCGGGTCTCGAGCCGGGCGCCCGGGTGGTGACCACCGACCTGTCGACCGTGGTCGATGGCGCGGCGCTCCGAACCGCCGGCGACAGCGCCTCCCTGTGAGCGGTGGCGCGGGGGACCGGCCGCGCGCCGGGGAGGCCGGCGGCACGGAGTCCGGGAACGGCGGGCCCATCGCCGCCATGGCCCGGAACTCCATTGCGGCCAACCTGCTGATGGTCACGCTCCTGGGCGGCGGGATCTGGGCGATGTTCAATGTCCAGAAGGAGGTCTTTCCCCAGTACGCGCTCGACGTGGTCGATGTGAGCGTGGTCTACCCGGGCGCGGCCCCGTCGGAGGTGGAACAGGGGATCCTGCGGCCGGTGGAGGAGGCGATCCGGGGTGTCGAGGGGATCAAGGACATCACGTCGACGGCGCAGGAGGGGTCCGGGAGCATCTCCATCGAACTGGTCACGGGCGCCGACCGGATGAAGGCGTTCCAGGACATCGACCAGGCCGTGAACCGGATCCGGACGTTCCCGGACGACATCGAGGAGCCGGAGGTCCAGCTCGAGTCGAACCAGCGGGAGGTCATGGTCCTCGGCCTCTACGGCGACGTGGACTTCTGGACGCTCCGGCAGGTGGCCGAGGGGCTCCGGGACCGGCTCCTGAGCACCGACGGGATCACCCAGGTCTCCATCGGCAACGTCCCGGACTACGTGACCCACGTCGAGATCCCCCGGAGCGTGCTCCGGGAGTACGGGCTGACGCTGGGCGATGTGGCCGACATCATCGCCGCGTCCAGCGAGGACATCCCCGCGGGATCGGTGGAGGCCAGCGGCGGGGAGATCCTGCTCCGGCTCCAGGAGCGGAAGCAGTGGGCCGGGGAGTACGGCGCCATCGAGGTGCTGACCTCGGAGACCGGCGGCAGCATCACGCTGGCGGAGCTGGCCACCATCCGGGACGGGTTCGAGGAGATCGGGTTCTTCGGCCAGTTCAACCGGCGGCCGTCCATCGACCTCCAGATCTACCGCATCGGGAACCAGTCGCCGCTGGACATCGCGGAGGCGGTGGAAGGGGTCATGGAGGAGGCCTCCGCCGGGTTCCCGCCGGGCATCGAGTACAGGATCGACAGCAGCGCGGCCGAGGACTTCGGCCGCCGCCTGTCGCTGCTGGCCGAGAACGGGCTGCTGGCCGTCGTGATCGTCCTCATCGTCCTCGCCCTCTTCCTCGAGCTGCGCCTCGCGTTCTGGGTCATGATGGGCATGATCATCTCCTTCGTCGGCGCGCTCCTGCTCATGCCCGTGGCGGGGCTGAGCATCAACATGATCTCCCTCTTCGGGTTCCTGGTGGCGCTCGGGATCGTGGTCGATGACGCCATCGTGGTGGGCGAGAACGTCTACGGCTACCGCCGGGAGGGTCTCGGCCCCATGGAGGCCGCGATCAAGGGCGCGAAGGAGATGGCCCGACCGGTGACGTTCGCGATCCTGACGAACATCATCGCCTTCGTCCCGCTCCTCTTCATCCCCGGCACCACCGGGAAGTACTGGTGGCCGCTCCCCGCCGTGGTGATCCTGGTGCTCCTCCTGTCGCTGCTGGAGGCGCTCTTCATCCTGCCGGCCCACCTCGCCCACTCGGGCACGTCGTCCGGCGGGTCGGGGATCCGGGGGACGATACACCGCTGGCAGCAGGCGTTCAGCGAGCGCTTCGAGCACTTCGTCGACACCCGGTACCGGGCCTTCCTCGACCTCTGTCTGCGACACCGGTACATCACGCTGAGCACTGCGCTGGCGCTTCTCCTGGTGGTCGGCGGCTACGGCTACAGCGACCACATGGGGATGGTGCTCATGCCCGCGAGCCCCGCCGACGAGATCGAGGCCGGGGTCACGCTCCCGGTGGGCACCACCGTCGACCAGGCCGCTGCGGTGGCCATCGAGATCACCGACGCGACCCACCGGATGTTCGAGGAGAACGACCTCTGGGAGGTGGCCGAGGGAATCAAGACGAACGTCCGGGGGCAGAGCTTCGTGGACGTGGAGATCGTCATGCGGCCGCCCGAGGAGCGGGAGATGGGCTCGCAGGAGCTGATGGAGCTCTGGCGCTCCGAGATCGGCGACATCGAGGGCGTCGACCAGATCACGTTCGAGGCCGAGAGCGGACCCGGCGGCTGGCGCCAGGACATCGAGGTCGACCTGAGCCACTCCGACATCGAGACGCTCGAGGCCGCCGCGCTGGCCTTCCGCGAGCGGGTCGAGCAGTACGACGCGACCCGGGACGTGACGGACAACTACAACCGTGGGAAGGCCCAGTTCGATTTCACGCTCCTCACCGAGGGCCGGCGGCTCGGGCTCACGCCGGAGGACGTGGGCCGCCAGCTCCGGGCCGCATTCTTCGGCGACCTGGCACTCCGCCAGCTCCGGGGCACCAACGAGATCGAGGTCCGGGTCAAGCTGCCCCGTGAGCAGCGGACCGATCTGTACCACCTCGAGGACTTCGTGATCATGACGCCCGACGGGACCGAGGTCCCGCTCCTGGACGTGGTCCGGATCGAAGAGGGGCAGGCGTTCACCAGCATCAACCGCCGCAACGGGCGCCGGGTCGTGACCGTCGGGATGGACGCCCAGCCCGCCAGCGCGGTGGGCCGGGTCCTGGCGTCGCTGAACGGCGAGGTGCTCCCGCAGCTCCGGGCCGACTTCCCCGGGATCACCTGGAGCTACGAGGGCAGCCAGGCCGAGATGCGGGAGTCGACCCGGGCGCTCTGGGGCGGCTTCGTCCTCGCGCTCCTCGTCATCGCCGGGCTCCTGGCCGTGGCGCTGCACTCGTACGTCCAGCCGCTCATCGTCATGGGCGCCATCCCGTTCGGGATCGTCGGCGCCGTCATCGGCCACATCCTCCTGGGCTACGACCTCTCCCTCGTCAGCCTGATGGGCGTGATCGCCCTCTCCGGCGTGGTCCTCAACGACTCGTTGATCATGATCCACGTGGCCAACGGGAAGCGGGGCGACCACTCGGCCTACGAGGCCATCCGGGAGGCCGGCCTGCGTCGGTTCCGGCCGATTATCCTGACCACGCTGACCACGTTCGGCGGGCTGACACCCATCATCCTGGAGAGCTCGCGACAGGCTCAGCAGCTGATCCCCATGGCCATCTCTCTCGGCTTCGGGATCGTCTTCGCAACCGCCATCATCCTGGTCATCGTGCCGTGCCTCTACATGATCCAGGAGGACGCGGCCGAAGCGGTCCGGAGACTCCGCCGTGACCGGTCGCCCGCCCCGGCTTCGCATTAGATGAGCGGCCACGAGACGACCGAGCAGGGAACGACCGGACAGGAGGAGCGAGCGCCGTGAGCGATGTCTACCGAACCGAGATGGAGGTCCGCTGGGCCGACCTGGACGCGAACAAGCACGTCCGCAATACGGCCTACAGCGAGTTCGCGACCCATGCCCGGCTCCGGTTCCTGGCTTCCAGGGGCTTCCCGCCCGAGCGGTTCACGAAGATCGGCGTGGGGCCGATCTTCTTCCGGGAGGAGACGGTCTTCCGCCGGGAGCTGCACCTCGGCGATGTGGTCACCATCGAGGTGCGGGCGGACGGGCTGGCCCGGGATGTCTCCCGCTGGCGAGTGGTCCACAGGCTCCTGCGCGGGGAAGGCCAGGAGGCGGCGTGGGTCACCGTGGACGGCGCCTGGATGGACCTCGAAGCCCGGAAGCTCATGGCGCCCCCCGCGGAGCTGGCCGACGCACTGCGCAGCCTGCCCCACACCCCGGAGTTCGAGCCGCTGGATTCAGTGGTCGACTGATCGCCCCCGAGCCCGCGCCGCCCATGGCCCAGCCGTCCCCGTTCTCGCCCGCGCTCTTCGACTTCTTCCGCGACCTGCGCGAGAACAACCGGAAGGAGTGGTTCGAGGCGAACCGCGACCGTTACGAGGCCCACGTCCTCGAGCCGTCCAAGGTCTTTGTCCTGGCCTTCCGCTCCCGGCTCCGGAAGATCAGCTCGCACTTCCAGGCGGAGCCCACCGTCCGCGGCGGCTCCCTCTTCCGGATCCATACGAACCGGCGATTCAACCCCGACCGACCCCCCTACAAGACGCACGCGGGAATCCAGTTCCGGCACCGGGGCGGCGGCGACGTGCACGCCCCCGGCTTCTACCTGCACCTGGAGCCCGGGGGCGGCTCCTTCGTCGGGATGGGCAGCTGGCGGCCCGACCGTGACGCCCTCACCGCGATCCGCGAGGCCATCGTGGACGACCCGGCCGCGTGGAAGGCCGTGACCCGCCACGACGACTTCCGGAGCACGCTCCGGCTCGGCGGGGACAGCCTCAAGCTCGGGCCCATGGGCTTCGACCGCGACCACCCCCTCATCGACGACATCAAGCGGAAGGACTTCATCGCCGTCGCGGACCTCGATGAGGACGACGTGGTCGCCGACGGGTTCGTGGAACGCTTCGCCGCCACCTGCCGGGCCGGCGCACCGTTCGTCGCGTGGCTCTGCGAAGCCGTGGGCGCCGAGTTCTAGCCCCGGATCACCGGTCCACGTTGTGAATCTGCGGGTCCTCCGTCCTGATCCCGTCGTTCGAGCCGTACTTGCCGACGAGGTAGTAGCTGTAGTCCGTGCCGGAGGTCCCGCTGTCGGTCAGTCGGAGGAAGCCGTTCGGCAGCGGCTGGACCGCGAGTCCGTCGGGCACGGTGCCGCCGCCCTTCATCTCGATCCCCGTGATGGTCACGCCGTCCGCCTTGCAGTTGATGGTGGCCTTTAGGGGGAGAGTGGGCGATGGGCGGATCCCGCCGCGCCGGGTCCTGCGTTCAGCCTTCGTCGCCGAGGCCGTGCTCGGCGACGAGCTGCATGAGCAGCGGCTCCCGGTAGCCGAGTCCGCGGAGACGGTCGAGCTGGGCCCGGGCGTCGCTGCGGCGGCCGGCGAGCACGTAGGCCTCGGCCAGGAGCGGCCGGAGCTCCGCGGCCTCCGCGTGGTCCCCGAGTCCCGTCAGCCGGTCGATGGCCGACGCGATCACCGCGTCGGCTTCGTCCGAACGACCCGTAGCCTGGAGAGCGCGGCCCAGCTCGATCTCCGTCCTGGCCCGGTACCGGGTCGTGGTCATGTGGTCGTCGGGGGCGTCCGCGAGCAGATCGGCCGCGGCGCGGGCGGCGTCGACGGCGTCGTCGGGTCGGCCGGTCATGGTGAGCAGCCGGGCCCGTCCGCCCTGCACCAGCGCCAGCACTGACCGCCCCTCCGTGGCCGCGGGGTCCAGCCGCACCAGAGGCTCCACCCGGGCCCGCGCGGCGTCCAAAACGGCCAGCGCTTCGGCGGTCTCGCCACGGGAGGCCAGGGCCAGACCGAGCTGCTCCTGGACGCGCGCCAGCATCAGTCGCCAGCTGGCGTTGTCCGGGTCGTGGTGGGTCAGGCTGTCCACCACGATGGCGGCGACGCGTGCGTCCTCGATGGCGGGCCCCACCTCCCCCACAGCGCTCTCGAGCAGCGAGATGAAGTAGTGGGCCACGCCGAGCCGGAACCGCCAGTACGCATGCCCGGGACTCTGCTCCAGGACCCGGCGCTTCAGCTCCAGCTCCCGCTCGTGCTCCTCGAGGGCCTGGCCGTAGCGCCCCTGCTTCCGGTAGACGACGGCCAGCGTATTGTGGGTCTCCGCCAGCTCGCCGAGCCAGTCCACCCGGGTCGGGTCCCGGTCCACCAGCTCCCGCTTCACGTCCAGCGTCAGGGCGAAGGCGTCGGCCGCACCGGCCAGGTCGCCCCGGGCCTCGCGCACCGACCCCAGATTGCTGTGGGCGAACCCGAGCTCGAGGCGGTAGTCGAGGTTGTCGGGCTCCAGCGCCACGAGCCGCTCGGCCGTGTCGAGGTAGCCCCGGAACTGCGTCTCGGCCTCGATCAGCTCATCCCGGAGCCACGCCGCATAGCCCACCCAGAAGTGGCTCTGCGACAGCTGGAACAGCCGGTCGAGATCATCGGGCGATCGCGCGCTCAGCTCGCGGGCGAGCCGCAGCGACTCCCGGAGGGCCTCTTCCGCATCGGCCGGGCGCCCCTCGTCCAGACGCACCTGGCCGATCTGCTCGAGCGCGCGGGACCGGCTCAGCAGCTCGGCGTCGCTGAACTCGGACTCCGGAAGCGCCGCGAAGTAGGCCACGGCCTCATCGCCGATGTCGTCCAGAATCTCCAGCCGGCCTATGGGCGCCAGCTTCGATCGGAGGTCGCCCAGCATGAAGTCGATGAGCCCCTCCGCCTGCGTCCGCCGGCTCTCGGCGACATCCCGCGCGGCCGCGATCCGCTGGGCCTGCACGGCCATCGCGGCCCCGAAGCCGGCCAGCAGCAGCACACCCACCGCCGAGACCGCCACGCCCGACCGGTGGCGCCGGGCGAACCTCCGGGCCCGGTACCCCGCGCTCGGCGGTCGCGCCACCACCGGCTCTGACGCCAGGTACCGCTCCACGTCCATCGCCAGCCCGTTCGCCGTCTCGTACCGGCGCTCCCGGTCCTTCTCCATCGCCTTCAGCGCGACCCAGTCCAGGTCGCCCTTGAGCGCACGGACCAGCGCGTCGGGAGTGGCGCCGCGGAGCCCGGCCACGGTGTCCGCATCGTCGAGCCCCCGAAGTCGGTGACTCGGGCGGGGCGGGTCCTTCTCCAGGTGATGGGCCAGCAGCGCCCAGCCCCGGTACGCGGTCGGCTCGAACGGCAGCGCCCCGACCAGCAGCTCGTACAGCAGCACACCCAGCGAGTAGATGTCCGTCCGCGTGTCGACGTCCAGGTCCGAGGCCCGGGCCTGCTCCGGGCTCATGTACGCCGGCGTCCCGAGGGTCTGGTCCATCGCCGTCAGCCGGACGTCATCCGTGGGCTCCACGGCACGCGCGATCCCGAAGTCGATCACCTTGGGCTGCGGTGTGCCGTCGTCGCCCTCCGTCACCAGTATGTTCGACGGCTTCAGGTCCCGATGGATCACACCCTTCTGATGCGCGTGCTGCACCACCCGACAGATCTGCGCGAACAGCTCCACCCGATCCCGGACGCCGAGACGGCGCTCGTCGCACCACCGGGTCACGGGCGGGCCGTCCACCCGCTCCATCACGAAGTAGGGAAGGCCCGACTCCGTTCGACCCGCATCGAACACCCGCGCGATCCCCGGGTGCTCCATCACCGCCAGCGCCTGCCGCTCGGCCTCGAACCGCGCCACCACCTGCGCCGTGTCCACCCCGGGCTTCAGAATCTTGAGCGCCACCTCGCGGCGGAGCGGCTGCTGCTGCTCCGCACGGTAGACCACGCCCATGGCACCCTCGCCCAGCTTGGCGAGGATGCGGTACGGCCCGATGGCCACCGGCGGGTCATCGAATGCGCTGCCACCACGGTCGCCGACCCGGTCGCCGGGATGATCGGAGCCGCGTCCGGTCACGGACGCACCCGCACAGGACGGCCGGAGACGCTGGGGGGGAGACGCTGGTTCACGGAGATCGAGACTCGACTGTCGGGGGTACGGAGCCAGGTATCGGCGGTGGTGAGGGGAGTACCGACCGATTCGACGAAGGTACCCCCGACCACATTCCCTGACAAGGATTTAGCGGGCGGCGCCTGGTCGGCGGTGGACCGGCTCGCGGGGGCCGCCGGTCTCGCCCCGCATCAGGGCGCTCCTCCGGATCACCGTCGACCGCTGAAGCCGGCTACGCCCGGAGGGTGAACGGCGGATACTCGTCGCGCAGCAGGAGGATGTAGCACTCCACGCGGGCGCTCCACGCCAGCACGCCGATGGCGAAGCCGTACAGAGTCCGCGGGTACCGTCCGGTCAGCAGGATCGCGGCCCAGGCCACGGCGGTGGTGAACGCCCAGGCGAGCCCGAGGAACGAGACCACGATCAGGTGGGGGATGGCCAGGAAGAGCCGGAAGAAGACGGTGAGCCGGTTCCGCGGCGGCTCCGGTCTCGAGACCTCCAGGTCGACCGGATACCCGCCCTCGCCGAACGGCGGGTACTCGTCGCGGAGCAGCGTGAGGTACGCCGAGGCCTGGACCCGCCAGCGCATGTACCAGGCGCCCAGCCTCCAGAGCCCGTCAGGGTGTCGGGCGGTGACCACGATGGCGAACCACGCGAAGACCGCCGCCACGAACGCCACGACGCTCAACAGCCCACCGTTGGAGCCGTACTCCCAGCCACCGCCGTCGGCGCTCCAGCTTACGCCCGTAGCCATGGCCACGGGCGCGCCGACGAGGATGATGTGCGGGAGAGCCAGGAAGAACCGGAAGAAGGCGGTGAGTCGGTTCCGGCCCTCCATTTCGGGTGCGACGCGGACGGTCACCGGGTAGTCGGCGGGGGCGATCCGCTCCTCGGGCCTGCCGTGTCCTTCCGTATGGTTCTCGGCCATGGGGCGAGGCTCTCCTTTCGTGGGTGCCGCTTCGGCGCGGCTCTACCGGTCCCTACGCGTCCGGGCGCCCCCGGTCTTCACCCGCCTCGAATGTGCCCCCGGCCGGTGACCCCTCAACGACGGGGCAGCAGCACCACGTCGACACGCCCGTCCCCGTTCGTGTCCGTGAGCTCCGCAACCGGATACGCCCCCGAGCGGATCTGCAGCACGTTCGCCCGGCCGCCCGGCCGCAGCCACCGGCCGCGAACCCGGTCCGTGCGCGCCAGGTGCGTCTCCCGCGTCAGCCGGCGGAAGATCACGTCGCCCAGGATGTCGACCAGGTCCCGCTGGTCCAGGATCGTGCCGTCCCCGTAACTCACCCGCGACCTCCGGTACCTCACGTCGTCCCAGCCGGCCCTGCGGTACCAGACGACCCGGCCCCGATCGTACGAACCCCACCCCTTGTCCCGGCACCACTGCCGACCGTGCACCGGGTGTCCACGACCGCTCCGGCAGAACGCCGGCCCGTTCCCACGACGGCGATCCCGACGGTCACGACGGCGGGCCCGCTCGTCGCCCCGACGGCCCAGGATCACGTCTACGTAGTCGCCCGAGCGACGGTCGTATCGGTCCCGGTCGTCCCGGTCCCGGCGGCGCTCGTACCGATCGTCATCCCGGTCCCGGTCATCGCCTCGATCCCGATCGTATCGGTGGTCGTACCGGATCTCGCCCACCTCGGGAAGCGCCCACCTCCACCAGCCGGAGTCCTGCGCCACCGCCTCCGGCGCCGAGACCACCGACACCCCCATCGCCGCCACGACTCCGAACACGAGCTTTCGCATGATGCCTCCCTCCCGTGATTGCCCGGTACGACCGAAGGGATTCGCCCCTCCGCTCGCCTTAGATAAAGGCAGGGGGTGTGCCGGGTCCGGGTGTCGCTCCCGTAACCTGTTGATGTCATACAGGTTACGGTCTCTGTACCCCGGAGTGGCGGCGCTCTCCAGGGACGGCGACTGTCCTCGATATGGGACAAAACCCGCCCCCTCCCGGGGGACACTCGCCGCCGTGGGCGCGGTGGGAGCGGGTACATCGTCTCCGGGACCCGTGCACGATATTGAGGCCGACTGTGCCGTTGTGAGACGACCCGGTCCCGTGCGGCCGCCGCGCCCCGGTTGCCGGCCTGCCGGTTCCGGCCCATCATGACGCATGCTCGAATCCATACGATCGTTCTTCGAACAGCGGATGAACCCCGGGGGCAACGGCAACGGTGCGGAGGCGCCGTCGGAGCCGAGCCCGAAGGAGGCGGCCGCAGCGGACCGGGAGCTGCAGGTAGCGGCGTGCGCGCTGCTCCTGGAGCTGGCACACGCGGACCAGGAGTTCAGCGAGGCGGAGCGGCTGCACATCGAGGCGGTGGTCCGCCGGCACTTCGATGTGGACGAGGCGACGGCCCAGGAGCTGATCCAGCTGGCGCAGAAGGAGCAGGCCGAGGCCATCGACCTGTATCAGTTCACGACACTGATCCGCTCCAACTACGACCTGGGTCAGAAGACGGTGCTGGCGGAGATCATGTGGGGGCTGATCCTGGCGGACGGCGAGATCGCGAAGAGGGAGGCGTACATGCTGCGGAAGATCGCCAACCTGCTGGATCTCGAGCCGGGCTACCTGTCGGCGGCGAGGAAGCGGGCGGACGAGGAGTAGGGTCGACGGGCCCCGGATGACCAGCGTCCGGGGGAGGGGAGCGTCATGGACCTGATGCCACAGTGGGGCGATGCCGCGCGGACCGCCCTGGGGTTCTTCTGGAAGGCCGGCTGGGCCTTCATCGTGGGGTACTTCATCAGCGGCGCCATCCAGGCGTTCGTCCCGAAGGCGCGGCTCACCCGGCACATGGGCGACGCGGGCCCGAAGAGCGTCTCGCTCGCGACGATCTTCGGGGCCGCGTCCTCGTCCTGCTCGTTCGCCGCGCTGGCGGCCGCCCGGTCGCTGGTCCTGAAGGGTGCCCACTTCGTGGCGGCAGTGGCGTTCATGTTCGCGTCCACGAACCTGGTGATCGAGCTGGGGATCCTGATCTTCATCTTCCTCGGCTGGCAGTTCGTGGCCGCGGAGATCGTGGGCGGGATCATCATGATCATCGTCAGCGCCACGCTAATCCGGCTGACGTACCCGAAGAAGTGGCTGAAGGCCGCGCGCGACAAGGTCGAGGAGGAGTCGTCGGCCGGGGACCAGGAGTTCGACTGGAAGGAGCGGATCACGTCGCGCCACGGCTGGCGCCGCGTGGGTCACAACTTCGTCTCCGACTGGAAGATGGTCTGGGAGGAAATCGTCATCGGTTTCACGGTGGCGGGGTTCGTGGCCGTGTTCGTCCCCGACAGCTTCTGGGCGGCCATCTTCCTTACGGAATGGGCCGACCAGCTGCCGGAGTGGCTCATGGTGCTGGAGAACGCCATGGTGGCGCCGCTGGTGGCGGCGGCCACGTTCATCGGCTCCATGGGCAACATCCCGCTGGCCACGATCCTCAACTCCAACGGCGTGCTGTTCGCCGGGATCATGGGCTTCATCTACAGCGACCTGGTGGTCCCGCCGCTGGTGGCCATCAACGCGAAGTACTATGGCCTGAAGGTCGCCCTGTACATCGCCGGCGTGATGTACGTCAGCATCGTCATCACCGCGCTGGTCCTCCACGGCAGCTTCGGGCTCCTGGGGCTGACGCCCGAGTCGAGGCGCGTGGTGGCAGAGGTGGCCCGGTTCGAGATCGACTACACCTTCTGGCTCAACCTGGTGATGGTCGTGCTGGCCGGGTGGCTGGTGTGGCTCCACCGTCGGTTCCTGGCGGCGGAGGGACAGGAGCCCGAGCCGGTGGGCGGGCTGACGGTGAAACGGGCCTTCGTCTACCTGGCGCTGGTGCTGGTGGTCGGCGGAGCCGTGGTCTGGCTGGTCTAGGGTTGGGCTGACCAGGGGGCGCGCGCAGGCCGGCACTTGAGACCGGCATTATCCGGATGCATACCTTGTCATCCGGGATCGTTCTCATCGCCGGGAGGGACATCATGACCGAGTCGGTACCACGTCACGGGCCGGGACTCCTGCTGACGCTCCTGCTGATGTCGCCGCTGGGCGCACAGGACTCCGGGCACGGGGGCCACGATGGGGGCTCGCATGCCGTGGCCCACGGGTTCCAGGTCCTGCACGAGCCGGAGCACCAGGATCTCGTCATGCTGCTGGGCCCCATCGACCTCCCGGCCAGCGGACCGACCATGCGGCTCACGGCGGCACAGGCCGTTACGATCCCAGAAGACGGCTGGCTGACGGGGTTCCGCACACGGGTCGTGGACGAGAGCGGGGTCGAGCTGCCGAGCGAGATCCTCCACCACATCAACCTGGTTCGCCCCGGTCGGCGGGAGCTGTTCATGCCGGTCATGCAGCGGCTGGCGGCGGCGGGCCAGGAGACGGGAACGATCGAGGTGCCGTTCCCGTTCGGGGTCCCCGTCTCCCGGGGGGACACCCTCCTGGTGCTCGCCATGGTCCACAACCCCACGGGCAGCCCGGTGCGCGCCGTGGTCGAAGGCCGGCTCCACTACGACACGCCGGCCTGGCTGAACCGGATCGGGGTGCAGCCGTTCCACCTGGATATCCGTCCGCCACCGGAGGGGGCCGCCTTCGACCTGCCGCCCGGGCGCTCGACCTTCTCGTGGGAAGGGAGCCCCGCCATCGACGTCGAGGTGCTGGCGCTGGGCGCGCACCTCCACGCCCACGCCGTCGAGGTCCGTCTCGAAGAGGTGCGTCCGGACGGCAGCGACAAGGTGCTGTGGCGCGCCGTGCCGACGTTCCGGCCTGATGGCCGCGTGGCCGAGGTACCCCGGGCCCGCTTCCTCCACCGTCTGGGACTCGGCCTCTCCCGGGATCGGACCTACCGGATCGTGGCCGAATACGACAATCCGACCGATCGTCTCATCCCGGGCGGGGGGATGGCGGAGATCGCCGGCGTGGCCGTGCCCGACGACGACTGGCCGTTACCGGACCCATCGGGCCCCCGGTTCCTCGCGGACTACCGGTCCTTCACGCGACACAACCCCGCACTGCGTGACCCCTGAGCGTGACCTCCGCGATCCCCGCGCCGGCGCCGGTCAGCCGCTGCCCGTCAGGGCCCGGGCTTCGTCCGTCGGCTCCGCGACCGCGGTGCCGTCCTCGTCCATCTGACGACCCAGCTGCCACTCCCGCCACGCCGAGTAGACGACGGGGATCACGAGCATGGTGAGGAGCGTGGCGGTGATCATCCCGCCGACCATGGGCGCGGCGATCCGCTTCATCACGCTGGCGCCGGTGCCGTGGCCCCAGAGGATCGGCAGCAGGCCGCCGATCACGGCACTGGCGGTCATGATCACCGGCCGGAGCCGCTGCCCGGCACCCTCGCGGACGGCCTCGAAGAGCTCGAGGCGGCCCCGGAGCCGGCCCTCGCGCCGTCGCTTCTCGTAGGCCTGGTCGAGGTAGACCAGCATGACCACCCCGATCTCGGCGGCCACGCCGGCCAGCGCGATCAGTCCGATCACCGAGGCCACCGACCAGTTGTAGCCGGCGAGCCACATCAGGAGCACGCCGCCGACCATGGCGAACGGGAGCGAGAGCATCACGATCAGCGATTCGCCCACGCTCTTGAAGTTGAAGTAGAGGAGCAGGAAGATGATCAGCAGCGTGGCCGGGACCACGTACTGGAGCTTCTGCTTCGCCCGCTGCATGTACTCGTACTGCCCGGACCACTGGAGCGTATAGCCGGCGGGCAGCTCCACCATCTCGTCGACCATGGCCTTGGCGTCGGCCACGTAGCTGCCGATGTCGCGGTCCACCACGTCCAGGAAGACCCACGCCGTCGGGAACGCACCCTCGGTCTTGATGACCATTGGGCCGCTGGTCATGCGGATGTCGGCGACCTGCCCCAGCGGGACCTGCGCGGTGCCGGACGATCCCATCTGCATGCTGCCCATTTCCATCCCGGCCATGGCGGGCGTGGCGCTCCCGGAGCCGCCCATGCTTCCGCCCCGGCGCATCCCCACCGGGATCAGCAGCTCGGCCAGCTTCTCCGGCTGGTCCCGGAGCTCCTGCGGGTAGCGGAGCCGGACGCCGTAGCGCTCCCGGCCTTCCACGGTCTGCGTGATGTTCATCCCGCCCACGGCGGACGCGATGACCATCTGGATGTCCTGCACGTTGAGCCCGTAGCGCGCCGCGGCCACCCGGTCGATGTCGATGTCGATGAAGTAGCCGGAGACCGCCCGCTCGGCGAACGCCGACCGGGTGCCGGGGACCATGGCGGCGGCCTGCTCTACTTCCTTCCCGATCCGGGCCAGCTCCTCCAGCTCCGGGCCGAACACCTTCACGCCCACCGGCGTCCGGATCCCGGTGGCCAGCATGTCGATCCGGCCCTTGATGGGCATGGTCCACGAGTTGGTGATCCCCGGGAAGTCCATGGCCTCGTCCATCTCCTCGATGAGGCGCTCGTAGGTCATCCCCTCCCGCCACTCGTCCTCGGGCTTCAGGACGATGGTCGTCTCGAACATGGCCAGTGGCGCCGGGTCCGTGGCCGTGGTGGCCCGGCCGGCCTTCCCGAACACGCTCTCGACCTCCGGGAACGCGTACAGGATGCTGTCCTGCTTGATGAGCGTCTCTCTGGCCGTGGCCACGCTGATCCCGGGCAGTGTGGTGGGCATGTAGAGGATCGTGCCCTCGTTCAGCGGCGGCATGAACTCGCTGCCGATCCGGCTGAACGGGATGAACGTGAGCAGCAGCACCGCGATGGCGCCGGCGATGACCGGGCCCCGGCGGAGCAGGACGAAGTCGAGGACGGGCCGGTAGACCTTCGTGAGCCCCCGGGAGATCGGGTTCTTCTCCTCCTTGTGGATCCGGCCCCGGACGAAGAGCCCCATGGCCACCGGGACCAGCGTCACCGAGAGCAGCGATGCGGCGGCCATGGCCAGCGTCTTGGTCCACGCCAGCGGCTTGAACATGCGCCCTTCCTGGGCCTCCAGCGCGAAGACCGGCAGGAAGCTCACGGTGATGATCAGGAGGCTGAAGAAGAGGGCGGGGCCCACCTCCTTCGAGCTCTCCACCACCACGTCCCACCGCTCACGCGCGGTCAGGATCCCGGTGTGCAGCTTGTCGCCGCCCGGGACCTCCTGACCGTCGGCCACCAGCGCCTCGCGCTTCGCCTCCACCGCCCGCTCGAGGTGCTTGTGCATGTTCTCGATCATGACGATGGCCGCGTCGATCATGGCGCCGATAGCGATGGCGATCCCGCCCAGGCTCATGATGTCGGCGCCGAGGCCAAGCGCCCGCATGGCGATGAACGCCATCAGGATCCCCACCGGCAGCGTCAGGATCGCCACCAGCGCGCTCCGGGCGTGGAAGAGGAACAGGATCGAGACCAGCGCCACGATCAGAGACTCCTCGAGCAGCTTCTCCTTCAGCGTGTCGATGGCGTCCAGGATCAGCCCCGAGCGGTCGTAGACCGCCGTGACGGTGATCCCCTCCGGCATCCCGGACTCGATCTCCGCCAGCTTCGCCTTCACCCGCTCGATGGTGGCCAGCGCGTTCTCGCCGTACCGCATGACGACGATCCCGCCCACCACGTCGCCGCGGCCGTTCAGGTCCGCCACACCCCGCCGCACGTCCGGCGCGAGCCCGACGTTGGCCACGTCGGCCACCCGGATCGGCGTCCCGCCGGTGGTGGCGCCCACCACCACGTTCTCGATGTCCTCGATGCCCTCCAGGTAGCCGAGCCCGCGGATGATGAACTCCCGCTC
>JBPRGE010000065.1:0-27911 GCA_051418035.1 Candidatus Longimicrobiales bacterium M2_2A_002
CTGTTCAAGCGGTTCGCCGACATCGACGTCTTCGACATCGAGGTCGACTCGGAGGACCCGGATGAAGTGGTGCAGTTCTGCGAGCTGCTCGAGCCGACGGTGGGCGGGATCAACCTCGAGGACATCAAGGCGCCGGAGTGCTTCCACATCGAGGAGGAGCTCAAGGAGCGGCTGGACATCCCGGTCTTCCACGACGACCAGCACGGCACGGCGATCATCAGCGGTGCGGGGCTGATCAACGCGCTGGAGCTGGTGGGCAAGAAGATCGAGGACGTGAAGATCGTGTTCAGCGGGGCCGGCGCATCGGCCATTGCCACGGCCAACCACTACGTGACGATGGGCGCCCGCCGCGGGAACATCTGGATGTGCGACAGCAAGGGGCTCATCACGGAGGAGCGGGCCGGGTCGCTGAACAAGTACAAGGCGGCCTACGCCCAGGACGCGCCGGAGTCGGACCTGCGGGCGTGCATGGCGGGTGCCGACGTGTTCGTCGGGCTGAGCGTGAAGGGGCTGGTCGACGGGGAGATGGCGGCGTCGATGGCGGACAAGCCGATCATCTTCGCGCTGGCGAACCCGGACCCGGAGATCCTGCCGGAAGAGGTGCAGGCCGTGCGGGATGACGCCATCACGGCGACGGGCCGTAGCGATTACGACAACCAAGTCAACAACGTCCTCGGCTTCCCGTTCATCTTCCGCGGCGCGCTCGACGTGCGCGCGAGGGCCATCACCGACCACATGAAGCTGGCGGCCACGCGCGCGCTGGCGGAGCTGGCGCGGCAGGACGTGCCGGAGTCGGTGGCGGCGGCGTACGGCGAGGAGACGTTCGAGTTCGGGCCGCGCTACATCATCCCGAAGCCGTTCGACTACCGGGTGCTGCTCTGGGTGGCGCCGGCGGTGGCGGAGGCGGCCATGGAGGACGGCGTCGCCCGGCACACGCTGAAGCCGGAGGAGTACCGGACGATGCTGGAGGCCCGGCTCGGCCGTCGCCGCGAGGTGATGCGGGACATCATGCTGATGGCGAAGCGGGACCCGCGCCGGATCGTGTACCCGGACGGCGATCACGACCGGGTGATCCGTGCGGTGGCCCAGGCGGTGAGCGAGGGGATCGTGAAGCCGGTGCTGCTGGGCCGGCGCGGTCGGATCGAGGACCGGGCCGCCGAGCTGAACATCAGCCTGGACGGCGTGGAGATCGTCGACCCGAACGCCGACGAAGAAGTGCAGGAGCGGTACGCCCAGAAGCTGTTCCAGGAACGGCAGCGGAAGGGGCTCACGCTCACGGAGGCCCGGGAGCGGATGCGCCAGGGCAAGTACTACGGCTACATGATGGTGGCCGAGGGCGATGCCGATGGCGCGATCGCCGGGATCGATGACCACTACCCGGACACGATCCGACCGGCGCTGGAGTGCATCGGGACCGCACCCACGGTGGACCACGTGGCGGGGCTCTACATCATGGCGCTCCAGCACGACATGATCTTCTTCGCCGACACCACGGTGAACATCGATCCGGACGCCGACACGCTGGCGGAGATCGCCCTGATGTCGGCGGACTTCGTGGAGCGCCTGGGGATCGACCCGCGGATCGGCATGCTGTCGTTCTCGAACTTCGGCTCGAGCCGCGAGCCGCAGGCGCAGAAGGTGCATGATGCCGTGGACGCAGTGCGGGCGATGCGTCCCGAGCTCAAGATCGATGGCGAGATGCAGGCGGATACCGCCGTCGTCGACGAGATCCTGGACACGCGCTACCCGTTCAACACCATGGGCGGCACGGCGAACGTGCTGATCTTCCCGAACCTGGATGCGGCGAACATCGCGTACAAGCTGCTGTCCCGGATCGGGCACGCCGAGGCCATCGGCCCGGTGCTGATGGGGATGAACAAGCCCGTGCACGTGCTGCAGCGCGGGAGCGAGGCGGCGGACGTGGTGAACCTGACGGCGCTCGCCGTGGTGGATGCCCAGCGGAGCAGCCGCCTGGCGGAGCTCGCGAACGACGACTCTCAGAGATAGACAGACAAAGGAAAGGCGAGTGGCGACGACGGAGGAACGAACGGAGCTGAGCGAGCACGGGCTGACGCCGACCGGTCGACTCCACTGGAACCTGCCGCCGGCGGAGCTCATCGAGCACGCCGTGTGGCGGGGCGAGGGAAAGCTGTCGGCGGACGGGTCGTTCGTGGCGGTGACGGAGCCCCATACGGGGCGCAGCCCGAACGACAAGTTCACGGTCCGGGAGCCGTCCTCGGAGGATGAGATCGCGTGGGGCAAGGTCAACGTCCCGCTCTCGGTCGAGCACTTCGAGACGCTCCGCGCCGACATCATCAAGTACCTGGACGGACAGGACGACCTGTACATCCGGGACGTGTGGGCGGGGGCCGATCCCCAGTACCGGCTGAACGTCCGGGTGGTCACGCCGAGCGCGTGGCACTCGGTGTTCGTCAACAACATGTTCCTGGAGCCGTTCGGGGATCACCGGGGCCATTTCAAGGCACGGTTCACGATCCTGCACGCGCCGGAGTTCCAGGCGGACCCCGAGAAACACGGGACCCGGAGCGGCGCCTTCGTCGTCGTCAACTTCGCCGAGCGGCAGGTGCTGATCGGCGGGACGCGGTACGCCGGGGAGATCAAGAAGTCGATCTTCAGTGTGATGAATTACCTCCTGCCGCAGCACGACGTGCTGAGCATGCACTGCTCGGCCAATATGGGCGATGACGGCGACGTGGCCCTCTTCTTCGGCCTCAGCGGGACCGGGAAGACCACGCTCTCGACGGACCCGGGCCGTCGGCTCATCGGCGATGACGAGCACGGCTGGTCGGAGGACGGCGTGTTCAACTTCGAGGGTGGCAACTACGCGAAGGTGATCCGGCTGTCGAAGGAGGGCGAGCCGCTGATCTGGGACGCGAGCCGTCGCTTCGGCGCCATCCTCGAGAACGTCATCATGGATGAGGGGCGGCACCCCGACTTCGAGGACGACACGATCACAGAGAACACCCGCTCGAGCTACCCGCTCCGGTTCGTGAAGGGCGCGGTGCGGGACAAGCGGGGCGGGCACCCGAAGAACGTGATCTTCCTGACGGCGGACGCGTTCGGCGTGCTCCCGCCGATCGCGAGGCTGGACCGGGACCAGGCCGCGTACCACTTCCTCTCCGGCTACACCGCGAAGGTGGCGGGGACCGAGAAGGGTGTGACGGAGCCGAAGGCCACGTTCAGCGCGTGCTTCGGCGAGCCGTTCCTGCCGCTTCCGCCGGGGCGCTATGCCGAGCTGCTGGCGGAACTGGTGGAGCGCTACGACGTGAGCACCTGGCTCGTGAACACGGGCTGGACCGGCGGCGCGTACGGCGAGGGTCACCGGATGGAGCTGGCGCACACGCGCCGGATGGTGACCGCCGCGCTGAACGGCGAGCTGGACGAGTGCCGGTGCCACGCAGACCCGGTGTTCGGGCTGGAGATCCCGGACCACGTGCACGGGGTGCCCGACGAAGTGCTGCGTCCCCGTCAGACCTGGGAGCACCCGTCGGAGTACGACCAGCAGGCCCGGAAGCTGGCCGAGATGTTCCGGGAGAACTTCAGGAAGTTCGAGGGCGGCGTCTCCGAGCCGGTGAAGGCCGCGGGACCCTGAAGGGGGGGTCCGGGTTCGTGGAGAGAGCCGGGCTCGGGGCGTGAGGCTTCGGGGCCGGCTCTTCTTTGTTCGCTTCGCGGAGGGGAGCCGGGGATACCGGGCCTGGCTGGGTCCGCGGGGTGTTCCCTGATTGCGGCTGTGCCTTGTTCGCGGCGGTGAGGGGGGCTGGGTTCGCGGTGGGGGCGGGATTTTGGACAGCCGTGGATGCCGGCAGGGCCCGTTCGCGGTGGGGAGAGAGGAGGGTGGGCGCCTTCGGCGGTGCGCGGCTGCGCCGCGGCCGTGAACAGCGGGTCGCTCCTCGCTCGGCGCGGGCTGCGTTGGGAGTGACAGTCGGCAGGGGGATTCGCTGCGCACGGGCGGTGGCGAAGGAGGTCGGCCCCTCCCCGCCGGCAGCGTGGACGGGACGTGGGCCCGGAGCGGGCCGTGAGCCGAGCCTCGCCGTGAAGGTCGGCCCCTCCCCGCCGGAACCGAGGAATGGAGATGAATCAGGAAGCACCCGACGAAACCGGCTCGACGCCGAACCCGGTCCCCCCGACGACGGTCGTGCGGGACCCCCTGTGGGGGACGATCGAGCTCGACGCCACGGCACGCGGTGTGGTGGACAGCGCGGCGTTCCAGCGGCTGCGGTACATCCGGCAGCTGGGACTCGCGCACCTGGTCTACCCGGGCGCGACGCACACGCGGTTCGACCACGCGCTGGGGGTCTACCACCTGATGCGGAGGGCCATCGGCGGGATGGCCGAGCGGGGTGCGCTGGACGCCATCGACCCGGTGGAGCGGCGGCTGGTGCCGCTGGCGGGGCTCCTCCACGACGTGGGGCACTACCCGTTCTCGCACGCGCTGGAAGAGCTGGACGAGCCGCTGATCCCGGGATACCACGAGTCGCTGACCGGGCGGTTCCTCCGGGACCCGGACGTCCGGGAGGCGCTCGAGTCGGTGGCCCGGGATGGCCCCGAGCGGGTCGAGGCGCTGATCCGGGGGCGGAGCGATTCGCCGCTGCAGGGGCTGGTCAGTGGGAGCCTGGACCTGGACAAGGTCGAGTACCTGAAGCGGGATGCCCGGTTCTGCGGCGTGCCGTACGGCGAGGTGGACGTGGATCGACTGCTGAACGGGCTCATGGTGCTGGAAGCGCCGGACGGCGGGCCGGAGATCGGAGTGCACGAGAAGGCGGTGGCGGCACTGGAATCGCTCCTGTTCGCCAAGTACCAGATGTTCCGGAACGTCTACTGGCACCACGCGGTGCGGGCCGGGACCGTGCTGTACAAGCGGATCGTCTTCGACGCCCTGGAGGCCGGGCTGCTGGAGGCCGATGAGCTGGTGGGCAAGACCGACGAGGCGCTCCTCTTCCTGGTCACGGAGCGGGCGGGGAGTCGGGGGCGGCCGGGACGCAGCCCGGGCGGGGGCCCCGGGAGTGAGGAAGGCGATGAGGGCGCTCGCGACCGGGTGGCCCGGTTCGTCGATGCGCTCCAGCGGAGACGCCTCCCGAAGCGTGCGGTGGAGGTGGTGGCCGCCGACCTGGGCGCCGAGCCCGGCGGCTGGGCCACGAGTGACACACCGCTGAAGCGGCGGCTTGAGGACCGGCTCGCGGTGGAGCTCGAGCTGCCGCCCGGCTCGGTGTTCCTCGACTATCCGGAGAAGCCGCGGATGTTCCGGCTGGACCTGCTCGTCCAGCGGCGGACCGGCGAGGTGCTCCGACTGGGCGCGAAGGGTCGTGCCGGGTTGATCGGTCTGCCGGGCGTCGCCGACGAGCTGTACCGGACCGCGCGCGTGCTGCGCCTGTTCACGCTGGGCGGTCGGCGGAGGGTGGATGCCGACGCGATCGGCCGGCTGGTGGCGCTCACGGAGCCCGCCCTCCGCGAGCGGCTGGACGGGGGAGGGCGCCTGCTGGACTAGGGCGCTGCCTCCGCCTCGACGCGGACCAGCGCGACGGTGATGTTGTCGGGCCCGCCGGCCTCATTGGCGGCATCGACCAGGGCACGGGCGGCGGCGTCAAGGTCGTCGGCGTGGGCCTGCAGGACTCCGAGAATGTCGTCGTCGTCCAGTCGGGCGATCAGCCCATCGCTGCACAGCAGGAAGGTGTCGCCGGGCTCACAGTCCGGCTCCAGGACCTGGACCTCGATGTCCTGCTCCTCGATCCCGAGCGCGCCGGTCAGGATCGACGAGAACGGGTGGTTCCGGGCACGCTCCTGGGAGAGGGTTCCGGCCTCGACCTGCTCCTGGACCCACGTCTGGTCCCGGGTCAGCTGCTCCAGCGTATCGCCGCGCCACCGGTACGCCCGGGAGTCGCCGACGTGGGCGATGACGCACCCGTCCTCCTCGTGGACCCGGAGCGCGGTCAGGGTGGTGCCCATCCCCTGGAGCTCGGAGTCGGCCCGGGCGGCCTTCAGGATCGCTTCATGGGCGGCGTAGATGGCGTCGGCCAGCGCGCCGGCCGGGTCGTCGTCCAGGTCGCGGGTCCGGTCGTCCAGGATGTCCACGGCGATCCGGCTGGCTACGTCACCGGCGGCGTGGCCGCCCATCCCGTCGGCCACGGCGGCCAGCCCCCGGAGCGGCTGCTGCAGGAGGGCGTCCTCGTTCCGGGCACGAACTCTGCCCACGTCGGTAAGTCCGGCGAAGCTGAACGTCATGGGGTAGGAGGCTAGACCGGTGACGGGAGCGTGGCAAGCGGTGTGGCCGGCGTGTGTCCGGGAATCGGACGTCGCAATGACCGATTTCGGGGCCGTCGTACGGTGGGAACACGTCTGCGGTAGTGGGGTTACTACCAGCCACGGCGAGGGTTATCCGTCCCCCGCGGGACTTCGCGACGGGAGGGCCGTGCCTTCGGCAGAGACCTTGCAGCCATGACATCATAGAAGATAAAGAACGCGAGGCCTCGGACCGATACTGGGTCAAGGGCCTCGATCAACAACGGATACGGTATCGAGATGGCAACTGCGACGAAGAGCCGGAAGAAGAAGGGGTTCCGTCCGGCCTACAACGACAACAGCGCCCTCGATCACTATCTCAGCGATGTGAGCGAGCACGAGCTCATCACACCGGAGAAAGAGATCGAGCTGGGCAAGCGTGCGCAGGCCGGCGACGAGGATGCGGTCATGGAGCTGGCGCGCGCCAATCTCCGGTTCGTGATCAGCGTGGCGAAGAAGTACCAGAACCGTGGGGTGTCGCTGGCGGACCTGATCCAGGAGGGCAACGTGGGGCTGGTCACGGCCGCGCGGAAGTTCGACCCGGACCAGGGCGTGAAGTTCATCTCGTACGCCGTGTGGTGGATCCGGCAGGCGATCCTGGCCGCGCTGGCGAACCACGGCCGGAGCGTCCGTGTTCCGCTGAACCGTGCCAGCGATCTGGCCCGGATCTTCCGCGAGCGGGAGCGGCTCAAGCAGGAGCTGGGCCGGGATCCCACGCTGGAAGAGGTGGCGGAGGCCGCGGACCTGAAGCCGAACATCGTTCGACAGCTGCAGACGCTGAACTCGGCCGAGGTCCGGCTGGATGCGCCGATCGGCGACAGCGATGACAGCTACCTCGTGGAGCGGTTCGTCCTCGACGAGGCCGAGGAGCCCGAGGAGGACGTGGAGGACCGGCTCCTGGCCGAGCAGATCAACCGGGCGCTGGATCAGCTCAACCCGCGGGACGCGAAGGTCGTCCGACTCTACTTCGGGCTGGACGGTGGGGAGACCCACACGCTCGAGGAGATCGGCAACATGCTGGGCGTGACGCGCGAGCGGGTCCGCCAGCTGCGTGACCGGGCGCTGAAGCGTCTGCGCGAAGGCGAGATGGGCTCGGCGCTGGAGAGCTTCGCCGCCTGACCATGGCGTCCGACAACGGACACCATCCCGGCCTCGTACGCACCGCTGTCGGTGGAGCGTACGAGGTCGAGCTGTATCCGGGACGGCCGTCGTCCGAGCTGGTGGAAGCGTCGCTGCGGGGCCGGTTGAAGCAGGAGCGGCGGACCGGGGACGCCGTCGTGCCGGGCGACCGGGTCCGGGTCCTGAGGCACGAGGACGGCAGCCATACCATCGAGGCGGTCGAGGAGCGGCGGAGCGAGCTGGCCCGCCGGGCGCCCGGTCGCCAGGGACCCCATCGGGCCAAGGTGGTCGTGGCCAACGTGGACCAGCTGGTGGCGGTGTTCTCGGTGACCCACCCCGAGCCACGGCTCCGGATGCTGGACCGGTTCCTGGTGCTGGCGGAGGCGAACGGACTGGAGGCCGCCGTCGTCGCCAACAAGATCGACCTGGACCCCGAGGCGGCAGAACCGTTCGCCGTCTATGGCGAGATCGGCTATCCGGTCCTCTTCACCAGCGCGGAGACCGGTGAGGGCGTGGACGAGGTCCGGGCGCTGCTGCAGGACCGGATCAGCGTGCTGGCCGGGCCGTCCGGCGTCGGGAAGTCCAGCCTGCTGAACGCCATGCAGCCCGGGTACTCGCTGCGCGTCGGCGATGTCAGCGACGTCGTCCGGAAGGGACGCCACACCACGGTATCCTCCGTGCTCCTCCCGCTGGCGGGCGGCGGCTACGTGGCCGATACGCCGGGGCTCCGGGAGCTCGGACTCTGGGGGATCGACGACCAGGAGCTCGACGCGTGCTTCCCCGAGTTCCGACCCCACCTCGGCGGCTGCCAGTTCCGCTCCTGCTCCCACACCCATGAGCCGGGATGCGCGGTGCAGGCGGCCGTCGAGGCCGGCTCCGTCTCACGGGACCGGTACGACAGCTACGTGGCACTGCTGGCGAGCGACGGGTAGCACGACCCCTCGTCGGGAGCGCCCGTCCGTCGGGCCGGCCGACGTGCCGGCTCTCGAACCCGGTCGATTGTTACGTTTCGCCGTACGACTCGTCTATGAGAATGAGAGGGGCGGACCCCGGTGCGGCCGGATCCGCCCCCGGGACTTCATTGATCCGAAGGAGTGAATGACCATGCAGTTCAGTCGCGCGACAGGCATTGCAGCGCTGGCCCTCCTGCTCACTCTCCCTGCGGCGGCGTGCGACGATACGACGGATGCGGAGTTCGGCGAGGTATCGATTCAGCTGACGGACGCCCCCGGCGAGGAGGTCGTGGAGGCGTGGGTGACGATCACCGACATCTACTTCCAGCAGGAGTCCGGTGAGAACGACCCCGAGGGCAGCCGGGTGTACGTCCTCGAGGACGCAACCGAGACACACGAGCTGACGAGTCTGGCGGAGACGGTGGAGACCCTGGTGGTAGGCGAGCTGGTGCCCACGGGCACGTACGGCCAGCTCCGGGTCGTCATGTCCGGCGGCTGCATCGTGACGGACACCGGCTCGGTGTTCGCCACGGACGGTTACACGGAGTGCGGCGCGGCGGACGGTCTGCTGAACATGCCGAGCTTCGCCCAGAGCGGCGCGAAGGTGCTGCTCAACGGGCTCCAGGTGACGGGTGGCCAGCAGGTGCTGATGCTGGACTTCAACGTGGAGGAATCCTACGGCCAGGAGGCCGGGATGTCCGGCATGTGGGTGATGGATCCGGTGATCCACGCTTCGGACATCACGCTGACCGGCGGGATCGCGGTCACGCTGAGCGACGGCGACGTGACGCTGCCCACGGGGTTCGACCTCAGTCAGTTCAGCGCCACGATGCTGCCGGCCGTGGGCGACAGCTCCCGGGTGGACTTCGCCGATGACGACAGCGACGGCACGTACGAGCTGGCGTTCCGGTACCTGATCACGGACAACGGGCCGTTCGACGTGCGACTGAACGCGCCCGAGGGGCTGACGGTGACCGTGGACCCGGCCTCGCCGGCGACGGTCGACCCGGCCAGCGGTGAGACGGCGACGGTGGACTGGATCCTCCAGAGCGCGACGGAGACGCCGTAGCGGAAGCCGCTCGCATCGAGCGCAAGCCGAAGCCCCCGCCGGTCTGCCGGCGGGGGCTTCGTGCACCCGGGCGAAAAGGCTTGCCGCGGGTGCGGGCGCTACCGAACCCGCATGCGCAACCCCACACGGACGACGCGCCCCAGGCCCGGGAACCCCGCGGCGCTCTGGTACTCGGCGTCGAGCGCGTTCTCGATCCGCAGCAGTGCCGTGGTGGTCGGGCCCGGGAGGGGCAGCGTCCGCTCGGCCGAGAGGTCCACGGTGGTGTAGCCCGGGAGTGTGACCCGGGGCGCGGGGAACCCGGCGGCGAAATCCAGGTCCTCCCGCTCGCCCACGGCGTTCACCGAGAGGGCCAGGGTTCCACCTTCTGCGGTGTACCGGGCGGTCACGTGGCCCGCGTCGGCCGGTCTCCGCAGCAGCGGCTCGCCCTCGACAAAGCCGGCATCGGTGGCCAGCCCGGGATCGAGGACCTCCGTCTCCAGGTGCGTATACGACGCCGTCACCGCGACGGGCCCGGCCCGGCCGCCGACCTCGAGCTCGAGCCCTCGCGACGACGCGGCCCCGACGTTGAAGTAGTTGGGGTCATCCGCGGCGGGTGGTGAGAAGGTGAACTGGATCAGCCGGTCGAACCGCTGGTCGAACCACGTGGCGCTCGCGGTCGCCGACGCCGGCCCGACCTCGACCGACTGCTCCACCCCGAGCTCCCAGCTGCGTGACCGCTCGGGGTCCAGGTCCGGGTTGCCCAGGTCGCCGAACCCGCTGCCGAAGACCTGGTCGAAGGACGGCTCCTTGAAGCCCCGGCCCCAGGCGCCCCGGACCCGGGTGCCATCGACCGGCTCGACCGTTACGCCGGCCCGGAACGTCTCGTAGGTGCCGTAGGTGTCGCTGTCATCGACGCGGCCCCCGAGCGTGAGGTGGACCCGGTCGACCGGTCGGGCCAGGAGCTGTGCGTAGTAGCCGATCGTAGCGCGCCGGTAGTCCGCGTCGGCCGTCATGGGGCCGAAGTCGCTCCGTGCGTCATAGGCGCTGGTCGCCTCCGCCGCCTCCCAGGCGACGCCCGCACTGGCGACCGTCCGTCCCGCGAGGATCACCGGCAGCTCCCAGTCCAGCCGGGCGTCGACCGTCCGCCGGGTCAGCTCCCACATCAGCGTGGAGGCGTAGGTGCCGAGGGTGTCCGCGGGTCCGTCCGGGGCGTCCACGGACCGCTGGTCGCGGGTGGCGAGCCCGGCCCGGATCCGGGCATCGACACGGTCGTGGAGCCGGAACGCCAGGGCCGCCGAGGTGGTCCACAGCTCCCGGTCGAGCCGCGCGTTCCGGTCCACCAGCGCGCCCGTGCCGTCGGTGGGGAAATGCGATCGACTGTCGGTGTAGCGGGTGGTGACGGCCAGCTCCGTGCCACTTCCCGGCGCCCACGCCAGCCGGGCCGTGCCCGTGGTGTGCCCCCGCTCGTTGTTGAACGGGTACTGCCCTCCGGACCACGACCGGGAGCCGCCCACCGTGTACGCGAGCTCACCGGCGGACCCCGTGACCGTGGCCTCCGCGTCGACGATCCCGTACGCGCCCGGATCGACGGGCTGGCTACCGGCCGCGCCGGCCGAGCCGGCAGGGCCGCGCTCCCGGCCGCGGCCGCCGGTCACCTGCGCCGTGACCGCGGGGCTCCCCGCGCCCCGGCGCGTGAAGATCTGCACCACGCCCGCCACGGCGTCGCTGCCGTAGAGGACACTCACCGGGCCCCGGACGACCTCGATCCGCTCGACCTGGTCGGTGCTCAGGTCCGCGAAATCGAACGCGCCACCGGGGTCGTTCACCACCACGCCGTCGATCAGGACCTTTACGTAATCGCTCTCGCCGCCCCGGAGGAAGAGCGATGTCTGCGAGCCCCGGGATCCCGTCCGGACGACCGTCGCGGACGGGGCCGCCGCCAGCGCCCCGGCCACGGTGCGGATACCCCGCGCCTCCAGCTCCGCCCGGGTCCAGACGCTCACCGGAACCGGCACCGCCTCACGGGCCAGCGGGACACGGGTGGCCGTGACCACGATATCGGGAAGTGAGAAGGTGTCCGCCGGGATGGTGTCGGTCCTCGCGGTGTCGACGCTCGCCTGGGCGGTCACCGGGCTGGCCCCGACGAAGAGGACCCCGAGGGCGAGAGCGACCGTCAACGCCCGCGCTGCGACGGGGCGCGGCCGCCGGGCTCGCCGCAGGTCGGTACGCGGCGCGTGGACCGGCCGGGGCTGAGCGCGACGGGGCTGAGCGCGACGGGGGTGGGCGCGCCGGGGGCGGGTATGCCGGGGGTGGGTATGCCGGTGGTGGGCACCCTCCGTACCGGAATTTCGTTCGAGCTCGAACGAACGATCTCGTTCTCTTATCACGTAAGTCATTGGTTTCATTGCGTTTGCGGTTTGTGCGTCGGAGGTATTTCGTTCGGGCTCGAATGATCTTCGGCGCCGGTGGGGCCACCGTCGGCTCGCGGTCGGGCTCGCCGCGCAGAGCCAGCGCGCGGTGAGGCGCCGTCGTTCGTGGCAACGCGCAGTCGCCCGCAGCGAGACCCTCGTCACGAGATTTCGTCCTCGTTCCGCGAGGACCCCCGGCCGCGCAGCGGGGTGACCTGCGGGGCGCCGGTGTCGGGACCCGGACCGGGGTGGTCGGCCACGGCGATGGGCCAGCGGTAGACGGCTTCGAGCGTGTCGGCGGTGAACACGTCGGCCGGGGTGCCCTCGGCCACGGGATCGCCCCGGTCGAGGAGGAGGAGGCGGTCGGCGTAGCGGGCGGCGACGTTCAGATTGTGGGTGACCATCAGAACGGTCACGCCGCTGTCGGCGAGGCCCCGCAGCAGCTCGAAGATGCCCATCTCGTGGGCGATATCGAGGGAGGCGGTGGGCTCGTCGAGGACGAGGGTATCGGGCTCCTGGGCCAGGGCCCGGGCGAGGCGTGCGCGCTGTCGCTCGCCGCCGGAGAGGGTGCCCATGGGCCGGGCGGACAGCTCGGCGATGTCGCAGCGGGCCATGGCGGAGCCGACGGCGGACCGGTCGGCGGCGCGCTCACCGTGCCAGGGCCCGAGGTGGGGGTACCGCCCCATGGCGACGAGCTCACGGACGGTGAGCGGGAAGACGAGCTCCTCGGACTGGGGGACCACGCCGACGCGACGGGCCAGCTGCCGGCGGGGCCAGGCGTCGAGCGGTCGGTCGTCGTAGGCGATCCGGCCGGCGCGGGGGTCGAGGGCGCCGAGTAGGAGCTTGAGGAGCGTGGTCTTGCCGCAGCCGTTCGGACCGATGACGGCGTAGAATGCGCCCCGGGGGACGGCCAGCTCGACGTCGCGGACGGCGTCCCGTCGTGCGTCGGGGTATCGGTAGCGGAGCCCGGCGGCGCGGTAGATCACGGGGCGCTCCCGGGCCGTCGGGTCAGGAGTACGACGAAGACGGGGACACCGATGAGCGCGGTGACCACACCCACTGGCAGCTCGACGGGCGCGGCCACGGTGCGCGCGGCCGTATCGGCGAGCAGGAGGAACGCAGCGCCGGCCACGGCGCTGCCGGGGAGGAGGAACCGGTGGTCGCCACCCCATACGAGCCGGAGCGCGTGGGGCACGATGAGCCCGACGAAGCCGATCACGCCCGCAGCGGCCACGCCCGCGGCCACCAGCAGCGACGCGACGATGTAGGCGACCCGTTTGACCCGCTCCACCCTCGTGCCCAGGTACAACGCCGTCTCCTCGCCGATGGACATGAGGTTGAGCGGGCGGGCCAGGGCGATGAGGACGATCAGCGCCGGCGTCGCGTAGAGGGCGAGGAGCCCGGTGGAGCGCCACGTCGCCGAGGCCAGGCTGCCCATCATCCAGAAGACCGCCGACCGGAACGTCTCGACGTCCGCCAGGGTGAGGAGGAGCAGGATGACGGCATTGAAGAACGCGCCGACCACCACGCCGGCCAGGAGCAGGACCCGGGTGTCCAGCGCGGTGCCGACGGAGGCGGCGATCCGGAAGACCAGCACGATGGCGCCGATCCCGCCGGCGAACGCCGCCACGGGGACCACCCAGGCGGGGGCGGCGGCGAAGAAGCCGATGACGGCAACGGCGCCGACGGCCGCGCCACCGGAGACGCCCAGGATGTACGGCTCGGCCAGCGGGTTCCGCAGCAGCGCCTGGAAGACGGTTCCGGACACGGCGAGGGCCGCCCCGATGATCATGGCCAGCGCGGCTCGCGGAAGCCGGAGGTCGACGACGATGGCCCGGGTCGTAGCGTCGCCGCGACCGAGCAGCGCGTCGACGATCCCGCCCGGCGGGACCGGCACGGCACCCACGCCGACGGCCAGCAGCGCCGCGGCCGCGAGGACCAGGACGAGGAGGGCAAGGCGCCCGGCGATGGACCAGCGCGTGGTCATGGCGCGCCGTCCCCGGAGTCGGCGTCGGGCACGTCGCCCGCGTCGGGCGCGTCATCGAGCCGGGGATCCCGTGTGGCCGGGAGGCCGGCTATGGGGCCGTGGATCAGGCGCGCCAGCGTTGCGGCGGCCTCATCCATCCGGGGTCCTGGCCGGTTGACCAGGTTCGGGTCGACGGCGTGGACGCGGCCGTCCGCGACCGCGGGGACGTCCCGCCAGCCCGGTCGCCCGCCCAGCGTCGCGCCGGGCTGGTCCTGACCGGCGGCGGCGACAATGATGATCTCGGGCGCCCGGCGGACGACCTCCTCCAGCGACAGCTGAGGCCAAAGGATACCCAGGTCCGACAACACGTTACGGCCACCGGCACGCTCCAGGAGCTGGTCCACGAACGTGCCCGGTCCGGCGGCCATGAGGGGGTCCAGGCCGATGAGGAAGAGGACCGATGGCCGGTCGCGGCCGGCCACCGCGGCCGCGGTGGAGTCGAGCCCGGCCTCGACCTCGGCGATGGCGGCCGCAGCGGCGCTGTCCCGTGCGGTGAGCGTGCCCAGGTCCCGCGCGGTGGACAGTCCCTGCTCGATGGTCTCGGAGGGTGCGGCGTAGACGGGGATCCGCAGGGCATCGAGCCGGGCGACGAGGGAGCGGCTCGGCGCGTCGGGCCAGGCGACGACGAGGTCGGGCTCCCTGGCGGCGAGCCACTCCACGCTCGGCGTCAGGCCCCCGCCCAGGGAGGGGAGCTCGGCCACGGCCGGGTGGTCGTCGTAGTCGGTGCGCGCGACCAGCCGATCGATGGCGTCCATGGCGATCACCCACTCGGTCACCGACGGCATCATGGAGACGATCCGCCGGGCGGGCGCCTCGAGCGTGACCGTCCGTCCGGCCCCGTCGGTGACGACGAGCCGGGCCGTGCTCTCGCGTCCCCCGGTCCCGGCTCGCGGGTCGTCGCCGCGGGCGTCGGGACCCGCGTCGTCGGGGGCGCACCCGGCGAAGGGAGCGAGGGCGAGGACCGCGAAGGCGAGGGAGCGCACCACGGGGACGTGCGGACGGGGCCGTCGCGCGAGCGGTCGGCCGGCGTGGTCTGGATGCATCGAGGCCCGTCTCCCTCATTCGGGGGATACGGGCCAGGTTCGGCCATCGGGGACCGGTCCACGCCGCACCCCTCGCCCTCGAAGGGTATTCACTGCGGGCGCGAGCGGTGTCGGTCTCCTGGCTCGAGGCGGCGTCGCTCGCCTTCCCAGGGCCCCGCGCGGGGGTCCCAGTGGCTTTCTGAGCGGGCCGTCCGGTCCGCGCCGCGGTCGGCGACGGGGCCGGGCCTCTCACAGTGGCGGGGCCGCGCCGGATTCGCACCGGCTTCCGTTTGACCCCGCTCGCGTTCTGTGGTCCCAAGGTAGGTGCGGGACGCGGCGGGGGTCAACCGGCCGGTGTGTCCCGGAGGTTGGCTCTAGCGGCCGCCGCCCGTGTCGGGGGGCACGGTGTCGCGGGCGGTATCGCGTCCGACCCGCGGCGTCCGGCCCGGGTTGGACAGCTGGATGGTCGGCTCCGGGATGGCCTCGATGCCGGTCGGCTGCCGGGCCGCGGGTCGCTGGCGACGCGTCGACTCCGGCGTCCGTCCCGCGGGCTCACCGTTCCCCGGGGCGTCGGCGGTATCGGGGGCCGGGGCCGTCCTGGGGTCGCACGGGTCGTCGAAGATTCCGCCCCAGTCGTCGCCCTCGCGGCCCACGGCCCGGAACCAGGAGGTGGTGGTGCCGAAGACCTCGAGGAGCAGCTCGGGGGAGCCGTCGCGGTCCCAGTCGAGGAAATCGATGACCCGGGGTGCGGCCTTCCCGCCGGCGGCGTAGTCGGCGAACCCGACGAAGGCCGGCCCGTAGCCGGTCTGACCTTCGGGCGTGAAGAGGGCGAAGAGGGCGGCGCCCGCATCGTCCTGTCCGACGGCGAGCGAGTCGTCCACGAGGTACGTGGCGGTGAAGCCGGGGTCGGGCGAGTCGGCCAGCGGGAAGGGCAGGAGCTGCCGGCGGAGCGGTGCGGCGCTGGAGACCGGCACGTCGCGTTCGGCGAGCATCCGTCGGGCCATCATGTCGGCGGTGACCTCCATGCTGCGGACCCGACCGAGTCCGTCCGGCGCCCGGCCCGCGGGCGCAGCGGCCGTATCGAGGGCGAGGAACTCCTCCACGCCGCCGCTGCCGGTCAGCGAGGTGGTGCCGATGGCGCGCGGGAGCGGTCGGCACACGGCGCGGGCGGGCATGGCGGCCGCGCCGACCGTCACGCTCCCCACCCGCTGCCCGCGCCGGAAGAGGGCGAGCTCGGTGCCGGGCGCGAGGAACGCGTCGATGAACCGTGCACCGAAGGAGTCGGGGTCGCCGCTCGGGGTGACCGGGTCGAGCCCGTCGCCGGTGATCTGGCCGACGGGGATGACGGTGGTGCGGGCGGTGTCCCGGTGGACGTAAAAGAGGATCGGCCCGTCGGGCAGGGCGTCGGACGCTTCGATCCCGGCGGTCTCGGGGGTCTTCGAAGGCGGCGGTACGACGTCGATGTCGATGCCGCCCCACTCCACGTTGTCGCAGCCTCCCACAGCGATTACCATGAGGAGGACCGCGAGGCGGCTGGCCACGGAGAGGGGCCGGGTACGGGTCGTTCTGGTCAGTTTCGCTCCCACCCGCGGAAGGGTAAGGACCACCGATCACCGACGCAATGAGGGGACGGGCGCAGGACGCTCCCATGGCCATCGAAGAAGCGGAGTTCCGCAGAGTGCTCGGGCATTTCGCCACCGGAGTGGCCGTGCTGGCCGCGCGGGATGGCGATGGCCCGCCCAGGGGGCTCACGGCCAACGCCATCTCATCGGTCTCCCTGGACCCGCCGCTGGTGCTGGTCTGCGTGGAGCGCACGGCGGACACCCACTACGTGATCGAGGCCGCCGGCGCGTTCGCCATCAGCGTGCTCCGGGAGGACAATGAAGCTCTGGCCCGCCGGTTCGCGACGTACGAGGCGGACACCAGGTTCGACGGTGTGGCGTACCGGGCCGACGTGACGGGCGCACCGATCCTGGACGAGGCGCTGGCGTGGATCGACTGCCGGGTGTGGAACCGGTACGATGGCGGCGACCACACCATCTTCGTGGGCGAGGTCGTGGGGACCGGGGCGGGGGGCGGCTCGCCCCTGCTGTATTTCCGCGGCGGGTACGGCCGCCTGGCGCGGTGAAGACCCGGGCGCGGACGTGGCCACGGGTGGTCGCGGCGCTGGCTGCCGGCGTGGCGCTGGGCGCCGGCGCCATGGCCGCCGGTGCGCTCCTCCTCTACGGCGACGACGGGTTCCTCGCCACCGCCGGGCTCCTGCTCGCATTCGCCGTGGGCTCGACCGCGGCGGGTGTATGGGTGGGCGCGCCGGACGCACCCGGCCCCGGGCACCGGCGGATCATGGCCCGGTGGATGTTCGCCATCGCCGCCATGGTGATCGCGTCGTTCGTGGCCGGCTTCTGGCTCGGCTCGGCGACGATCCAGACCAGCCGCTGGGGACCGCCGCTGGCAGTGGTGCTGCTCCTGGCGGAGCCGGCCTACGCCATCGGCGCGCTCCTGGCCGGGCTCGAGGCCCGACGCCGCAGCTGGCTCGGTCATCGGTGGTATGCGGCCCGGGACGGAGGCGAGGGGGCACGGGTGGCGGGCGTGGCGGTCCCGGCCTTGCTGGGGGTAGCGGTCGGAGTCGTGCTGGCATCGGGGTGGCTGGTCCCGGCGTTCCCGCCGGGGCCGGTCTTCCTGGGGCTGGCGCTGCTGTTGACACTGGCCGGGTCGCTGGAGATGGGCCTGGCCGCCGAGCCGAGGGAAGGGACCATGTCGGATCGTGTAGTGATCGTCACGGGAGTGGGCGACCGGGGTCAGGTCGGGTTCGCGGTGGCCGAGGCGTTCGTGGGAGAGGGTGCCCGGGTGGTGGTGACCGGCCGGACGGACGCGATCCAGGACCATGCCCGGGAGCTCGGCGGTGACGTGGTGGCGGTCGAGGCCGACCTGGCCGACGCCGATGGCGCCGAAAAGGTCGTCGATGCCGTGCGCGAGCGGTGGGGGCGGCTGGACGTCCTGGTGAACGTGGCCGGCGGGCTCCACGTCATGAAGTCCGTGGCCGACACGTCGCCGGACGAGTGGCAGCGGGAGGTGGACGCCAATGTCCGGACGGCGTTCCTCATGACGCGGGCAGCGCTTCCGCTGCTCCGGGACTCCAGCGGCGCCATCGTCAACTTCGCCTCGCCGTCGGGGCTCCGCGCGACCGGCGGAATGGCCGCGTACAGCGCCGGGAAGGCCGGCGTGGTGGCGCTGACCCGATCGACGGCGCTGGAGGAGAAGGACCGCGGCGTGCGGGTGAACGCCATCGCCCCGGGCGTGGTCGACACCGAGCAGAACCGGGAGCAGATGGGCGAGGACGCCATGGACTGGGTGGAGCGGGCCGAGATCGTCGAGGCCGTCCTCTTCCTGGCCGGGGACGCCGGCGCCGGCGTGAACGGCGAGACGATCCGGGTCACGGGGCGCCAGATTTAGCCCGTGCTCATCGCGCACCTGGCCGACCTGCACCTCGGCTACCGGGCCTATCACCGGCTGGCCCCCGGCGGGATGAACCAGCGGGAGCGGGACGTGGCCGGGGCCGCGGCCGCCGCCATCGACCAGGTCGTGGAGGCCGGGCCCGACCTGGTGCTCGTGGCCGGTGACGTCTTCCACACCGTGCGCCCGTCCAACAGCGCCATCATGGACGGGTTCCGCCAGTTCATGCGGCTCCGGGCCGGGCTGCCCGACGTGCCCGTGGTCATGATCGCCGGGAACCACGACTCGCCCCGGAGCGTGGATACCGGCAGCATCCTCCGGCTCCTGTCGGAGATCCCGGACGTCCACGTGGTCGACGACGGCGCGGAGCACGTCCGGCTCGATGCGCTCGACGCGTCGGTCCTCTGTCTCCCCCACGCCGCCCTCATGGGCGACGAGCCGCCGACCATCGAGCCCGACGGCGACGCGGCCGCCAACATCCTGATGCTCCACGGCACACTCTCCGGCGCAGGGATCGATGCCGAGCTGCTCCGGATGGTGGAGTACGGCGGCGCGCACCTGGACCGCAGCGAGCTGAACGAGGAGGCCTGGGACTACATCGCGCTCGGCCACTACCACAACGCGCTCCGGATCGGGCCCAACATCTGGTACGCGGGCGCCACCGAACGGACGGCCACCAACATCTGGGCGGAGGCCGACACCCGGAAGGGGTGGGTTCTCTACGACACCGGGACGCGGAGTGGCGAGCTCCGGGACATCCCGACCCGTGAGGTGGTAGACCTGCCCCGCTTCAGTGCGCGCCGTTGGCGCGCCGCGGAATCCGCGGAAGGGGCGGAACGCACGGAAGACGTCTGGCTCAGCGCGGAGGAGATCGACCGGCGGATCGCGGACGCGGTGGCGGACCTGCCGGGTGGGGTGGAGGGGAAGATCGTGCGGCTCGTGATCACGGACGTGCCCCGCGACCTGTTCCGGGAGCTGGACCACCGGCAGGTCCGGGAGCTGAAGGCCGAGGCGCTGCACTTCCATCTGGACGCCCGTCGCCCCGAGGTCCGTGAGCGGGTGACGACCGAGGAGGTCCGCCGGCGCACACTGGAGGAGGAGCTGGAGGCGTTCCTGAAGGACTGGGAGCCCACGACCCCGGGGATCGACCGCGACCGTCTCCTCGAGGTCGGCGCGAAGTACCTGGAGGCGACGGAGGACTGGCGGGAGGCCGTCCCGGAGCTGCCGCTGGAGGAGGACGGCTCGGTGCCCGGGGCTCGGGCCTCGGGGGAAGAGGCGTCATGAGACTCGACCGCCTCAAGCTCACGAACTTCCGACAGCACGCGGACACCGAGCTGGATCTCACCGCCGGCGTCACCGGCATCATCGGGCCGAACGGTGCGGGGAAAAGCACGCTGCTGGAGGCGATCGCGTGGGCGATCTACGGCGCGCCGGCGGCGCGGGGCACGAACGAGACGATCCGGTTCGCCCGGGCGGAGCCGCGGAGCACGGTGCGGGTGGAGCTGGATTTCGGGCTCGCGGGCCACGACTACCGGGTCGTCCGTACGCTGACGGCGGCGGACGTCTTCGTGGACGGCGACGACCGGCCGGTGGCCAGCAGCATCCGTGGCGCCACGGAGTTCCTGCAGAAGCGACTCGGGATGACGAAGGACGAGTTCTTCAATACGTACTTCACCGGACAGAAGGAGCTGCAGTTCCTGGCGCAGATGGGTCCGACGGAGCGGGGCCGGTTCCTGGCGCAGGTGCTGGGCTACGAGCGGCTCCGGCTGGCGCAGGAGCGGGCACGCCGGCGGCGGAACGACCTCCGCCACGAGATCGAGGGGCTGCGGCAGGCGATGGCCGACGCGTCGTCGGTCCGTGCCGAGCTGGAGACGGCCCGCGGGCAGCGGGAGGAGACGCGGGAGAAGGTCGACGCCGCGCGGTCGGCGCAGGAGGAGGCCCGGGCCGCGCTGGAGGAGGTGGCGCCGCGGTGGGAGGCGATGCAGGCGTCGCAGGAGCGGGCGTCGAAGCTGGAGCACGAGCGGGAGATGGCCGCGCGGGAGCTCCGGGACGCGAAGCGGGCGGTGGAGAAGGCGGCCGAGGAGCTGGAGTCGCTGGTTGTCGCGGAGAAGGAGCTCGAAGGGCTGCGGGAGGAGCTGGAGCCGCTGGAGTCGCTGACGGAGGAGGTCCGGGCGCTGGCCGAGCGGGCGCAGCAGCACGCGCGGCGGGAGCCGCTGGCGGCGCAGGTCGGGGAGCTGAAGGACGAGATCGGAGCCGGTGAGAAGCGGCTGGCACAGCTCGACCAGGCGCCGGAGTACGTGGAGCGGTTCCGGACGGAGCTGGAGGAGCTGCGGGCTTCGCTGAAGGAGGCCGAGTCGCTGGCGGAGCAGGAGCGGGACGCGTGGCAGCAGGACCGGCAGGAGGTTCGGACCCGGCTGCATACGTACAAGGACCGGACGGCGGAGCTCCAGCAGCAGCTCGACCAGCTCCGGGAGGCCGGGCCCGAGGGCACGTGCCCGACGTGCGGCCGGCCGCTCCACGATCACTATGACCAGGTGCTCACGGACCTGGAGGACGAGTGGGAGAGCCTGGTCCAGGACGGGAAGTGGCTCAAGAAGCGGGAAGGGCAGCTGGAGACGAAGCCGGAGTCGCTGGTGGACGCCGAGCGGGCCCGGGGCGAGCTCCAGGGCCGGATCGAGGACCGCCAGGACAAGCTGAACCGGTCGGAGAACGCGCTGGAGGAGCGGGAGAAGCTGGCCGCCGAGCTGGAGCGGAAGCGAGCCACATTGACGGAGAAGGAGAAGGAGCTGGCATCGATTCCCGGCGACTACGACGCCGAGGCCCATCGGTCGAAGGAAGAGCGGCTCGAGTCGCTGCGGAAGCTCGAGCGGCGGGCGACGCGTCTGGAGGAGGCCGTGTCGCGGAAGTCGAAGCTGGAGGAGGAGCGGACCGAGGCCGAGGCGCGGCGGGCGGCGGCGGAGTCACGCGGTACGGAGATCCGGGAGGAGCTGGAGTCGCTGGACTTCGACCGGGAGCGGTTCGACGCGCTGAAGGAGGAGCACGAGGCCGCGGCCGCCGCGGTCCAGAAGGCGGAGGTCGAGCTGACGGCGGCGCGGGGCGGGCTGGAGCGTGCGGAGGACCGGGTCGCGGCGGCGGAGAAGGACCAGGCCGAGCTCGACGACCAGAAGGCGGCGCTGGACGGGATGGAGTCGGAGCGTCGCCTGAACACGGAGCTCGACGCCGCGTTCAACCAGCTCCGGATCGACCTGAACGCCCGGGTCCGGCCGGAGCTGAGCGAGCTGGCGAGCGCGTTCCTGACAGAGATCACGGCGGGTCGGTACACGGCGCTGGAGATCGACGAGTCGTACAACGTGCTGGTGCTGGACGAGGGCGAGGAGAAGCCGGTCATCAGTGGCGGGGAGGAGGACATCGCGAACCTCGTCCTCCGACTCGCCATCTCCCAGATGATCGCGGAGCGGGCGGGCCACCCGTTGAACGCGCTGATCCTGGACGAGGTCTTCGGCGGGCTGGACGTGGAGCGCCGCGACAACGTGATCCAGCTGCTGCACGGGCTCACCGGCCGGTTCGAGCAGGTCATCCTGATCACGCACATCGAGTCGATCCGGGAAGGGCTCGACCACATCGTGCGGTGCCGGTTCGACGAGCGGACGGGCGCGAGTACGGTCGAAGAGGTGGCGGCGGCGTAGGGAAGCGGATGCACGATGGACGATGCACGATGCACGATGCGGGGGTCACGGTCACGGGCAGGGGCATGGGCGGAGAGTCGAGACGGGGTTCCATGGCGAGGATCGAGTGGGGGCGGGAGCTGGAGGTGGCGCTGGACGCGGGGCGGAAGGAGCGGAAGGCTGTTCTGCTCTACTTCGGGAAGGGCCCGTGACCGGAGTGTGCTCGGCTGGATGCCGAGGTGTTCTCCGATGGGCGGGTGGCCGACGCGGTGGGTGAGCGGTTCGTCGCGCTGAAGCAGCTCCTGGGCGCCGACCGGGACGCGAGCCGTCGCTACCGGCCGTTCTGGACGCCGACCCTCTACTTCCTCGACCCGGACGGCCATGCGCTGGTCACGTGGCCGGGCGTGATTCCCGCCGACGACATGCTGGCGCTCCTCGACTACGGGGAGGCGCAGGTGGGGATCCGACGGGGCCGGTTCCGGCCGTCGCTGGAGCTCCTCGAGGGGGTGCCGGAGGCATGGCCGAGCTCGCCGATCGCGCCGGAGGCGATGTGGTGGGCCGGGAACCTACGCTACGTCATGGACGGTGACCGGGCCGCGCTGGACGCGAGCCGGCGCCGGCTCGTGGAGCGCTACCCCGGCAGCGCGGCGGCGCTGCGGATGTAGCCGCCGCCCTGGCGGGCCGGGGCGTCAGGAGGGGGCCGGGATGCGCACGAGGTACGACGACTGCGATCGCACCACGCGCCCGCCGCGCCATACGTCCATCTGGTAGATATACCGGTCGTCGAGCAGGTACAGCCGGAAGGCGTAGGTGGCCCCGTCCGCCCGACCCTCCAGGGTGAGGAGGTTTCCCCGGCGAACGCCCCGGGCCGCGAAGTCGCCCTGGGCCATGACCACGGAGTCGCCCCGGACGCGGAAGACGATGTCGCGAGTGATGTCGCCGCCGTCGGGTCCGACGCCGAACGCGGTGATGGTGACCGTGGAGTCGTCCGTGGCGACCATCCGCTCCACGTAGGAGCGCTGCTCCACGGGCTGTCCGGGCCCGGTGGACACGTCGGTGCTCATCCAGGTGCCTTCGAGGAACGCCGGGATGCCGGGATCGGCGTCGGGCCCCTGTCCAGAGCCGGGCGAGGCGGCTCCGAGGAGGCAGAGCAGGAGTCCGGGGATGAGAAGGGTTCGCATGGTCACTCCGCGGCTGCGGTTCGTCGAGGTCTCAGGATGAGCGCCGCGCCGATGATGAGAGCCATCCCGGCCACGGTGGCCAGACGCAGGGACTCGCCGAGCCAGGCGAGCCCGAGGAGCGCGGCGACAACGGGCTCGATGGTGGCCAGCATGCTGGCGGCGCTGGCATCGATGTGGTGCAGTCCTGCGTAGAAGAGGAGGGCCGCCAGGAGTGTGGGGCCCAGCCCCATGAGGAGGACGATCCCCGTCGCCTCCGGGTGCTCGGTGATGGCGGCCCAGGGGGGCGCGCCGATGGCCAGGACCAGGGCGCCGATGCCGTAGGCGTAGAGGATCGTGGTGGGGACGCTGTACCGCCGTCGAACGCGCTTGCCGAGGACGGTGTACAGCGCGTAGGCGACGCCGCTGGCCAGCCCGAAGGCGGCGCCCGCCCACCCGATGGAGCCCGTGCCCCCGGCGACCGCGGCGGTGCGGCCGGGCAGTGCCGGGCCGCCGCCGACCAGCCAGCGCCAGGCGCCGGTCACCAGGAAGGCGCCGGCCAGGACCATGGCCAGGGGGAGGAGTCGCCGCCAGCGGACGGGCTCCCAGCCGAGCGACCAGGCGATGGCGACGACCCAGCCGGGCGCGGTGTAGAGGAGCGCGGCGGCCACGGCGAGCGGGACGCGGTCCACGGCCTCCATGTAGACGTAGTAGAAGACGCCGACGCCGAGGACGCCGTACCCGATGAGGATGGGCAGGTCCGCACCGCGGACCTTGAGGATCCCGGGCCGCCACAGGGCCAGCGGGAGCACGCCGACGAAGGCGAGCGCGGCGCGGACGGACGCGAGCTGGATCGGGGTGACGCCGAGGTCGAAGGCGAGCCGCCCGAAGAGGCCGAGGCTGCCCCATAGCGAGGCCGCGCCGATGACCATGGCCGCGCCGAGGACGGGTCGGACGGGCGCCGTGTGGGGCTCCGGGCCTTGCTCCGGGCCCGTCCCGGCGGCCGATCGGTCCCCTGCCCCCTCGGTCACCTCACCGCCGCCCGGGCATCACCGCCGTTCGGAGAGCGCGCTCCAGGCCTCGGCCCGCTCGGCGTGCCGGGCGGCCAGCTCCTCCTGGCCCAGGAGGGAGTGGGCGGCGTAGGCGGCGTAATGGGCGTAGGCGTAGTAGACCGGGATGTTGGTCGTGGACGGCTCCGGCCAGAAGCGCCATTCGTCGGGGATCCCGCCCCGGTGCACGAACACGTTCCAGAGGAGCGAGTCGGTCCGGGGGAGGTCGATGTAGTCGCCCGGGAGCTGGATCTCCTCGGGCAGGGCGTAGATTCCCTCGGCGGCGTTGGGCTCCAGCGGCGTGGGCGACAGCTTCAGCGCCACGCCCTGCCGGACCAGGTTCCGGCCGAGTCCGACCCGGTTGTACGACTGCGTAGTCGTGGCGAAGTAGACCGGCCGATCGCCGAGGGCGCTCTGGATGATGTTCAGCATGAACACGTCCGCCGGGAGCAGCACCCGCTGCCCCGGGACCGTGAACGAGATCTGACCGGCCTGCATCCGGACCGGCTCCTCGATCATGAAGTTGTACGGGTTCTGGTTGTAGAGCATCGGGATCGAGTCGATCCTGTCATACGACATCGTCAGGATCCCCCGCTCCGGCTTCTGCCACCCGCCCGGCGGGACCGGGTCGTCCGCGGGCGCGGCTGCCGCATCACCGGGCACGGCCGCCCCGGTGGTATCGCCCGACGGCACCATCTCGTCCATGGCGACCGCGCCGGTGTCGTTCGGCACTCCGGGCTCCGCCGCGTAGTACCCGGCGCTGTTCTCCGGCTGGAACGGCCGCTGGCAGATGATCCGCGTGGGGTCCTCGAGCGGGTCCTCGCCCTCCTCACACGGGTCGGTCAGGTCCTTCAGCTGCTTCGCGTACCACGGCGTGTTGAGGTAGCTCATCACGATGACGGTCACGTCCCGGCGGATGCCTTCGACCTCCTGGAGGTACCAGAGGGGGAACGTGTCGTTGTCGCCGTTCGTGAACAGCACGCCGTACGGCTCGACGCTCATCAGGACGTTGTACGCCCAGTCCCGGGCCGCGTAGTCGTCCGAGCGGTCGGCCCGGGGCCAGTTCAGGATGAGCGGCAGGATCGCCAGGACCAGGATCGGCGACGCGAGGGCGTATCGCTGCCCGCTCGTCGCCAGCCGATCGTCGTCGGCGAGCCGGTCGGCCAGCCGTCGCCAGAGGGCGAAGATCCCGATCCCAGCCCAGAGCCCCCACATGCTGAAGCTGACCATGAAGAAGTAGTCCCGCTCACGGACCTCGTGCATCGCCATCGTGTAGCCGCCGTCCGGCTGCGGGTACGTGTAGCCGTACCGGAAGTTCAGGTACCCGACCAGCCCGATGGACACGGTGGCGAAGAGGATGGTGAGGTACCACCAGCTCTTCCGGTCCCTGTGGTAGTGCTCCCAGGCGCCGTAGAGCCCGAGTGCAGCGAAGACGAGCGTGAGGAGCGGGCGGATGGCGAAGCCGCCGCCGGCCGCGCCCAGGCCGCCGAAGAGGGAGTGCTCACCGTTCAGCGACCGCGCCCACTGCCAGTCGAAGTACTGGAAGTAGTTCCCGATCTGGGCCAGGATCAACCCGATCCCGCGGGGCATGGCCGGGTCCGTCGGGTCGGCGAAGATCGACGGCTTGTCGTACTGCTGCCGGGTCAGCGACTCCCAGAGCGCGTTCAGCGTGCTCGGGTCGGCCTCGTTGATGATCGGGTCCAGCGACGCCCGGAGCGGGAGGAAGAGGTGGGTACTGAGCCCGATGAGCGCCACCACCGCCGCGAAGGCGTAGAGCTTCCAGTTGGTCAGCGTCTTCGACTCCACCAGCAGGATGAAGACGAGGAGCGCCGGCGCCACGAGGAACGCCATGAGGTGGTTCCCGACGCTCAGCGCCAGAATGAAGACGATGAGGAGGAGCAGGTTGTCGTCCTTGCCCCGGCCGAGGTGGTCCCGCCAGAGGAACGCGAGCCAGGTGATGATGGCGATGGTCGCCAGCGAGACGGTGTAGACCTTCTCGTTCACGTTCGACTGGCTCCATACCGTGAACGCGGTGGCGCTGACCAGCACGGCGAGGCTCGCACCGATCAGGCGGTGCGACCGGTCCTCCGTGAACCAGGCGACGATCCGGTGGGCCACGAGGAACCAGCAGCCGTGGGCCAGCGCGCCCATGGTCGCGCTGAACAGGTTGATCCGGACGGCCACGCTCAGTCCGAATGGCGCCAGCAACAGCTCCCACGCCCGGGCCAGGATCACGAACGTCGGGTTCCCCGGCGGGTGCGGCACGCCCATGATGTGGGCGGTCGCGATGTACTCGCTGGTGTCCCAGAACGCCGTGGTCGGGGCCAGCGTGATGGCGTAGAGCGCCCAGACGGCCACAGCGGCGATCAGCGCCGGGATGTACGGCCACTGGTAGTCGCCGGCTGACGACGACGGGACCGTTCCCGCCGGCGGGCCGGCCTTGCGGGCCGCTGGCGTCCTGGCGGCTCCCTTCTCTGGCTCCGCGCCCTGCGCCTCGGCTCCCCCGACGGAGGCGTCGTCCCTCTCCACCGGCTCCTCGTCGCCGTAGGTCGCCTCCACCGGCTCGTTATTCTCGCTCATGCGGCTCCGCTGCTCGTTCGTGGGGTCGACGGGTCGGCGATCAGAAGAGGCCGAAGACGAGGCCGACGCTGACGAACAGGTCGTGCTGCGTCTCCGAGTCGCTGTCCTGGACCTCGTACCAGCTGATGTAGTCGCCGATCTCGGCGTTGAGGGCCAACGCGCCCAGCGAAAGGTCGAGGCCGCCGCCCAGGTGGATCATCGGGTCGCTGGCGTCCTCCAGCGCCTGGGTGTCGTCGGTGTCGAAGTCGTACTGCCGCAGGCCACCACCGGCGTACAGGTACGGCTGGATCAGGATCAGCTTCGGCAGCGGACGGAAGACGAGGTCGCCGGCCACCATCAGGATCCTGGTGTCCACGCCGTCGATCGTGGTCCCGGCGGCGTCGATCTCCGACCCGGTCACGTAGTCGAGGTTCGCCCGCAGGTTGAACGGCAGCCCGCCCAGCCCGAGCTCGGCGCCAAGCCCGAGGGCCAGGCTTCCGGTCCTCTCCGTGTCGATGCCTGATGTCACCTCGCTGAAGTCGGTCAGCGGTACGTACGCACCGACCCGGGGGTTCAGCTTGAGCTCGACGCCCGGCGCCTGTGCGGCGGCCGGCGCGGCCAGGGTCAGCAGGCAGGCCGCGGCGAGCACGGTCTCGAGGATCGTCTTCATGGGTGCTCCCTCCTGGGCAAGAGTCGGGTTCGACAGGCCCACAAGATAAGGGAAACCGGTGGGAGGTCGACAGGCGTCGGGCCCGAGCTCAACCCTCGGCCCGGACTCGCTCCACCTCCAGGGCGCGCCCCGGGAGGCGTGTCGCTCTCCACGCGGGGGGGAGCCAGAGGGTGGCGCTGTACTCGTGGACGACGGCCGGGCCCGTGACGACATCGCCCTCCTCGAGCAGCTCACGGGCGACGATCGTCGCGTCGACCTCCTCGCCCCGGTACCGGACCGCGGTCTCCCGACGTCCGAGCTGCCGGCCCTCCCCGGGCCGGCCGGCCCCACCGTCGGGCGGCGCGGACGGGGCGGGCGCCGCGGCGGCCGGACCCACGGCCTCGACCCGGGCCGTGACCAGCTCGACCGGAGCGCCCCGTCGCGCAAAGCCGTAGCGGGCCTCGTGGGCGGCGTGGAACGCGTCCACCCAGTCGTCGGCGGGAACC
>JBPRGE010000066.1:0-7710 GCA_051418035.1 Candidatus Longimicrobiales bacterium M2_2A_002
CGTGGTGGGGATCATGATCATTCCCATGGTCTCGTCGCTGTCGGAGGACGCCATGAACGCGGTCCCCGACTCGCTGCGGAATGGCGCGTACGCGCTGGGCGCCACGAAGTACGAGGTGTCGACGCGGACGGTGCTCCCGGCCGCGCTGTCCGGGGTGGTGGCGTCGTTCATCCTGGCGCTGAGCCGCGCGATCGGGGAGACCATGGCGGTGACCATCGCGGCGGGCGCCACGCCGAAGCTGACACTGAACCCATTCACGAGCATCGAGACCATGACGGCGTACATCGTCCAGGTAAGCCGGGGCGAGACGCCGTACGGGAGCATCGAGTACAAGACCATCTTCGCGGTTGGGCTGGTGCTGTTCGCCATCACGCTGGCGATGAACGCCCTCAGCCTGAAGGTGCTGAGCCGGTTCCGGGAGGCGTACGAATGAGCGACGAGCGATCGAGCGCGACGGGCCCGTCCGAGCGTCCGGCACCCGTGGCGGGCGAGCGGCCGCTGGAGCCCGAGCGCGGGCCCGACCGGGCGGTCTCGGACCGGGCCGAGTACGAGCCCCGGATCGCATGGCGCCACACGAAGGGTCGGATCTTCGCCGGTGTGGCGCTGACGGCCACCCTCTTCGGCGTGGCCATGCTGGGCGTGCTCCTGTTCGACCTGGTGGGCGATGGCGTGACGCGCCTCTCGTGGGACTTCGTCACGTCGTTCCCGTCGCGGATCGCCGCCCGGGCGGGCGTCTGGCCGGCCCTGGTGGGCTCGGTCTGGGTGCTGGTCCTCACGGCCGCCATCGCCTTCCCGCTCGGCGTGGGGACCGCGATCTGGCTCGAGGAATACGCGCCGAACAACCGGCTGCGCCGGATCATCCAACTGAACATTTCGAACCTGGCGGCGGTCCCGAGCGTGGTGTACGGGATCCTGGGGCTGGCGGTCTTCGTCCGCTTCTTCGCGTTCGGCCGGAGCCTGCTGGCGGGGGCGGCCACGCTGGCGCTCCTGATCCTGCCGGTCATCATCATCGCCGCGCAGGAGGCGATCCGGGCGGTCCCGCCGAGCATCCGGTTCGGGGCGTACGCCCTGGGTGCCACCCGGTGGCAGGTGGTGAGCCGGCAGGTGCTCCCGATGGCGTTCCCGGGGATCATGACCGGCACGATCCTGGCCCTGTCGCGGGCCATCGGCGAGACCGCGCCCCTGATCGTGATCGGCGCGGTCGGGTACGTGGCGTTCCTGCCGGAGGGGCCGCTGGATGAGTTCACGGTGATGCCGATCCAGATCTACGACTGGATCAGCCGCCCCCAGGCCGAGTTCCACGAGCTGGCCGCCAGCGGGATCGTGGTGCTGTTGATCCTGCTGCTGAGCATGAACGCCGTGGCGATCCTGCTGCGGAACCGATTCCAGAAGGACCGAAACGAATGAGCGAAGCCATCATCACACCGCCCGGTGAGCCCGTTCTGTCGGCGGAAGGGCTCTGGGTCAAGTACGATGACAAGCCGGCGGTGAAGGACATCACCCTGTCCATCCCGGGGAACCGGGTCGTGGCGTTCATCGGGCCGTCGGGGTGCGGAAAGAGCACGCTGCTGCGCTGCTTCAACCGGATGAACGACCTGGTCCCGGCCGCCAGCATCGAGGGGACCGTGCGCCACCACGGCGACGACCTCTACGGCCCCGATGTGGACCCCGTGGACGTCCGGCGCCGGATCGGGATGGTCTTCCAGAAGCCGAACCCGTTCCCCAAGTCCGTCTACGACAACGTGGCGTTCGGCGCCCGGATCAACGGGTTCAGGGGCGACATGGACGAGCTGGTGGAGCGGTCGCTCCGTCAGGCGGCGATCTGGGACGAGGTCAAGGACCGGCTCCACGATGGCGCGCTGGGGCTCAGCGGTGGGCAGCAGCAGCGGCTGGTGGTGGCCCGGGCGCTGGCCATCGAGCCGGAGATCCTCCTGATGGACGAGCCGACGTCCGCCCTGGACCCCATCGCGACCCAGCGGATCGAGGAGCTGATCTTCGACCTGAAGCAGGACTACTCCGTCGTGATCGTGACGCACAACATGCAGCAGGCGGCGCGGATCAGCGACTACACCGCGTTCCTGTACATGGGGGAGCTCATCGAGTACGGTGAGACGGACCGGCTCTTCACGAACCCCGTGGAGGAGCGGACGGAGGCCTATATCACCGGGAGGTTCGGATGAAGCAGCACCGCCACTTCGAGGACGAGCTCGACCGGCTCAAGGAATCCCTCGTCCGGATGGCGGGACTGGCGGAGGAGCAGGTCGACACGGCCGTGCAGAGCCTGCTGGAGCGGGATGCCGACCTGGCCGAGCGCGTGATCGACCGGGACCCGGAGGTCGACGAGCTGGAGGTCTCCATCGACAACCAGGCGATCAGCCTGCTCGCGCTCCAGCAGCCCATGGCCCGCGACCTCCGGTTCATCACGATGGCCATGAAGATCAGCAACGACCTGGAGCGGGTCGGCGACCACGCCGTGAACATCGCCCACGCCCTGAGCTACATCGTCGAGGCGCCGCCGCTCCCGCACCTCCCGGAGCTGGAGGAGATGACGGGGATCGCCACGGAGATGCTGAACGACGCGCTGTCGTCGTTCGTCCAGGCCGACAGCGACCTGGCGCGCAGCATCGGTGAGCGGGACGACCGGGTCGACGAGCTGCACGAGAACGTGTTCCGGATCGTCCTGACCCACATGATGGAGGACCCGCGGAAGATCGGGTCGGGGATCGACATGATCCTGGTCTCGCGGAACCTGGAGCGGATCGCGGACCTGGCCACGAACATCGCCGAGGACGTCGTCTTCATGGTCGAGGGGCTGAGCATCAAGCACCAGGGCGGCGAGGAGCCGGAGGGCGAGCCGATCGCTTGACACTGCGCGGATCGGCGCCCCATCCTCCGCAGGTTGACGTCAATCCCACCGCGGCTGCTCTGAAAGGGGGTCCATGCCGGTCGACGAGCCTGCCCGGGAGCCCCCGCGCGACCGAACGAACGGGGACCCCGACCCGTCGGAGACGCCCGGTCCCGGCCCCCAGGTCGTGGACGAGGTCGAGGTCCTCGAGGAGCTGCTCGCGCAGGTGGTCGAGGAGAGCCAGCCGAAGCCGGCCGCGTGGTTCGGCGGGCTCCGGGGCCGGGGCGCCGTCGTCACGGGGGGCGCCACGGGGATCGGGCGGGCCACCGCGCTGGAGCTGGCCCGGCACGGCGTCAATATCGCGTTCAACTACCTGGACACCGGGGACGGGGTCCGGGAGGAGGCGGAGCGTACGGGCCGGGAGCTCCGCCAGCTCGAGGTGAAGGTCCTCTGTCGCGAGTGCGATGTGCGCGATTCGGAGGCCATGGACGCCTTCGTGGACGCGGCGGAGGAGGAGCTCGGGCGACTGGACATCCTGGTCAACAACGCGGGGATCGGCCGGGACCGGGCGCTCTGGCGGATGACGGACCGGGAGTGGGACGACGTGCTCGCCACGAACCTCACCGGCGCCTTCAACGTCATCCGTTCGATGGCGCCGATCTTCCGGGCCCAGCAGGACGGGAAGGTCGTGAACATCGCGTCGATCCACGGGCTCCGGCCGGAGTTCGGGCTCGCCAACTACGCGGCCTCGAAGGCCGGACTGATCGGGCTGACCCGGTCGGCGGCGGTGGAGCTGGGCCCGTCGAACGTGAACGTGAACGCAGTGGCCCCCGGGTACATCCGGACCACGCGACTGACGGAGGCCGTGCCGGCGGAGATCCTGGACGCCGCCCGCGAGGAGGCCGTGCTCGGCCGGCTGGGCGGGCCGCAGGACGTGGCCCACGTGGTCGTCTTCCTCTGCTCCGAGCAGGCGCGGCACATAACGGGCGCGGTCATCCCGGTGGACGGCGGACACCTACTCTAGGGCACCCATGGCGTACAGACATATCCGGATCGACAGGGACGACAAGCGGGCCACGCTGGTGCTGGACCGGCCGCCGGGTCATCTCCTGAGCATCGAGATGATGGACGAGATCAACGCCGGGCTCCTGGAGCTCCGGGACCGGGCGGGCGTGGAGGTCCTGGTGATCCGCGGTGCCGGCGGCGTCTTCTGCGAGGGGATGGACCTGGAGGACCACGGCCGCGGCCGGCTCCAGCGGCTGCTCCAGGTCTACAGCCGCATCTTCGAGACGCTCCGGATGATGGACACCGTCTCGGTGGCCGCCGTGGAGGGGAAGGCGTGGGGGAGCGGGTTCGAGCTGGCGCTCGGGTGCAACCTGATCGTGGCGTCCGGGTCGGCGAGCTTCCGGCTCCCGGAGATCGATCGGGGCGTCATCCCCCATATCGCCACGATCATCCTGCCCCGGGTGGCGCCCCGCCGTCGGGCCATGGAGTGGATCCTCACCGGCAACGAGATCACGCCGGAGGAGCTGGCCGCGTCCGGGCTGGTGAACCGGGTCCTGGACCCCGACAGCTTCGACGCGGAGCTCGACGACTTCGCCGGCACGCTGGCCTCGAAGAGCGGCCCTGTCCTCCAGCTTGCGAAGCGGGCCCAGTACGAGGCGTACTACTCGACGTACGAGGAGGCGCTCTACCGCGTCCAGAACATGTACCTCCGGGAGCTCATGGAGCTGGAGGACCCGGACGAGGGGGTGCGGGCGCACCTCGAGGGTCGGCCGCCGGTCTGGAAGGACCGGTGACCGCCCGACGACCCCGCGCCCGGGTCGGGCTCGCCGGGGCGCTGGCGCTGGCGGCGCTCGCCGCGTGCGCCGGACGCGGTGGCACCGGCGACCCCGCCCCGCCGCCGGACCTGGCCGGGGCCCGGGTCATGATCGTGCCGGCTCGGGCGGGGGAGCCCGCCGCCCTCGGCCGGGAGCTGGTCTTCTGGCTCACCGACCGGGCGCCAGCCACCGACTGGATCCCGCCGGAACGGGTCGCGAAGACCGTGGAATCGAACGCCGGCTGGCAGTTCGACCTCGACGCGCCCCGCCGAACTACCGAGCTGGGCGGCGGCCGGGTCCAGCTCGGGGACCCGCTGTACGGCGACCTCCGTCGACTCGGCGCGCTCCTCGACGCGTCGATGGCGCTGGTGCCCATGGGCACACGGGTGCGGACCGACTCGCTGGGCGTGACCATCGACCTGGCGGTGGCGCTGGTCTCCATCCGGGGCGGGCGCGTGGTCTGGCGGCACACCGTGGAGGCCGGCCCGACAGCCTCCATCGACACCGGGATCGCGGCGGCGGCCGAGTCGCTGGCCCGGACCTTGATCCGTGAGGAAGGGTAGAGCAGCCCTCACACGGACGAGGGAGCAAGTGAAGTGAAGGCGATCCAGCATGCGGCCGCCGCCGTCGCCCTGGCCCTGATCGGGGTCGGGATGCACGGGTGCGATCGGGTCGAGAGCTACCTGGACCGGGGCCCGCCGCCCCCACCGGCGGCGGAGGACGTCGCGGAGCACTACGACCGCTACCGCGGTGTCGACTCGGTTCAGATGAGCGGGAACGTGGCCGTGCTGCACGTCGAGCAGCCGTACCGGCAGCTGGAGCGGGGTGGCTCGCTCTGGGCCCGGGTCGGGCCCTACGTGTACCTCATGACGCCCGCCACGCGGGCGGCGTTCACCGAGCACCCCGGACTGGCCGCCGTCCGTGTGGTCACCCACCTGCCGGACGGCGAGGAGGTGGCCCGGGCGATGCTGCGTCGGGACGCGCTCAGCGACATCCTGTGGCGTCGCACGCTGAACATCCTCGGGCACGCGCTGCAGGAGGGGCGGGAGAACCCGCGCCAGCTGGAGAAGCTGACGGAGTGGAGCGAGCGCCACACGGAGCACAGCTACAACCCGGACTACATCCATCATTGAAGGCAGGACCATGAGCACCGAAATCACGCTGATCCCCGGCGACGGGATCGGCCCGTCCATCACCGACGCCACCCTCCGGATCCTGGAGACCGCCGGCGCCGACCTCGAGTACGACCGGCAGACCGCCGGGATGGCCGCGGTCCACGAGGTCGACGACCCGCTGCCCCGGGAGACGATCGACTCCGTCGAGCGGACGGGGCTCATCCTGAAGGGCCCGCTGACCACGCCGGTGGGCCACGGGTTCCGGTCCATCAACGTGGAGCTGCGGAAGACGTTCGACCTGTACGCCAATGTCCGGCCGGCGGTCACGCTGATGCCCGGCGGCCGGTACGAGGACATCGACCTCGTCCTGATCCGGGAGAACACCGAGGGGCTCTACGTGGGCGTGGAGCACTACATCGGGATGGAGGGCGACCCGAAGGCCGCGGCCGAGAGCGTGATGATCATCACCCGGTTCGGCGCAGAGCGGATCGTCCGCTACGCGTTCGACTACGCCGTGGCGAACGACCGGGAGAAGGTCACGTTCGCCCACAAGGCGAACATCCTGAAGTACACGCAGGGGCTCTTCCTGGAGGTCGGGCACGAGGTGGCCGGGGAGTACGCGGGCCAGGTCGAGTTCGAGGACATGATCATCGACGCGTGCGCCATGAACATGGTCCTCAACCCGTACCAGTTCGATGTCCTGGTCATGGAGAACATGTTCGGCGACATCCTGAGCGACCTCATGGCGGGGCTGGTCGGTGGGCTGGGCATGGCGCCGGGCGGCAACATCGGCGATGACGTGGCCATGTTCGAGCCGGTCCACGGCTCGGCGCCCGACATCGCGGGGCAGAACGTGGCGAACCCGACGGCCCAGATCCTGGCCGCGTGCCAGATGCTCGACCACATCGGGCAGCCCGAGGTGGCGCGCCGGATCCGGTCGGCGCTGGCCGGCTGCCTGAACGAGTGCGGCCCCGAGCGCCGGACCCGGGACCTGGGCGGGGAGGCCTCCACCGACGAGTTCGCCGAGGCCATCGTCCGAAGGCTGGGGTAGTGAGATCCGAGACTCGAGATCTGAGATCTGAGAGCTGAAACCTGAGAGCAGGTGGCGGTGTCCCGGGCGCCTCGGGCCACACTGAACGTGGAGGTGCCCCGGGCCTCGCCGCGGCCCGGCCGGGTGATTAGGTTAGGCGCCCCGATGAACCCAGCAACGAGAGGGCAACGGATGGCAGCGAAATTCCAGGGTGTAGACTACTACGATGTCGACTCGCTCCTCAGCGAAGAGGAGCGGATGGTGCGCGACACCGTGCGCCAGTGGGTCGATGACGCCGTGCTGCCGATCATCGAGGAGGCGTACATCGAGAAGCGCTTCCCCGAAGAGCTGATCCCCCAGATGGCCGAGCTGGGGATCTACGGCGCGAACCTGCCGGAGAAGTACGGCTGTGCCGGGCTCAACAACGTGGCGTACGGGCTCATCATGCAGGAGCTGGAGCGGGGCGACTCGGGGATCCGGTCGTTCGCGTCCGTCCAGGGCGCGCTCTGCATGTACCCGATCTACGCGTTCGGCACCGAGGCGCAGCGGGAGGAGTACCTCCCGCCCATGGCCGCCGGCGACGTCATCGGCTGCTTCGGGCTGACGGAGCCCGACTTCGGGTCGAACCCCGGCGGGATGCTGACGACCGCCCGGAAGGACGGCGATGAGTGGGTCCTGAACGGGTCCAAGATGTGGATTACGAACGGGTCCATGGCCGATATCGCCATCATCTGGGCGAAGACCGGCGAGATCGACGACATCTCCTCGATCCGCGGGTTCATCGTCCCCACCGACGCCGACGGCTTCACGGCCCGGGACCAGAAGGGCAAGCTGAGCCTGCTGGCCAGCGATACCAGCGAGCTGGTCCTCGACGAGGTCCGGGTCGGCGACGACGCGCTG
>JBPRGE010000067.1:0-7857 GCA_051418035.1 Candidatus Longimicrobiales bacterium M2_2A_002
TGCACAGGATCGACCAGCCCCGGGTCCGGCGACGCCGTCGCACCCCACCGGGCCACGAGGATCGTCGCCGCCAGCATCAGGCCGATCCCGGCACCGACCACGCCCCACCGCAGAAGACCGTAGCGGGAGCGGGGTCCGGCCCCACGGCCGGTGCTGTCCGGATCGTGGCCTGCGACGGGCGGCCCGTCCGGCTCCCGGGTCCGTTCGGCGGGCCGGTGCCGCGCTGGAGCCCGGGCGGCCCCGGCGGCGGGACCGGACGGAGGCACGGCGGCGCTGATCTCACCGCTCCGCACGCGCCCGAGCTCCTCCAGGAACGGATCGCCGGGGTCGAGGTCCAGGTCCGTCCGCAGACGCTGCACATGGGCCTCCCCCTCAAGGACGGCGTTGGCCCGGTCGCCGGAGCGGGCGAGAGCGATGACCCGCTGGGCGACGAGCCGCGTGTCGTACGGATCCGCGGCGACGGCCCGCGCCCACCACCGGGCCGCCTCGTCCCACCGTCCGGTTCCCTCCGCTCTCCGCGCCAGCTCCTTGACGGCGTCCTGACGCTCCCGGAAGAGCCGGGCCCGCGCGTCCTCCAGCCATCGCTCGAACTCGAGGGCGTCACCGGGATGGAAGCCATCCAGGAGCGGCCCGCCGTAGAGGGCCACCGCATCGGCCAGCCGGTCGTCTCTCAACGCGGCCCTGAACTGCTGGACATCCGTGGAGACCACGTCGGGGTCCAGGTGCAACATGTCCCCCGTGCCCGTAATCGCCTCGCGCCCGAGGACCTTGCGGATCGCGTAGAGCGCGTCGCGGAGGTTGTGGCGGGCCGTGGCCTCGTCCCTCTCCGGCCAGAGGAGGCCGATCACGCGCTCACGGGTGCAGCCCAGGTCCCCACACACGGCCAGGACGGCCAGCACGGCCTCCGGGCGGCGCTGGGAAAGGGAGGGGGACGCCTTCGTGGAGGGGCTCTCGATCGCGAAGCCCCCGAGAAGGCGGACGTGAAACGTGCTCACTGCGGCTCCTTGGAGCGCCCGCCTGATCCGTTGACTCCTCTCTCATTTTGCGCCACGGCTGGCGGGTGTGCAAGCGACTTCCCGGGACGGCGGCCTCGCAGTCGACGACGAATCGACGGCCGATCGACGGCTCCACGACGACGCGCCGGTATGGTGGAGGCGAGACAGAAGTCGCGCACGGGAACACACCGAGGGGGGACATCATGGACCTGAAGACGAGGGTGGCAGTGGCGGCACTGGCCGCGCTGACGGGCGTGCTGGCGGGGTGCGGGGACGAGCCGACCGTGGCGCCGCTGGCCCCGCCCGCCGGGGAGCGGGCCACGGCGCAGGTGATGGCCACGGACCGGATCCCGCTCCGGGAGGGGATCGTCCACTACACCTGGGAGCTGGCCGTGGGGACCGGCGAGTTCGACGTGGTCCGGCTCCACCGGATCGTGAAGGAGCGACGGCCGGGTGACCCCGTGCGGACGGTCGACGGCGTATTCCTTCTGCCGGGCGCCCCGAACGGGTGGGCCCAGATCTTCGTGGAGCCAGAGATCTCGGCGGTTCCGCCCTGGGACCGGTCGGTTGCGATCCACCTGGCGCAGGCCGGCATCGACGTCTGGGGGATCGATTACGCCTGGGCGCGGGTGCCGCTGGAAACGGCCGACTTCGGGTTCATGGAGGGCTGGGGCGTGCAGCGCGATATCGATCACGAGTACGCGGCGCTGGCGACGGCCCGCTCGATCCGCACCGCCACCGGCCAGGGGAACGGCCCGCTCCACCTGCTCGGGTTCAGCTACGGCGGCCCCGTGGGCTACGGACTCCTGGGTCTGGAGACGCAGCTTCCCCCGGGACAGCGGATGGCGAAGGGGTTCGTCGCCGTGGACACCGAGCTGCTGTTCGAGGATGCCGACCGACAGGCGGCAGCGTGCGAGAGTGCCGCTGGCCTGGAAGCGACGATCGCCGATGGGACCTACGAGAACAGCTTCGCCGGGCTGATTGCGCTGGCGGGGCTGGCCGAGACCGCCCCGGACGAGCCCTCGCCTGCGGCGTCCGGGCTGACCAACCGGGAGTTCATCCTCTTCGCCACCGCCAACGGGATTCCCCACTTCGTCGGCGGCACGTTCAGTGACGCGGGAATCCCCACCGGCCTGCGTTTCACCGATCCTGCGCTCTGGATCGACGTGATCCAGGCCACACGGCCGTACTGGCCACTGCAGGCCGCGGCGGACATGGCCCGCGCCCGCTGCGGCACCGGGCGGGACGTGGCGTTCGACGATCATCTGGGCGAGATCACCGTCCCGATCCTGTACGTCGGCGCTGCCGGCGGGGCCGGGCTCCGGGGCACCTACACGGCCTCGCTGACGGCCACCCGGGACTACCGGGAGCTTCTCGTCCAGCGACTGTCCGACGACCAGCGGATGTACGACTTCGGTCACGCCGACCTCTTCACCGCCACCGACGCGGATTCGTGGGTCTGGCAGCCGATCCTCGACTGGCTCGTGGACCACCGGGAGAACCGGCGGCACCCGGACCGATGACCGCAAGGAAGACGGGGCACGTACGCCCATCTGATTCACTCATCACGGAGGCAGCCATGACACGCACCGTACTGCTCGCAATCCCGCTCCTGGTCCTGGCCGCGTGCGACGGTCCGGGCACGATGGAGCCCGACGCGACGACGCTCCAGCCGGAGGCTCGCAGCTCGAGCCATGACTCCGGTGCCCGGGTCTGGTGGGACGAATTCGAGGACATCCCGTTCGGCCCGGCGCCGCTCTCGGCGCCGTGTCTGGACGGGGTGGCCGACCTCGATCAGCTCGTCATCCAGGGGACGTGGGCCGTCCGGGCCCAGAACGTCCTGAAGCCCGCCACGCGGTACCACCTCAACGAGCACCTCGACTACTCGGAGACCGAGGTCACGGATGGCACGTTGACCTGGGTGGCGGCGCCCGGCGCGACGGAGAAGATCGTGTGGCACGTGACGGCGGACGGTCCCCAGAACTACATCCACGAGTTCCACGGCCGGTACCTGAGCCAGGACGGGCTCACCGACCTCAGGGTCGACCACTACATCCACAGGACCTGGGGCCCCGATGGCACGACCCTGCATATCGACACCCAGGGCTTCTCGGCCGACTGCCTGGGCGGCTGATCCGACGGGGCCTCCACGGCCGCTCGGCGAGGACCCGCGCGGGGCAGAGGGCCGCGCGGCCTCGCCGAGCACCCGGCGGTCGGATCCGGCCCGTCGTCGGATCCGGCCCGCCGTCCGTCAGTCCTGGCTCCGGCCTCCGGCGACGTTGCCGGGCCGGGTCACCCACCCCGAGCCGCTCCCGACCGACCCGCTCGCGTCGGTGGCGGGGTACTCCATGGAGTCGATGTAGCCGCTGGCACCCGCGAAGCGGCCCTCACCCCCGACGATGTCCCAGTCCCCGACGGCGTAGCCCTCGAATGGATACTGGGTGAGTGTCCCGTCCAGGTCGATGGCGTCGCCCTGCGGGCCCACGAGCCGCGCGGTGACATGGCCGCCCAGCGCCATCGGCATCCCGTCGGGCGTGAGCTGGACGCTGCAGTCGAGGATCGAGGCACTGCTGAGCTCCGGGTCGAGCTCGCCCAGGTGGGACGCCCTGCCGGAGATCGCGTACCCGGCGCTCACGACCACTGTCTGGCCCCGGTAGACGAACGGGTCCCCGTACGGGAGGTAGCACGTCAACCACTCCTCCCCGGTGGCCTGTACGTGGAAGGTCCAGTCGATGGGGACCATGGCCTGCCCGTCGATCCAGCGGGCCGTCGGGTCGTCCGGGGTCAGCGGGCCGGTGAAGTTCGCGTCGCAGCCGGCCAGCAGGGCCACGACGATGAGCGAAAGGGTCAGCCTACGTGTGATCATCGGTTCCTCCAGGGTCTGGTGGTGATGCGGGAGCAGGGCTCCCGGTGGTCGAATGCGTGTCGGGGGACACGCGCTGCGATCTCCGCAGCCGGGCGAGAGCCTCCGCTCGCTCGGCGCCGGACGTCCAATCCTCCAGGAGCCGACGGAGCGCCCTCCTCCGAAGCCGGCGTGCGGACAGCAGCTCCCTGCCCCGGTCCAGGGTACCGGCGGGGGTTCGGGTAATCCCGCACGTGAGCCGCGTCCGGCCGGGCGCCGTCTCGGCGAGGTGGATCTCGAAGACCACCATCGACTCGCGACTGACCGCGCGCCAGCCGGCCGGCGGACTGAATGCGCGCACGACGAGCCGGGTGCCGTCCGGGACTCTCCACGGGTGGGCCGGGCAGGGCACCGTGAAGCCGTCGCGCATGACCGCGGTGGATGGGGCTTCTGTTCCGTCGCCCAGAGGGTCACCCGTCTCCCACTGCGCCACGAGGTGGGTGAAGAGCCGGCCTCGTGGCACATCGACTTCAACGGACAGGGTCCCTGGCTTCGGTCTCATGACACCGGGTCGCTGGGGGATCGCAGCGATACGGTGGCACAGGGGGCGTCACGAGGCCGTGGGTACGCCCGTCACGACGCGGCGCCTGACGTCAGATGATCATCACGGGCGGGATACCCGGGGTCGCGTCGGTCGTGAGGTCCCGGGGGGTCAGCGTCCGTCCGCCACCGCGGTCAGGAAGGCGGGCTGGTGCCACAGGGGCTGGAGGAAAGGATCGGCGTGGAGCGTGATCCCGCGGGGTCGCCCCTGATCGAAGGCCCGGTGCAGCAGGGTGATGGCCCGATCGGAGTCGCCGGACCAGGCGGCGATGACGGCCTTCCAGTAGTCGACCCGGCCGTTCTGGTACGGGCCCCGAGCGGCCTCCAGGCGGTCGACGGCCCGGGCGGTTTCACGGCTGTCACCGAGACGTGCGGCGATCACCCCCCGCAGCGCCGTGGACCCGGCGTCCCCGCGCGCCGCCTGCACGGAGTCGAGCATCCGTTCCGCTTCCTCGAGGTGCTCGGCCATCAAAAGCGCGACGAGGTGCTGTGTTCGCCTGGCCGGGGACGCCCGCTCGTCGGTGGGCGGGCTGCGGTACCAGTCGATCGCTTCCCGTAGGATACGCTCCGCCGCCTCAGGGTGGCCGTGGACCCGGAGCTCGGCGGCGACACGCCGGAGGAGGACCCCGAAATCCCAGGAGCCGTCCGCTGCGAGCCGCCTCGCCCGGGCGGCCCGGGATTCGACGGCTTCGGCGCGGTCGAGAGCGGCGAGGGCCCGCAGCTCCAGGAAGACGACGGACAGCCGCCCGGGGTGCCGGGCGAGGGCGCGGTGGGCTTCCTCGAGCTCCCGGTCGTGCTGGCTGAGGAGGTGGAACGCGGCCGTCCAGTCCGCCCACGGTCCGGTCCATTCCGGAGCCCAGGGGCAGTGGGGATCGAGGGTGGAGTACAGGTCGATCGCCTCCCGGGGGCGGCCGGCGGCCAGGGCGACCCCGGCCGAGATGTAGTGGGTCGTGCCGCCGGGATCGATTCGCGCCCCTTCCCGGGCCGCCGCCAGCATGGCGGCGCGGTCGCCGTCGAATTGTGCGCGGATCCCCCGGAACAGGACTCGCTCGTACGGCGAGAACCGGTCCCGCTCCGGCTCCAGCGCCCGGAGCAGCGAGTCGCCCCGTGCCAGCTGACCCGTGTTCCGGTAGGCGGAGACGAGTGTCAGCCGGGCACGGTAAAATGTGGTGTCGAGCTCGGCCGCGCGGCGGAGGTGCGGTATGGCGCCGGCCCAATCTCCGCGCGCGATACGGGGTGCGGCCTCCATGAGCGCGAGGAACGCGCCGTAGGCCGGCGGGTCGAGGGCGGACGGGTCGGGGAGCGCCGATTCCGGCGTGAACCGGACGCCGAGACTGCCTCCGACCCGCTCCTGCAGCTCCTGCAGCCCCTGCGCCGGTGAGGCCGCGGGTGTGCGCACGGGCTCGAGCGCATCCCAGAGCTCACCCTTCGCGAGGTCGTTGATCCGGACGTGGAGCTCCAGGGAATCGCCCGTCCTGAAGTAGCGGCCCGAGACCAGCGTCCCGGCCGCGCGCGCAACGGCCGCCTCCTCGGGCGACAGCCCGGCCGCCAGCATCCGGGGCACGTCCAGGAACGGGACTGCCTGGAGGCCCGCCATCCGGGTCACCTGGTGCGTGATCCAGTCGGCGGCCAGCAGCCCGACCCCGTCGAAGGCACTGTCCCCGGTTTCGTTCACCAGAGGCAGGACCATGACGCGCTCGGGCACGGGGCGGGGCGTCTCGCCGCCGCGAGCTGCGAAGAGTCCCGCCCCGACCGCGATGGCTGCGGCCGTGGCGAGGAGGGCGGCCCAGTATCGGTGCGAGCGTGGTCCGGGTGCCGGAGCGGCCGTGGCCGCGCTCCGATCAGCGTCCGGGCTGCCACCGGACTCGGCACCTACCCCGGGACTGGCGGCGACGGGCAGCTCGGGGATCCCCGCGCCGCCAGCCCGGATCTGCTCCACCAGCGTCCGGGTCTGATCGAGGGGCTCGAGCTCCTCCCGGGCGAGGACCTCCACGTAACGGTCGAACTCACGCAGCGCCTCGTCGCTCCGGCCGAGGCGGGCGAGGAACTCGATCACGCGGTGCTGCGCCTCGTCCTCCAGTGGGTCCAGGTCGAGCCACTCCCGGGCGACCCGGAGTCCGGCCTCCAGGTCACCGGACTCTGTGCACCTCTCCATTAGCGACCGGCGCGCTCTGCGGTGGTAGCGCTCCAGGCGGCTGCCCCACTGGTCGCACCAGAGCTGGAACGGCTGGGACTCCACGAGGCGGGCGCCCGCGACGAACGAGCCGCCGTAGAGCGCGACAACCCGCTCATGGTCGTCCCTCTCGGCTGCACGGGCGAGGTCGTGGGCATCCGACGTGAGCAGCGACGTCGCGCGGAGCGTGCCGTGGCCGGCGTCCAGCCAGTCCCGCCCGAGATCGCGTCGCAGCAGGTACAGCGTCTGCCGGAGAGCCTGTCGCGCGTGCGCGTCGTCGGACTCGGGCCAGAGCAGCGCCATGGCCGTCTCCCGGGTCACCTCGCGGTCCAATGCGAGCAGGACGAGCAGCCCGCTCCGTACCGGCTGCGCGGTTGCCGCCGCCGGCTCCGCCCCGGCCGCTTCGAGGCCGAAGGTGCCGAGCGTGTGGAGGCGAATCTCCATGGGTCACCATCCGGGACAGGGGACGCCGGGGTCCCTGTCCCACAATAAGCAGATCGGCTCTACAGCCCGCAAGACTTTCGGTGTCGGTCGGCCCGAATCGGGGCAGAATTCGTCACCGTTGATTTTCTCAACCCCCGATAATAAATAGGAGATCCAGCCCCTCCCGCGCACGGGTTCCCACCTGGTGAGGGAGAACGTCCCATGTCCAAGCTCATCCCGCTGCTCGCCATCGTGCTGATGGCATGTCAGGAAGCACCCCCGGACCCGCTGCTCGCGATCGACGAGACCGCGACGAAGAAGGCCGAGGTCGACCACGAGTTCGAGGCCGATGTCGCCATGACCAACTTCATGATCCTGCCGGCCCAGGCGCTGGGCGTTGCCGCCACCGATTTCGGCGGCCGCTGCAGCGATGACGCGGCCTGGATCAGCGTGTTCGAAGTCGAGGGCGAGATCCCGCACGTCGGCGACGTGTGGGGGAGCGCCAGCCACTGCGCGTATCTCGAGGATCCGGCGCTGCCGCCCACGTACGAGGACGGCCGGAGCTGGCTGCGCGCCTCGAACGGCGACGACATCTTCATGGAGTACGGGAACGGCACCAACTTCCCGGTCGACGGCGGGCTCATGGCCTTCCGCGACGAATGGACGTTCACCGGTGGCACGGGCCGCTTCACGCACGTCACCGGTACGGGCACCGACTACGGCGAGTACGACCCGGCGGACGTCATGGCCCCGGACCCGGAGGACCGGTTCCCGTACGTGATGCGCGGATCGCTCGACTACGACGCGGCCGACCGGAGCCTGGC
>JBPRGE010000068.1:0-18900 GCA_051418035.1 Candidatus Longimicrobiales bacterium M2_2A_002
CTCGAGACGGGCGAGCGTCGTGTCGTTCATGAGCGTCCTGGGATCGAGGTCGGTGTGGGGCCCGGGCGCATCCTCGCCCGGCGCGTCCCGGTGCGCAAGGCCGGCCGTGCGAGGCGGTTCGGGCCGCCGATTGTTGACCGCGAGGACGACCGGGTCGGGGTCGAACCCGATCAGGTCCGCGAGGTAGAGGTTCTCCACGTCGTCGCCGCACGCCATCCTTGACCGGTGGGGGTGGTGCGCCACCGAGTGACGCCACCCGGGATCGGAGCTGTTCACGTCAAGTCACAGATCACGCGCCACACGACGTGCGTCGATCAACCGACTGAAATCGGACCGGGGAGGCTATTGGAGGTCAGTCCCCGGGACGGTGCGTCCGCGAAAACCCGGCCCAACGTGCACGGGAGGACCCAGGCACGCAACCAGACCGAAGCGGACACGGATGGCGACGGCCGGGACACCCGGCACGAGGGAGGCGAGGGCCCTTGCCAACCCCGGCACGCCTCCCGATCCTATCCGTTGGGGTCCCACCCGCCATTACGCATACCGGGAGTCGCATGCCACCCGCCACGCTCCGTCCCGCCCGTACGCTTCTCCTTGCCCTCGCCGTCGCCACCGTGGCCTGCTCGCCGGGGCAACGAGCCGACGACGACACGGCCACCACCCGCGAAAGCGCCGCGGCCGCAGTGCCCCGCGTGGAGATTACCTACCCGGCGTCATTGAACGCCGGCCCGCTCGACGGACGGCTCCTCCTCCTCTTCTCGCCGGACGAAGAATCCGAGCCGCGGTTCACCGTCTCCGACGGCCCGGGCACGGGCTACGTCTTCGGCGTGGACAGGGAGGGCTGGGCCGCCGGCGACCCGGCGGTGAGGTCGTCGCACGAGACCGTACGTACGGGTGGGAGCGCCTGGGGCTACCCGGTGGAGTCACTGGCCGAGCTGCCGGCGGGCCGGTACCGGGTCCAGGCCGTGCTCAACATCTACGAGACCTTCGACCTGGCGGACGGCCGCGTGCTGAAGCTTCCGCCGGACCGGGGCGAGGGCCAGCAGTGGAACCGGAAGCGGGGGAACCTGCTGAGCACACCGATGTGGGTGGATTGGCCCGGCGCGGCAGACGGGGACGACGGAGACACGGGGTTGATCGAGGTCGCCATGAAGGAGGCCATCCCGGAGATCGAGCCGCCCGAGGACACGGAGTGGGTGAAGCACGTGCGGATCCGGTCCGATCTTCTGAGCGAATTCTGGGGCAGGGACATGTACCTGGGCGCCCACGTGCTGCTGCCGGCGGGGTTCGAGGACGAGCCCGACCGTCGCTACCCGCTGGCCGTCTTCCACGGGCACTTCCCCTACGACTTCGGGGGTTGGCGGACCACGCCGCCCGACCCGGACGCCGAGTGCGTGTACAGCGCCCGGTTCGACCGGGAGTGCTACAACCGGACGGCGGACTCGGCGGCCTACGCGCTCTACCAGGCGTGGACCTCGCCGGACTTCCCCCGGATGCTGGTCATCGAGGTCCAGCACGCGAATCCGTACTACGACGACTCCTACGCCGTGAACTCGGCGAACCTCGGGCCGTACGGCGATGCCATCACCCACGAGCTGATCCCGTACATCGAGGAGCAGTTCCGCGGCATCGGCGAGGGCTGGAGCCGGTTCCTGTACGGAGGGTCCACGGGCGGCTGGGAAGCCGCTGCGGTGCAGATCTTCTACCCCGACGAGTACAACGGCGCCTGGATCGCGTGCCCCGACCCCATCGACTTCCGGGCCTACACGGTGGTCGACCTGTACGAGAACGAGAACGCGTACCACCTGGATGGCGACCCGAACCAGACACCCCGGCCGGGCCACCGTGACTGGCTCGGCCACATCAGCTCCATGATCTACGAGATGAACCACAAGGAACTGGCACTGGGCACGAAGACCCGGTCGGGTCAGCAGTGGGACATCTGGGAAGCGGTCTACAGCCCGGTCGCCCCCGACGGCTACCCCGCCCGCATCTGGGACAAGGTCACGGGGGAGATCGACCGGGACGTGGCCGACTACTGGCGAGAGAACTACGACCTCGTCCACATCATGCGGCGGGACTGGGCGACGCTGGGGCCGAAGCTCGCCGGCAAGCTCCACATCTACGTCGGCGACATGGACAACTACTACCTGAACAACGCCGTCTACCTGGCGGAGGATTTCCTGGAGTCCACCACTGACCCGCACTACGCGGGAGAGGTCGAGTACGGCGACCGGGCGGAGCATTGCTGGAACGGCGACCAGACCCGGCCCAACGCCCTGTCCCGGCTCCGGTACATCCAGATGTACGCCCCCGAGATCGTGCGCCGCCTCCGGGAGACCGGACATGGCGACGCGGTGGGCCGGTAATTCCACGAAAAACCCCCCGAGCCTCGCAGCGGCGAGGTCGGGGGGCGGATGAGCCCCGTCCCGGCCGGATCCCGGCCGGGATGAGGCGATTCGCTATGAAAAGCCTGCGCTTTCGCGTGGCCGGCTCATCGGCGGTATGCTACGTACGCGCGACGAGATGATTCACGGCCAGCAGCGCAACGGTTACCGCGCCAAAGAACGCGAGTCCCACGCTTGCCTCCGGCATTCAGGGGTCGTCTCCACCTGCTGATCCGGCGGGCGAGTTCGACCCGGTTACGTTCGCCCCCGCGCCGCTGGGGCCCGGGTTGTGATACGTATCACAATTATAAATACCCGTTAATGAAAAGACAAGCCTGTGCGGGTGCGGGGCCATGCACGAGCCGCTTCCGCTGGTCATGAGCCTCCCGTCGATCCCCGACGGCTGGCCGGAGCTCCGCCCGGAGCGGCGGAAGGACTATTTCCGCGCTCTCGAGGCGTTCCTGGATCGGGAGCGGGAGCGGCACACGGTCTACCCGCCGCGCGACCAGGTCTTCCGGGCGCTGGAGCTCACGCCGCTCGGGGACGTCCGTGTCGTGCTCCTCGGCCAGGACCCGTACCACGGCCCGGGCCAGGCCCACGGGCTGGCGTTCTCGGTGCGGGCGGGCGTGCCGAAGCCGCCGTCGCTGCGCAACCTGCTGCAGGAGCTGCACGACGATACCGGCGCGCCGATCCCCGAGGAAGGCGACCTGACGCCCTGGGCCCGCCGCGGCGTCCTGCTTCTCAACACCGTGCTCACGGTCCGTAAGGGCGAGCCCGGGTCCCATCGGGGCCGGGGCTGGGAGGAGTTCACCGATGCCGTGATCGCGGCGGTGAGCGAGGGGCCGGCGCCGGCGGTCTTCCTCCTGCTGGGGAACCGCGCGCAGGAGAAGGCGGCCGGCGTGGACCGGGATCGGCACGTCGTGATCGAGGCGCCTCACCCGTCGCCGCTGTCGGCGTGGCGGGGGTTCTTCGACAGTCGGATCTTCTCGCGCGCCAACGACGCGCTGGGCGACGTGGGCCGCGAGCCGATCGACTGGAGCCTTCCGGACTGAGCCGGACTGAGCCGGGATGGCGGCGGGTCGCTCGACGCGTCCGCTCGCCCGTCGCCTCCGGTGAGTCAGCCGGCGGCTGGAGGGTCGGTCAGCCGGGCTCCGGCCCGGCCCCGCGCCGGTCGTCGGACGGCAGCGTGCCGGGCTTCCCTTCGACGGCGTTGTAGTAGTAGCGGGTGGTCGGGTACGCGAAGTCGATGTCGTCGTGCTCGGCGAACCGGTCGAGGGTGTCCTCCCAGATGGCCTGGGCCGTGCTGCGGCGCCGCCGGGGGTGACAGAGATAGCGCACGGTGAGCAGCACGCCGCTGTCCTTCACGTCGGTGTAGACGATCGGGGTCAGGTTCGTGTAGAAGATCATGAACTGGCGGCTGGCCTTGTGCATCTGCTGTCGGGCCTCCTCGACCACCTCCCGGGCGCGCTCCTGGACGATCTCGTCGAGGATCTCCTTCGCCCGCCGCCAGTTGCTCTCGAAGGTCACCAGCACCCCGATCTCGTTCCAGATGTACTGCATCCCCCGTGTGTAGTTGGCGAGCGGCTCCCGGAAGACCAGTCCGTTGGGGATGTGGATGATGCGACCGGTGCTCTGGTCCGCCCCGACCCAGTTCCCGATCTCCAGCACGATGAACTGGAAGATGCGCTGGTCGATGACATCACCGGCATTGGGGCCGATCTGGATGCGGTCGCCCACCACGAACGGGCGGCGCCAGATGATGAACAGCCAGCCGCCCAGGTTCACGATGGGGTCGCGGAGCGCGATGGCCAGCCCCGCGGAGAGGAGCCCCAGGAAGGTGGCCAGCTCCCCGAACGCGCCGGACCAGACCCGGCCGACGAGGAGGATGGCGACGACCACGCTGATGTAGGTGATGGTCTTCCGCCACCGGTATCGGGTCCGGACGTCGTCGATCCGGGCCCGCATAATGCGGAGCGCGAGGGCGCGGACCGCGATGACCACCAGGATGAGGAGCCCCGAGACGGCGACATCCACCTGGGTTTCCGGCGAGATCGCGGTCAGCTCCTCGATCCACGTGGCGCCGCGGGCCACGGCCGAGTCGGCCGCCTGCTGCGCCTGCTCCACCGGGTCCTGCAGCGCGGCGACGACGCGTCGTGCGATCGGGATCACGGGGTCGCTCCGGCTCCCGTGAGCGCGGGCTCGAGGACGTCGAGCCGGCCATCGATCTCTGCCGCGGGCTCGAGCCCCAGCAGCCGGGCCACGAACGGGTAGATGTTCACGTTCTCGAACGCCGGGATACGCGCTCCCTCCCGGATCCCGGGCCCTGCGGCCAGGAAGATCCCGTGCATAGCCGGGTCGGCGGGGTCCCAGCCGTGGGTCCCACCGCCCGGCCACGGTCGACTGTCTCGCGACCGGACGATCCAACCGGGGTCGGCGGCCACGATGAGGTCGCCGATCCGGGCGCCGTGGTCGTAGTGCCACCGCTCGGGCGTCCCCGCGGGCCGGTACACCGTGGCGTGCTCCGGGAGCCCGTCCCGGAGCGACTGGTAGAGCTCTTCCACCCGGGCGGAGTCACCCCCGAAGTAGAGCTTGGCCTGGGTCGCGGTGTAGAGGACGCGCACGCCCTCCAGGTCCGCGTGGTCATCCAGGACGATGACGTTTCCGGCGGGCGCCTCCCTCATGCCGTGGTCGGAGACGAGGACCACGGTGATCCGGTCGGCGATCGGCAGCGCCTCGAGACCGTCGAGCAGCCGGCCGAGGTGCCCGTCGAGGACCCGGACCGTGGAATCGACGGCCGCCGCGTCCGGACCGTTCCGGTGGGCCGTCCAGTCCGGCTCGTCGAAGTAGAGCATGACCAGGCGCGGCCGCTCGGACGCGGGGAGGGCGAGCCAGTGGAGGACGGTATCAACGCGGGCGGCGTAGGGCACGTCCTCGTCGTAGTACTTGAAGTACGTCGGCTGGACGCCCTCGATCGGGGCCTCGGTCCCGACCCAGAAGTAGCTGGCCGCCCGCACGCCCTGCCTCTCGGCCGTCACCCAGATTGGCTCGCCGCCGTACCAGCGGCCGTCCCGGACGGCGTCCCGGTTCCCGATGGAGTAGACGGCGTCGAACGCCGGGTCGTAGAAGGTGTTGTCCACCAGCCCGTGGTTGGAGGCGTAGAGGCCCGTGGCGATCGCGTAGTGGTTCGGAAACGTCTTGCTCGGGTACACGGGGATCAGCCCATCGGCCCGGACCCCGGCGTCGGCGATCCTCTCGAACGCGGGCGTGGTCGTGCGATCGACGAAATCGTCGTGCATGCCGTCGAAGGAGACCATGACCACGATGGACGACGTGTCCGGGGCGGGCTGCCGCTCTGATGTCTCTGTCGCGTTGGTACCGCACGCGGCTGCCGTCGCGAGGGCCAGCGCCAGGACGGCCGCGAGGGTGGTCGTTCGGGTTCCGTGTCCGGCTCGGAGGTCGCGCAGGCTCGTGAACATGGCGCTACGCTATCCCCGACCGGGGGCCGGCGCAACGCCGCGACGCGGACGGCTCGCACCCTTCTTCGCTCCCCGGCACCGGAACGCCGGCGGGGACACGCTCCGGGCGCGGCGGCTGAACGGGCGGCGGTCCGATCGCGTAGTGGCAGCGGGTGCAACGCTGGGATCGGGCGCCGCGTCCAATGCGGTGAGTCGGTGGCCGATCGAGCCATTGAGGGAGAGGGCCGTGCGGCCTAGCTTACGACTTTCACTCCTCGAGCCGTCCGGCTCGACCCGGCGAATCACGCGAAATCGGGATATCCATGGCACTATCCAAGCGGATCGCAGGCTTCGGCGCAGTCGCTCTGGTCTTCGCCGCCCTCGGCGCCGGCATCTACTGGCGGATCTCCTCGGAGGCCTCGGCAGAGGACCCGGGCTCGGAGGCCAACGACGGAGTGACCACCAGCACGTCCATGTTCTCTACGAACATGGCCATCGCGGTGGAGGGCGCGGAGGCGGTCCTGGACACGCTGGTCCTGTCGGTGAGCGCGTCGGGCCAGGCGGAAGCGTGGCGTCGTGCCCGGATGACCGCGGAGGTGGCCGGGCGCGTGCAGCGGGTCCCCGTCCAGGACGCCGACCGGGTCGCGGAGGGCGAGCTGCTCGTGGCGCTGGACCCCACGGACATGCAGCTGGCGCTGGAGCGGGCCGAGGCCCGGCTGGCCCAGGCGGAGGCCGACTACCGGGAAAAGCTCCTCTTCGATGAGAACCTGTCGGCCGAGGTCCGGGCGGAGCGGGAGCGGGCGCAGCGGCTGAAGAGCGGCCTGACCGAGGCCGAGATCGCGGTCCGGGAGGCGCGCCTCGACCTGGAGCGGACCCGGATCCGGGCGCCGTTCCCCGGTCGGGTGGCGTCGGTGAACGTGGTCCCCGGCCAGCTGGTGGGCCAGGGTACGGAGCTGATGTCGGTGGTGGATCTGAACCCGATCAAGGTCCAGGTCCAGGTGCTGGAGGGCGAGCTGGCGCACCTGGCACCGGGCGGGAAAGCCGATCTGCGCTTCAGCGCGTTCCCCGACGATGTGTTCACGGGAACGATCCGGACCATCAACCCGATGGTGGAGCAGCAGACCCGGACCGCGAAGGTGACCGTGGAGACGCCCAACGCCGACGGGCGGATCCTGCCGGGGATGTACGCGCGGGTGGAGCTGGAGGCCCAGCGGATCCCGGATCGGATCCTGGTCCCGCGCTCGGCGATCCTCGAGCGGGACCGGCGGACGATGCTCTTCGTCCTCGAGGACGGGAAGGCCAAGTGGCGGTACGTCACCACCGGGCTCGAGAACGAGGAGTACGTGGAGATCGTGGAGAACCCGGAGACCGAGATGGTCCGGCCCGGCGAGGTGGTCCTGACGGGCGGTCACTTCACGCTGACCCACGACGCGGACGTCCGGCTGGTGGACGACTTCCGGGACGAAGAGACGGGGAGGCCGCAGTGACGCGCGTCCTGGTACTGGGGGTGGGGCTGGTGGTGGGGGGTGGAGTGCTGCTGTCTGGCGCCATGGCTCCCCTCGTGGGGCAGGAGGGTGCGGCGCTGGAACAGCCCGCGGCCGAGGGGGGGTCGGCGCTCACCTTCGATGGGGCGGTCCGGATGGCGCTGGAGCACAGCCCGGCCTACCTGCGGCAGCTCAATGCGGTGGAGTCGGCGCGGTACTCGGAGCGCCAGAGCTTCGGGTCGGCGTTCCTCCCGAGCCTGAGTGCGGGGCTGAGCTTCAATGGGAGCACGTTCCGGCGGAAGACGGCGGAGGACGACTTCGGGAACCCCATCGGCGGGACCGACTTCATCGAGAACACGACGAGCAGTGCGTCGCAGAGCGTGAATCTCGGGAGCGTCAACCTGGTGAACATCCAGAGCTGGCGGGGCTACGGTGCCGCCCGGGCCCAGACGGATGTGCGCGTCGCGGCGGCCGAGCTTCAGGCCGCGCGGCTGCGTACGGCCGTGGGGCAGGCGTACTGGCGAGCGTACCAGGCGGAGCAGCTTATCAGGGTCGAGGAGCGGCAGCTGGAGAGCGCCCGGCAGCAGCTCGAAGCGGTCCGGGAGCTGCTCCGGGTCGCGGCCCGACAGCCCACGGACGTGCTCGGCGCCGAGCTGCAGGTCGCGCAGGCGGAGCAGTCGGTGCAGCAGGCGGTGGGCACCGCCCGGAAGGAGCGGCTCCAGCTGAAGCAGACCATGGGTGTGCCCCTGGAGCGGGAGTTCCAGCTGGCGACCGGGTGGCCGTCGGTGTTCGATCCGGCAACGCTCGACGCCGACGCCATGGTCGCCCGGGCCGTGCAGCAGGGCCCGCGCCTCGCCCAGGAGCGGGCGAGCGTGGCGGCGGCCGACCGGCAGCTGGGCGTGGCCCGCGCGGCCCGGTACCCGACGGTGAGCGCCAGCGCCAGCTTGGGCCGGGGGTTCAGCGCGCAGGACTATGACGCGTTCGGCGAGCTCGACCTGCCCAACCGGAGCTGGGGATTCGGGCTGAACGTGAGCGTCCCGATCTTCACCCGGTTCTCCATATCCTCGCAGGTGGGGCAGGCGGACGTCGATCTCCAGAACGCGCGCCAGACGCTGCGGGAGGCGCGGCTCCAGGTGGAGCGGGAGGCCCGTGCGGCGCTGATCGACCTGGAGAGCGCGTACAGCGCCGTGCGGCTGGCCGAGCGGTCGGCGGAGATCGCACGGGAGCGGCTGCGGCAGGGCGAGGAGCTCTACCGTCTGGGCTCGATCGGGTACACCGAGCTGCAGCGCATGTTCGATGACGTGGCGAACGCGGAGCGCGGCGTGGTCAACGCGTACAGCCAGTTCGCCGGTGCGCTGCTGCAGCTCGAGGAGAAGGTCGGCGGCGTGGTGAGGCCGCAGCCGTGAGCCTGCCCCGGCGCTCGATCCGCCGGCCAGTGGCCGTGGCGATGCTCTTCATCGCCGTGGCGTTCCTGGGAACGATCTCCTTCGCCCGGCTGCCCATTGACCTCCTCCCGGACGTCTCCTACCCGAAGCTGATCATCTACACCGAGTACACGGGTGTAGGGCCGGCGGAGGTGGAGCGCTTCGTCACCGAGCGGGTCGAGCAGCAGGTGGCCCGGGTGCCCGGCGTCCAGGAGGTGGAGAGTGTGAGCCGGGAGGGCGTCTCGCTGGTCACCGTGCGCTTCGCCTGGGGCACGGACATGGACTTCGCGGTGCTCAATGTCCGGGAGCGGCTCCAGACCGTGGACAACGACCTCCCGGACCAGGCCGACCGGCCCGTGGTGCTCCGGACCGACCCCCGGAGCGAGCCGATCATGGCGGTATCGCTGGCGGGCCGGACGGACCTGCGGGCGCTGAAGGAGCTGGGCGAGAGCGTGTTCCGCCGACGCCTGGAGCAGATCGAGGGCGTGGCCCAGGTGGCGGTCACCGGCGGGCTCGAGCGGGAGATCCACGTCGAGGTCGACCCGGCTCGCCTCGAGGCGTACGGGATCACCATCGCCCGGATCGCCGAGGCACTGGACGCGGCCAACTACAGTCTCCCCGGTGGCACGGTCCGGCGCGGACGGTTCAGCTACAGCCTCCGCACGCTGGGCGAGTTCGAGACCGTCCAGGAGATCGGCGACGTGGTGGTCGCCCGGCCCCAGCCCGGCGCCGGCGCGTCCGGCAGCGGCGCCGGCGGGGCAGGGGACGGCGGCGACGGTGGGGAGCCCGGAGAGGGCGGCGTGATCATGCTCCGGGACGTCGCCACCATCCGGGACACATTCGAGGACCGGGAGTCCATTGCGAAGTACAACGGCCAGGAAGCCGTGGGGCTGCTGGTCTTCAAGGAGTCGGAGGCGAACACCGTCCGCGTGGCCGAGTCGGTGAACGAGGTCCTCGACGAGCTCCGGGACGAGTACGACGCGCTCCACGTGGATATCGCCATGAGCCAGGCCGGGTTCATCGCCGACGCCATCTCCAATGTGGTCCAGGCGCTGGTGCTGGGCGGGATCCTGGCGTTCCTGGTCCTCTTCCTCTTCCTCCGGGACGCCCGCTACCCGGTGGCGATCGCCCTGGCCATCCCCATCTCGGTGATCGCCACGTTCAGCCTGCTGGACCTGGCCGGGGTCTCGCTGAACATCATGAGCCTGGGCGGCCTCGCCCTGGGGGTCGGGATGCTGGTCGACAACAGCATCGTGGTGCTGGAGAACATCTTCCGGCACCGCGAGCTGCAGGCGGCGGGCGTCGAGCGGGCGTCGCTGGACTCGGCGGCGCTGGGCGCCGAGGAGGTGCAGGGCGCGATCACCGCCTCGACGCTGACCACGATCAGCGTGTTCGGACCGATCATCTACGTGGAGGGCGTGGCCGGCGAGCTGTTCGGCGCCCTCTCGTTCGCCGTGGCGTTCTCGCTGCTGGCCAGCCTGCTGGTGGCGCTGACGCTGCTGCCGACCATGGCGGCGCGGTGGGAGCTCCACGCCGACGAGCACGTGGGGTGGGGGCGCCGGGTGTTCCGGGCGACGGGCCGCACCGTCGGCCGCGGGCTCGGCGCCGTCTTCAACCCGCCGCTCCGGGCGTTCGACCGGGCCTTCGACCGCTTTGCCGCCTGGTATCACCGGCTCCTGGCCGCCGCGCTGGACCGGCGGGGCCGGGTGGTCGGGGTCACGGCGGTTCTCCTGGTCCTGTCGGTGGTCCTGGGGCTCGGCCTCGACCGGAGCGTGCTCCCGGACGTCGACCAGGGCTCGTTCCGGGTCCGGGTCGAGCTGCCGAAGGGCACCCCGCTGGAGCAGACCAGCGAGGTGGTCACGCGGCTGGAGTCGATCTTCCTCGGACAGGACGGCGTGGAGGCCGTGTTCAGCCGGGTCGGCCAGCAGGTTGCGGTGGCGGGGATGGACGAGGAGGAGACCGGCCTCCACACCGCCACGCTGGAGGTGCGGCTGGAGGAGCACACGGCCACGGACGATGTGCTGGCGGCGGTGCAGCCGTCGCTCCGCCGGTTCCCGGTCGGGGCCGTCTCCGTGTCCACGGGGCAGGCGACGGCACTGGGCCGGCTCATGGGCGGCAGCGACGCCGATATCGCTGTCCGGATCCGGGGCGACGACCTGGATGGCGCCCTGGCGTACGCCCAGTCGCTCGAGTCGGTGCTGGCCGACGTGGCGAGCCTGACGAACGTCCGGCTGGGCGTGGAATTGGGACGTCCGGAGATCCAGGTGGAGATCGACCGGGAACGGGCCGCTGCGTACGGGATCGAGACCCGTGCAATCGCAGAGACGGTCGAGCGGTACATGCTGGGCGCCGAGGCCACGGAGTTCGTGGAGTTCGACCGGAAGATCCCGGTGATGGTGCGGCTGCCGCAGGAGGACCGCCGGTCGCTGTCCACGCTGGACGCGCTCAAGGTCCAGGGGGTCCCGCTCCGGGAGCTGATCCGCACGCGGGAGGCGTTGGGCCCGAGCGAGATCCAGCGGCGGGAGCAGAGCCGGGTCGTGCCGGTCCTGGCGGACGTGGCGTCGGGCGGTCTGGCCGAGGCCGTCGAGCACATCCGGGCGGCGGTGTCCGAGCACCCCGTGCCCCGCGGGCTGCGACTCGAGATCGGCGGCGAGAACGAGGAGATGCGACGCAGCTTCCGGGACCTGGCGTTCGCCTTCGGGCTGGCGCTGCTCCTGGTCTACATGATCCTGGCGGCCCAGTTCGAGTCGTTCATCCACCCGTTCACGATCCTGCTGAGCGTGCCCCTGGCGCTGGTCGGCGCGCTGGCCGCGCTCTGGATCGTGGGTGCGGGGCTCAACACCATGAGCCTGATCGGCGTGGTGATCCTGGTGGGGATCGTGGTGAACGATGCCATCGTGAAGGTCGACTTCATCAACCAGGCCCGGGCCCGGGGGCTGGGGCTCCGGGATGCCATCATGGAGGCCGGCTCGGCCCGGCTCCGGCCGATCGTCATGACCACGGTCACCACCGTCCTGGGGCTCACGCCCATGGCCCTCGGTATCGGCCGGGGCGCAGACCTCCGGGCGCCGCTGGCCGTGGCCGTGATCGGGGGGCTCCTGACGGCCACCGCCCTGACCCTCATCGTCGTGCCCGTGGCGTACGACCTCGTCGAGACGCTGCGGATCCGGCTCCTCACCCTCGCCGGGCGCTCCCCCGATGAGGTCGGGGTGCCCGGGACGGGCGCCGTGGCGGAGGACGGCCCGTGATCCGGCTGGCCATCCGGCGGCCCGTGGCCGTGACCATGGCGTACCTCGCCATTGCGCTCCTGGGGTGGGCGGCGTGGCGGAACGTGCCGCTGGAGCTGCTGCCCGATACGCAGCTGCCGCAGCTCTCGGTGCAGGCCCAGTGGCCGGGCTCGTCACCCGAGGCCGTGGAGGCGTTCGTGACGTCGCCGCTGGAAGGGGCGATCCAGCAGATCGCGGGCGTGGAGAAGATCACGTCCACATCGCAGGCGGGCCTGGCGAACATCCAGGTCGAGTTCGACCGCGAGACCGACATGGACTTCGCGCGTCTCGAGCTCTCGGAGCGGCTGGCGGGGCTGCGGGACGAGCTTCCGCCCCGGGTCACGCCCCGGGTGATCCCGTACGTGCCGCGGGAGTTCCGGGAGCAGCAGCGGCCGTTCCTCGAGTACACGGTCACGGGGCCGTACACGCCGGAAGCGCTCCGGTCGCACGTCCAGGACGTGATCCGGCCGGAGATCACGCAGGTGGACGGCGTCAACGACGTGGAGGTCCACGGCGGGCGGGATCGGCTCCTGGAGATCGAGCTCGACACCCGGAAGGTGGAGGCGCTGGGACTGCCCGCCCAGCAGGTGCGACAGAAGATCCAGGACCTGGAGTACGTGAAGGAGGCCGGCTACGTGGAGGTGGGCGGCCGGCTGCGTACGGTGGCGCTCCGGCACCGGGCCGAGTCGGTGCAGGACATCCTGCGGCTCCCGGTGCTCATCGATCAGGGGCGCGTGGTCCGGGTAGCGGACGTGGCGGCCGTCCACGACACGTACGAGGATGCCCGCCAGTACTACCGGATCGACGGGTTCCCGGCCGTGAGCTTCACGGTCCACAAGGAGGTCGGCGTCAACGTGGTGGAGGTGGCCGACGCCGTGAAGGGGCGGCTCGCCGAGGTCGAGACGCTGAACCCGCCGGGGACACGGGTCATTCTCGATGAGGACGAGAGCGAGGCCGTGAAGACCCAGCTCTCGGACCTCCGGACCCGGGCGGCCGTCGCCGCGGTCGTGATCTTCCTGGTGCTGCTCCTGTTCCTCGGCTCGCTGCGGTCGGCGGCCATCGTGTTCGCGACCATCGCGTTCAGCGTGCTCATCACGATCAACCTGATCTACTTCGGCGGGTTCACGCTGAATGTGCTCACGCTCATGGGGATCGCCATGGGCTTCGGGCTGATCGTGGACAACGCCATTGTCGTGCTCGAGAACATCTACCGGCGACGGAAGCTCGGCGACCGTCCCGCCGAGGCGGCCGAGCGGGGCGCCCGGGACGTCGTCCTCCCGATCCTGGCCGCGACGCTCACCACGGTGGTCGTGCTGATCCCGTTCGTCTACCTGCAGGGGGAGCTGCAGGTCTACTACGTGCCGCTGGCCATCGTGGTGGGGTTCAGCCTGATCGCGAGCCTCTTCGTGGCGTTCAGCTTCATCCCGGGGCTCGCGAGCCGCACGCTCGGCCGCGTGGAGCCCGACGCCCGGGGCCGGGCCATCCCGCTGCTCGCGCGGCGGCACGCGGAGGACGTGGTCGCCCGGTTCGAGGCCGCCGCGGCCCGTCGGCGCGCCCGCTGGGAGCGGTGGAAGCCGAGACTGGTCCGGGCACTCCCGTGGCGGTGGCGATGGAGGGCGTTCCTCCCGTGGCGGTGGAAGGCCCGCTGGTTCACGCCGTGGCGCTGGGGATGGAAGCGTGCGTTGGATCGGGTCAGGGCCACGGCCGTGTCCGCGGTCGGTGCTGTGGTCCGGTCGGTACGCCCGCGGTCGGGCGACGGGTCGCCGGCGACCGAGGCGGTCCGCCCCGCCTGGTACGTGCGCGTGTACGCCGGGCTCGTGGGGTTCACCCTCCGTCACCCGATCGTGACGGTCCTGGTGGCCGTGGCCATGCTGGGCGGCTCGTACCATCTCTTCGACAAGTACGTCACGCGGGGCATCCTCTGGGGCAACTGGTGGGGTGAGGACAACTACATCGCCATCCAGGTCCGGATGCCACGGGGCGAGGACATCGACCGGGTGGACGACCTGACCCGGTACTTCGAGGACCGTCTCGAGCGAATCCCGGAGGTGGACCGCTTCGTCACGAACGTCTATCCCACGTTCAGCCAGACCCGGGTCACCTTCCCCGACTCCATCGAGAACACCGACATCCCGGTGGCCATCAAGGAGCAGATGCTGGCGTACAGCCATCAGTTCGGCGGGCTGGACGTCCGGGTGTACGGCTACGGGCCGTCGTTCTATGGCGGTGGGAGCAGCCCGCCGAACTACGCGATCCAGGTGTACGGCTACAACTACGAGGAGGTCCGTGAGATCGCCGAGGACCTGGGCGGCCGGCTCGAGCGGTTCAGCCGCATCCGGGAGGTGGACACGAACTCCAGCGGCCGGTGGTACCAGGAGAAGGAGACCGAGCTGGTCCTCGACCTCGACCGACAGCGGCTGGCGCTCCACGACCTGACGGCCCGGGACGTGGTGTGGCAGGTCGCGGCGGCGACCCGGACGAGCGCCCGGAACACGCCCGTCCGGGTCGCCGGCGAGGAGCTCCAGTTCGCGGTGAAGCTGGAGGGGAACCGGGACCTCGACCTGCTGGAGCTGCAGGACCTGCTGCTGCCGTCGCGGTCGGGTTCGGCGGTCCGGCTGGGCTCCGTGGCGCGGCTGGACGAGCGGGCGGTGCTGGCCCGGATCCAGCGCGAGGACCAGCGCTACATCCGGTACGTCTCGTACGAGTTCCGGGGCCCGGCGAAGCTCGGCGACCGGGTCCAGGAGGCGGTCATCGAGAACACGTTCCTGCCGCCCGGCTACAGCATCGAGACGGGCACCGACTGGCGGTGGGACGACGAGGAGAAGCGACAGATCTACGGCGTGCTGGCCGTGGCGATCCTCCTGGTCTTCATGGTGACGGCGGCGCTCTTCGAGTCGCTCCGCCAGCCGCTGACCGTGCTGCTGGCCGTGCCCATGGCGCTGATCGGCGTCTTCCTCATCTTCTTCTACACGGGCGCGAGCTTCACCCGGGAAGCGTACGTCGGGGTCATCATGATGGGCGGGGTAGTCGTCAACAACGCCATCCTCCTGGTCGACCACATCAACCACCTCCGTCGGGTCGAGGGGATGGCGCTGATGCCGGCGGCGCTGCGGGGCACGCTCGAGCGGGTGCGGCCGATCCTGATGACCAGCGCCACCACCATCATGGGGCTCCTGCCGCTCGTGCTGTTCAGCGAGACCGCCAACGAGAACATCTGGAACGCGCTGGCCTACGCCCTGATCGGCGGGCTCGCGAGCTCCACGGTCCTCGTCCTCACGGTCACCCCGGCGCTGTACCTCCTGTTCGAGCGGAAGCCCGAGCAGCGGCGGATCGCCCGGCGCGAGCGGGAGGCGGCGCTGGCGGTCGGGGCATGACGCCGGTGCGAAGCCGGTAGCGCCGGAGCGCCGGCCGCTCTACTCTCTACCCATGAGCAACGACAGGCCCACTACCCTGGCCCAGGCGCGGGACCGGACCATCGACGCGCTGTGCCGGGGGTTCGCCGACGAGGCATTGTCGCTCAGCGAGCTCGAGCGGCGGCTGGAGACGGCCCGCGCCGCCCGGACCCGGGAGGAGCTGACCCGGCTGCTGCTGGACCTCCCGGGAACGAGCGTTCCGGCGAAGGTCGATGAGGAGGCCGCGAGTCGTGGCGGGCGGACTCCGGCCCGGCGGCCGACCGGGGAACGGGAGACACGGCCGGCGAGCCGATCGAGGACGCCGCCGCGGCGCCATGAGGACGTCCGGTCGTCGAGCCACCTGGCCGTGGCCGTGATGGGTGGAACGCGGCGTGCAGGTCGATGGGCACCGCCGACGGAGATGGCCGCCGTGGCCCTGATGGGGGGCGTCGAGCTCGATTTCCGGGACGCTGTGCTGGAGGAGGGTCTGACGGAGATCAACTGTTTCGCCTTCTGGGGCGGCATCGAGATCACGGTCCCGCCGAACGTGGAGGTCGAGTCCACGGGGTTCGCGCTGATGGGCGGATTCGACCAGGAAGCGAAGATCGACACGAACCCGGCCCCCGGCGCGCCCAGGATCCGGGTGAACGGGTTCGCCCTCATGGGGGCGGTGGAGATCAAGGTGGCCGAGCCCGGCTCCGGGCGGTAGGGCATCCCGCAGCCACATTCGTGAAGGGGGTAGGCATGAAGCGAGCGCTTCTGGTGCTGGCGGCTCTCCTGACGGCGGCGAGTGCGCTGGCCGCGCAGGGTCCCGTCCTGCTGGTCGTGAACAAGAGCGAGAGCACGCTCTCGTTCGTGGACCCGGCCTCGCGGTCGGAGATCGCGGAGGTGGCCACGGGGCACGCGCCCCACGAGGTCGCCGTGAGCCCGAACGGGCGGTGGGCCTATGTCAGCGACTACGGCACCGGCGAAGCGCCGGGCAGGACCGTCACCATCGTGGACGTGGCGGCCCGGTCGACCGTGGGCACCATTGACCTCGGTCGACACACGCGGCCCCACGGCCTCTCGGTCACGTCCGACGGCTCGGTCTGGGTCACGACCGAGGGCTCGGCCCACGTGCTGAAGCTGGACCCGACCACCCGGACCATCGTCCTGGAGGCCGAGACCGGCCAGCGGGTCACCCACATGGTGGTGGCGGCGGGCCCGGATCGGGTCTACACCGCCAACATCGGGAGCGGGACGGTCACGGCCGTGGACGCGACCACCGGCGAGGTCATCGGCCAGATCGAGACCGGTGCGGGCGCCGAGGGGATCGCTCTCGCGCCCGATGGCGATCATGTCTACGTCACGAACCGGTCCGCCGGGACGCTGAGCCGGATCCGGATCGCAACGAACACGGTGACCGGGAGCCTGGACGTGGGCGACTTCCCGATCCGGGTCGAGGTCATGCCCGACGGGCGGCGGGCGCTGGTCTCGAACGCCGAGGCGAACGAGCTGGCGGTGGTGGACCTGGAGTCGTGGATGGTGGAGCGTCGCATACCGGTGGGCGAGGTGCCCGTCGGGATCGAGATCACGCCGGACGGCTCCCGGGCGTACGTAGCGAACACACAGGCGGACAAGGTGAGCGTGGTGGACCTGAGACGGTGGCAGATCGCAGGTGAGATCGTGGCCGGCGCCGAGCCGGACGGCATGGCGTGGGTCGGGGGGACGCGGTGAGCGACGACGTTCGCGTACGCTTCGCCCCATCGCCCACCGGGTACCTGCACGTCGGCGGAGCCCGTACGGCGCTGTTCAACTGGCTCTTCGCCCGTCACCATGGCGGCACGTTCGTGCTGCGGATCGAGGACACCGACCGGGCCCGATCGAGCGACGAGATGGTCTCGGCGATCCTGGAGGGGATGGAGTGGCTCGGCCTCGACTGGGACGAGGGGCCGCACCACCAGGCCGACGGGCTCGACCGGCACCGGGCCGACGCGCTCCGGCTCCTGGACGAGGGGAAGGCCTACCGCTGCTTCTGCTCGCCGGCCGAGCTGCAGGCGAAGCGGGAGGCGGCCGAGGCGGCCGGCGGCGGCTACCGCTACGACCGCCGCTGTCTCCGGGAGGTCCCGCCCGAGGAGGGCGAGGCCCGGGCCGAGGCCGGGGAGCCGTTCGTCGTCCGGTTCCAGGTTCCGGAGGGGACCACCGCGTGGGACGACGCCGTCCACGGCGCCACCCGGTTCGACAACGGCGAGATCGACGACTTCATCATCCTCCGGACCGACGGCACGCCGATCTACAACCTGGCCGTGGTCAGCGACGACCACGCGATGGGGATCAGCCACGTCATCCGGGGCGACGATCACCTGTCGAACACGCCGAAGCAGATCCTGCTCTACGAGGCGCTCGACTTCGAGATCCCGACGTTCGCCCACGTCCCGCTCATCCTGGGGCCCGACGGGAAGCGGCTCAGCAAGCGGCACGGTGCCACCGCGGTGGGCGAGTACCAGCACCAGGGGATCCTGCCGGAGGCGATGATGAACTTCCTGGCGCTCCTCGGCTGGTCGCCGGGCGATGACACCGAGGTGATGGATGCCGACGAGCTGATCGAGCGGTTTACGCTGGACCGGATCAACAGGAAGAGCGCGGTGTTCGACCGGGACAAGCTGGAGTGGCTGAACGGCCGCTACCTGGCCGACGCGCCGGCCGAGGCCCTGGCGCCCGGGGTCACCGACCGACTGGTCGCCATGGGCGTGGACGCCGGCGAGCTCGCGCGCCGCGAGGAATGGCTGCTGGCGCTGATCGATCTGCTGAAGACGCGGGCGCGGACCGTGACCGAGATCGCGGAGCAGGCCCGGACCTACCTCGTCGATGAGCTGGAGTACGAGGAGAAGGCCGTGAAGAAGCACTGGGCGAAGAAACCCGACGAGGTGGTGGAGCGACTCCGTCGCCTGCGGGAGGTCTACGGCGAGCTCGAGACGTGGGAGCTGGAGCCGCTGGAGGACGCGCTGCGCGGGCTCGCCGACGAGCTGGGCGTCGGGGCCGGCAAGGTCATCCACCCCCTCCGGCTAGCCCTGACCGGATCGTCCGCCTCGCCGGGGATCTTCCAGGTGCTGGTGGCGATCGGACGGGAGCGGTCGCTGAAGCGGATCGATGAGGGGATCCGGAGGGTGGAGGGGATGCGGGAGTAAGAGTGCAAGAGTGCAAGAGGCAAGAGTGCAAGAGTGCAAGAGGCAAGATGCAAGAGTCCTGAGTCCTGAGTCCTGAGTCCTGAGTCCTGAGTCCTGAGTCCGGGTCGGGGGTGTTTGACAGGCGGGGAGGGCGTTTCTACGATAGGCGTCCCGCGGGGCGGGCGAGGGCCCGGGCGCGGGGTTTCTGCCCCTTGGTGTAACTGGCAACACGTCTGACTCTGGATCAGAAGAGTCCTGGTTCGAGCCCAGGAGGGGCAACTGAGGGGGTCGGTCCGAGCCGTTCCGGCGGTGTGGGCCGGCCCCGAATTCGAGGGCGAGATCCCCC
>JBPRGE010000069.1:0-4064 GCA_051418035.1 Candidatus Longimicrobiales bacterium M2_2A_002
CCCCGTGCTGCTGCAGGCGCTCAACATCCTCGAGAATTTCGACGTCAGGAGCATGGGCTACAACTCCACGCGCTACATCCACACGCTCTACCAGGCGATGAACCTCGCCTACGCCGACCGGGATTTCTACTACGGCGACCCGTACTTCCCGCCCGATGAGCCCATGGAGGGGCTCCTGTCCAAGGAGTACGCCCGGGACCGGGCCGAAGGGATCGACCTGCAGCGGAACGACCCGGACGTGAAGCCCGGCAACCCGTACCACTACCAGGCCGGCGAGAACCCCTTCCTGGACTACCTGGAACGGTGGCACACCACCGGGATCGAGGGGGAAGGCGACGTCGTCCCCGAGCACGACCGGCAGGGCGCCGCGGACGCGGCCGGAGCAGGATTCCGGGTCGCCACGGCGACCGCTGCGGCCGGTCCGGCCGCAGCGGTGCCGGGCGAGGAGCCGCTCCACCCGTTCGAGCGGTCGTACTGGACGGGGACCACCAGCATCCAGGCCGCCGACGCAGAGGGGTGGGTCGTGAGCGTCACCCCCAGTGGCGGCTGGGTCCCCGCCGTCATCGCCGGCCGCACGGGAGTGGGGATGAGCCAGCGGGCCCAGAGCTTCGTCCTCGACCCCGCCGAGAACCCCTACAACGTCATCGAGCCGGGCAAGCGGCCCCGGGCCACGCTCACCCCGGGGATGGCGCTGGAGGACGGCGAGCCGTTCCTGTCGTTCGCCGTCCAGGGCGGCGACACCCAGGACCAGAACCTCCTCCAGTTCTTCCTCAACGTCGTCGAGTTCGGGATGAACGTGCAGGAGGCCGTCGAGGCCGCGAACTTCAACAGCTACCAGCTCCGGGACTCCTTCGGCGACCACGCCTCACAGCCCGGTCGTATCGTCATCAACGAGGCGACCCCGGCATGGGTCCGGGAACAGCTCCAGGCCATGGGCTACGACATCGCGGCCCGGGAGCGGACATCCGGGCCGATCAACGCCATCTGGTTCGATCGCGAGCACGGCACCCTCTGGGGCGGCGCCAGCGACTACGGCGACGACTACGGGATCGCCTGGTAGGCGGTCGGGACGGCGGTGCCGGCGGCGGTGCTCAGCCCTCGACCCGGGGCGGGTTCGCGGCGGGGATGGCTCGCGGCGGATTCATGGTTCGCGGAGGGCGCGGCCTGCCGGCGCGGGTCTCGAAATTGCGCTCCGGCGCCGGCACCGCCGCCCCTCCCTTTCGGTTTGGAACGGGATGCTGCTTCGGTCCGGGCTCACGGCCCGGATGGGCGTATCACGCTCACGTGAAGCCGCTGCCGCCCCCGCAGCTCGACTGCGGCAGGGACGCCCCGGCCCCGGACCCGTTGCTTACCCGGCCCGGCATGCTCAGCGCGAGCACCATCGCTTCCCCGCACGTCGGGCACTCAGGCCCGTCCGTCCGGTCCGAAATGCTCCGCATCTTCTCGACCCGCTCCCCGCACTCGGGGCAGGCATACTCGTATAGAGGCACGTCGTCAGCGCTCCCGGGTTCTCGCGATTCCGTTATTGATCTACTGTATCGTCATGTAGTCAGCAGGATCCGTCAAGGGGGCGGTCGGAGCGACGGTGCCGGCGGCGGTGCTCAGCCCTCGACCCGGGTCCGGGTTCGCGGTGGGGCTGGCTCGCGGCGCCTTCGTGGCTCGAGGAGGGCGCGAGCTGCCGGCCGAGTCTCGAAATTGCGCTCCGGCGCCGGCACCGTCGCCCCTCCCTTTTGCGGATTCAACCGCCGGCAGTGCTGCGAGTCCCGCTGACCGCGGCGCGTCGGCAGGGCCACCTCGCTGACCGACTCCGTAGCCGCCAAACTCCGCCCGTCCAGCACCGCCCTCGACGTCAGTCCATCTCACGCGGTGCGATTGCCATGCACCACCAGTACCATCCCGTACCAGGGAGGGTGGGGTGGCGCCGAGGAGCGACTTTGCCGCGCGGGCCGGCCATACCGGATGGGAGATGAGGAACGGGCCGCACTCCGAATTCAGCCTCGCCGCGAACGAGGCTGTTCGCGCGGCGGTGGAGCCCCGCAGGCGTCTCCCCCACCCGACCTCCGGGGGTTGCGGCAGTCCCCCCGACCGGCGAGCATCGCCGGGGGGCATTCAACCAACGGGAGCGGGTGCAGTGAAGACGATCATCGAGCCGTTCAAGATCAAGGCGGTGGAGCCGATCCGGGTGACCACGCGGGCGGAGCGTCTCGACCGGCTGGAAGCGGCGGGCTACAACGTCTTCCTGCTGCGGGCGGAGGACGTGCTGATCGACCTGCTGACGGACAGCGGGACGAGCGCCATGAGCGCGGAGCAGTGGGCGGCGATCATGCGGGGCGACGAGGCGTATGCGGGCTCCCGGTCGTTCTACCGACTGGAGAAGCGGGTGAAGGAGCTGTTCGGGTTCAAGCATCTGATCCCGACGCACCAGGGCCGCGCGGCGGAGCGGATCCTGTTCAGCACGATCTGCTCGGAGGGTGATGTGGTGCCGAACAACACGCACTTCGACACGACGCGTGCGAACGTGGAGGCGCAGGGTGCGGAGGCGGTGGACCTGCCGACGCCGAAGGCGAGGAACCGTCAGGAGCCGCTCCCGTTCAAGGGTGACATGGACGTGGAGGGGCTGCGTCGCCTGATCGAGGAGGTGGGCGCTGACCGGATCCCGATCTGCATGATCACGATCACGAACAACAGCGGCGGCGGTCAGCCGGTGAGTCTGGAGAATATCCGCGCGGTCAGCGAGGTCTGTCGGGAGTACGGGATCCCGTTCTACATCGACGCGTGCCGGTTCGCGGAGAACGCGTACCTGATCAAGCGGAACGAGGACGGGCAGGGTGACCGGACCGTGGAGGCGATCGCCCGGGAGATGTTCTCGTACGCGGACGGGTGCACGTTCAGCGCGAAGAAGGACGGGCTGGCGAACATCGGCGGGTTCGTGGCGACGAACGACGACCGTCTGGCGGAGCAGGAGAAGGAGCTGCTGATCCTGACGGAGGGGTTCCCGACGTACGGCGGGCTGGCGGGCCGGGACCTGGAGGCCATCGCGGTGGGTCTGGAGGAGGTCGTCGACGAGGACTACCTGGAGTACCGGCTGGCGAGCGTGCGGTACCTGGGCGAGCACATCAGCCGGGAGGGCGTGCCCATCGTGCAGCCGCCGGGCGGCCACGCCGTGTACCTGGACGCGGCGGCGTTCCTGCCGCACGTGGACCCGCTGGAGCTCCCCGGGCAGAGCCTGGTCGCGGAGCTGTACCTGGAGGGCGGGATCCGGGGCGTGGAGATCGGTACGGTCATGTTCGGGAAGCGGGACCCGGAGACGGGCGAGGAGGTGCCGGGCCCCATGGAGCTGGTGCGACTGACCATCCCCCGGCGGGTCTACACCCAGAGCCACATCGACTACGTGGTGGAGGTGATCCTGGAGGTCTTCGGCCGGCGGGAAGAGATTGGCGGGTTCGGGTTCACGCACCAGGCGCCGGTGCTGCGTCACTTCACGGCCCGGTTCGAGCCGCGGTACGCATTCGGGACATGACGGGCGACGCGCGGGACACGGGCGGTACGCGGGACCTGATGACCCGGGGGCCGGCGCCGCGGCTGCAGTTCGACTACCTGACGCGGCACCGGTCGTTCGCCGAGCTGCGGAAGCTGGCGCTGTCGGCGTCGAAAGCGCAGCCACGGTCGTCGCTGGTCGACGAGGCGATGTGGCGGGCGTTCCCCCGCGGCTACGTCGGTGCGTGGATCGACGACACGCTGCGTGGGGTGATCCTCCTCTGGCCGCTGGACGCCCGCCGGGCCGGCGACTTCCTGGTGGGCGCCCGGTCGGAGTCGGAGCTGACCGCCGACGACTTCTCGGTCATCTGCAACGCGCCGCACGTGGTGTGGTACTTCTCGGGCTTCATCGTCGACCCCGAGTGGCGTGGCCGGGGGATGGCGGCCCACCTGTTCGCCGAGGCGATGGTCCGCTGGCACCGGGACCTGCCGTGGCGGGCGCCCGTCCATTTCGCGGCGCTGGGCGCGAGCCCGGAAGGCCTCCAGTTCATCGAGGGCTTCGGGATGGAGAAGGTCCGGGCGGCCGA